>CAYZLI010000005.1:3403-55875 GCA_964479195.1 uncultured Rhodocyclaceae bacterium
GCCAAGCCCGTGCGCTGCGGCCTCATTTTCGGCGACGGGACCTGGCGGGAGATTTAGGCGTGTCCCTTTTCCGCGGCGCCGCAATCGACTAACATGAGATTGGCGAATACCGTCATAAAAAAATGGAAGGGGGCAGCATGCAGGTCAGAGAAATCCTGGCGATCAAGGGCATGGCCCTCTTCACGATCGCCCTGAACAAGACGCTCACCGACGCCATCGCCGTGATGACCGAGCAGGACGTCGGCTCCCTGGTCGTTTTCGAAGGGGGGCGCATGGTCGGCGTGCTCACCTTCCGTGAAGTGCTCAAGGCGGTGCATGCCAACGGTGCCGACTGGGGCAACGCGCCCATTTCAAGCGTTATGGTGCGCGATCCCGTGGTGGCCGGCCCCGAGATGGACGTGGACGGGCTGCGCCGGCTCATGGTCGAGAAGCGCATGCGCTATCTGCCTATCATGGACGGCGGCACCCTGATGGGCGTGATCTCTTTCCACGACGTGGCCAAGGCGATGCTCGAGGAGCGAAGCTTCGAGAACCGCATGCTCAAGGCCTACATCCGGGACTGGCCCGCCGAGACCGGCGGCACCTGACATTGCGCAAGCGGATTTCGGCGCGCGCCGGGAGGAAGCGCGTTCATTGCCTGTCGACAACAACCAAGGAGGGGAGGCAACAATGGAGAAAGTCTGGCTGAAGAGCTATCCTGCCGGCGTGCCGGCGGAGATCGACGTGAACGAGTTCCAGTCGATCGGCCAGATGTTCGAGCGCAGCGTTCAGGGGTACCGGGAACGCACCGCCTACATCAACATGGGCAAGTCCATGAGCTATGGCGAGTTGGACCGCCTGTCGCGGGACTTCGCCGCCCATCTGCAGTCCCTGGGCCTGCCCAGGGGGGCGCGCATCGCCGTCATGATGCCCAACCTGCTGCAGTACCCGGTGTGCATCTACGGCGCGTTGCGCGGCGGCTACACGGTGGTGAACTGCAATCCGCTATACACGGTGCGGGAGTTGGAGCATCAGCTCAAGGACTCCGGCGCCGAAGCGATCGTCATCGTCGAGAACTTCGCCCACGTCCTGCAGGAATGCGTCGCCCGCACGCCGCTGAAGCATGTCATCGTCACCGGCCTGGGCGACCTGCTCGGCTTCCCCAAGGGCGCGATCGTCAACTTCGTGGTCCGGCACGTCAAGAAGATGGTGCCCCCCTGGAGCCTGCCCCGGGCGACGCGCTTCAGCGAGGCGATGGCCCGCGGCGCCGGGGCCGGGTTCAAGGCGGTCGCGGTGGGCCCTGACGACATCGCCTTCCTGCAATACACGGGCGGCACGACCGGGGTGTCCAAGGGCGCCATGCTCACCCACCGCAACATCGTCGCCAACCTGCAGCAGGCGCACGCCTGGCTCAAGCCCTTCCTCAGCGCGGGGCCGGAGACCATCATCACGGCGCTGCCCCTCTACCACATCTTCGCCCTGACGGCGAACTGCCTCACCTTCTTCAAGATCGGTGCGACCAACGTGCTGATCACCAACCCGCGCGACATCCCCGGCTTCGTCAAGGAACTGGGCAAGTACAAGTTCACCACCATCACCGGCGTGAACACCTTGTTCAACGCCCTGCTCAACAACCCGGACTTCGCCCGGCTGGACTTCTCGGCGCTGCGCATCAGCCTGGGCGGCGGCATGGCGGTGCAGAAGGCCGTGGCCGACAAGTGGAAGCAGGTCACCGGCTGCACCCTGGTTGAGGCCTACGGCCTGACCGAGACCTCGCCCGCGGCGACCATCAACCCTCTCGACCTGAAGGAATACAACGGTTCCATCGGCCTGCCCGTGTCCTCCACCGAGATCGTCGTCCGCGACGAGGAGGGGCGCAACCTGCCGATCGGCGAGGCGGGCGAGATCTGCGTGCGCGGGCCCCAGGTGATGAAAGGCTACTACAATCGCCCCGACGAGACGGAGAAGGTCCTCATGGCCGACGGCTACCTGCGTACCGGCGATGTGGGCGTCATGGACGAGAAGGGGTTCGTGCGCATCGTCGACCGCAAGAAGGACATGATCCTGGTGTCCGGTTTCAACGTCTATCCGAACGAGATCGAGGCGGTGGTCGCCATGCACCCGGGCGTGCTGGAAGTGGCGGCGGTGGGCGTGGCCGACGAGCGGGCGGGCGAGGCGGTGAAGCTCTTCGTCGTGAAGAAGGATCCCGCCCTCACCGCCGAGGCGCTGATCGCGCACTGCAAGGAGAACCTCACCGGCTACAAGGTGCCGAAGCTGGTGGAGTTTCGCGCCGAGCTGCCCAAGACCAACGTCGGCAAGATCCTGCGTCGGGCCTTGCGGGACGGGGCAGTCAAGACCTGATCGGCCGGCGGACGCCGGACTGCGCCCGGCCCCGCCTGTCGTGCCAAGGCGACAAGGCAAGCCCCGCGGGAACAGGGTCTTAGGCGGCAAGCGTGCCAAACCGTCGCCGGGAGACGACAGCTTGTCGTGCAATCAGTCGGCGCCGCTGCCCGCCCCCCGGCCTTGCCCGTTGTTCCTGAAGAAGAAACCACCCCCGGCATAACACTTGCATGAGGATGCGCCGATGCCGCGGCGCCGCTGCGGCGCCGTCCATCAGTCAGAAAAGGAGGAGTGCATGTTCAGCAAGCGCCCGATCTTCGGCAAGCGTGACGAAACAAAACCGGCGACGGAGCCCCGCCTGCCGGCGAAGGCGGTGGCATCCGTCGCGGCTCCTGCGGCCAAGCCCGAACCCACGCCGCCGACCCCGCTGCCGCGGGCCGAAGACCAGCAGGCGAGCCGGCTGCTGGTCGGCCCCGAGGTCAAGCTCAAGGGCGCCGAGATCACCGACTGCGACACCCTCGTGGTCGAAGGACGCGTCGAGGCGACGATGGACAGCCGCGTCATCCAGATCGCCCAGAGCGGGGCCTTCTCCGGCAAGGTGGGGATCGACCTGGCGGAGATTCACGGCCGTTTCGAAGGCGAGCTGACCGCGCGCAAGCAGCTCGTCATCTATTCGACCGGCCGCGTCAGCGGGAAGATCCGCTACGGCAAGATCGTCATCGAGGAAGGCGGCGAGCTGTCGGGGGACGTGAAAGCGCTCTCGCTCGAGGCGTCTCCTAACGCCGCGCCGGCCGGGGAACCGATCCCCTTCACGCAAGTCCTGGGCAAGACGGCTTAGAGTCCGTAACGGATGGGTGGACAGGCCGTTCATGGTTCGACTCACCACGAACGGTCATGATGTCGCCCGTTCTTAGCGCCGCCCGCCCTTGGCCCCGCCCCGGTCCCAGGCATAGCGCTGTGCGCGCCGCCAGCGCAGCTCGGGCTGAATGAGCTTGTTCGGTTCGGGCTGCGGTGCGGCGCCCCGCTTGCGCTTGGCGGGCGGGGGCGTCGCCGGTTTTGCCTTGGACGGCATGGGCGGGTCAGGCGGGAAGCTGATGCGCCTATGATAAACTGGGTGCAAACAGCGATCCAGCGCCCCCCATGTCCGGCAACACCCTCGGCAAGCTCTTCTGCGTCACCTCCTTCGGCGAATCCCACGGCCCGGCCATCGGCTGCGTGGTGGATGGCTGCCCGCCCGGGCTGGCGCTCACCGAGGCGGACATCCAGGTCGAGCTGGACCGGCGCAAGCCGGGGACCTCGCGCCACGTCACCCAGCGGCGCGAGTCCGACACGGTGGAAATCCTCTCCGGCGTGTTCGAAGGCCGCAGCACCGGCACGCCCATCGCGCTGCTGATCCGCAACGAGGACCAGCGCAGCCGGGACTACGGCAACATCGCCGAGACCTTCCGCCCCGGCCACGCCGATTACGTCTATTGGCAGAAATACGGCATCCGCGATTACCGCGGCGGCGGGCGCTCCTCCGCCCGGGAGACGGCGGTGCGGGTGGCAGCCGGCGCCATCGCCAAGAAGTGGCTGGCCAGCCGCTACGGCGTCACCGTGCGCGGCTGCATATCCCAGCTCGGCCCGCTGGCCATCCCGTTCAAGTCCTGGGAGGCGGTGCGCGCCAATCCCTTCTTTTCGCCCGATCCCGACATGGTTCCGCGGCTCGAGGAATACATGGACGAGCTGCGCAAGTCGGGCGACTCCGTGGGTGCCCGGATCGACGTGGTGGCGCAGGGCGTGCCGGTGGGCTGGGGCGAGCCGGTGTATGACCGGCTGGACGCGGACATCGCCTACGCCATGATGGGCATCAATGCCGTGAAGGGGGTCGAGATCGGCGCCGGCTTCGCCGCGGTGGCCCAGAAGGGCACGGAGCACTCGGACGAGATGACCCCCGCCGGCTTTCTCTCCAACAACGCGGGGGGTGTCCTGGGCGGCATTTCCACGGGCCAGGACATCCTGGTGAGCCTCGCCATCAAGCCCACGTCGAGCATTCGCCTGCCGCGCCGTTCCATCGACAAGCAGGGCAATCCGGTGACCGTGGAGACCCACGGCCGCCACGACCCTTGCGTCGGCATCCGCGCCACCCCCATCGCCGAGGCCATGCTGGCCATCGTGCTGATGGACCATGCCTTGCGCCACCGCGCCCAGTGCGCCGACGTGGCCTGCCCGACGCCGAAGATCGCCGGCAGGGCGCCCGGGGCCGGCGGCGGCGGCGGCGCAACGGTGGACGATCCCGAGCCGGACGAAGCCTAGGTGCCCTACTGGCGCCTGTCGGCGTACTACTTCTTCTATTTCGCCTTCATCGGGGTCTTCGCCCCCTATTTCAGCCTCTACCTGAAGTCGCTGGAGTTCTCCTCCTGGGACATCGGCGTGCTGATGTCGCTGATGCAGGTGATGCGCCTCCTGGCGCCCAACCTGTGGGGCTGGCTGGCCGATCGCCTCGGCGCGAAGATGCCGATCGTGCGCGCCGCCGGGCTGGCCAGCATCGCCGGCTTTTCCAGCTTCTTTTTCACCCAGAGTTTCACCGGCATCTTTCTCGGCATGGCGCTGCTCGCCTTCTTCTGGAGCGCGGCCCTGCCGCTGGTCGAGGCGCTGACCCTGTCCCACCTGGACGGACAAGCGAGCCGTTACGGTTCGATCCGGCTGTGGGGCTCGGTCGGCTTCGTCGTCGCGGTGCTCGGCCTGGGCTGGCTGCTCGACCGGCTGCCGCTTCCCACCGTGCTGTGGGCCGCCCTCGCCACGCTGGGCGGCATCCTCGGCTGCGCGTTGCTGCTGCCCGACAAGCGCCAGGAACGGCACGAGACGGACCGCCAGCCCATCGGCGACATCCTGCGCCGGCCCGAGGTCCAGGCCCTGTTCGCCGCCTGCTTCTTCATGTCGGCGGCCCACGGCGCCCTTTACGTCTTCTTCTCGATCTACCTGGACGGGCACGGCTACGGCAAGACCCTGGTCGGCCTGTTGTGGACCCTGGGCGTACTGGCCGAGATCGTCGTCTTCCTGTACATGCCGCGCCTGCTGCGGGCTTTCCCGCTGCGGGCCATCCTGCTCTTCAGTTTCGCCTGCGCGGTGGCCCGCTTCCTCATGATCGGCTGGGGCATCGACTGGCTGTGGGTGCTCGTGCTGGCGCAACTCCTGCACGCGGCCACCTTCGGCGCCTTTCACGCCACGGCGGTGGCGGCGGTAAACCGCTGGTTCGCCGGCCGGCACCAGGCGCGCGGCCAGGCCCTTTACGGCAGCATCTCTTTCGGCGCCGGCGGCATGCTCGGGGGGCTCGTCAGCGGCTGGGCCTGGGAGGCGATCGGCGCGCCGCTGACCTACACCCTGGGCTCCCTGTTCGCCCTGGCCGGCATGGGCCTGATCCTGCGCGGCTGGCGGTCATCGTCCGCCGAGCCCGCGCGTTAAAATGAACTATGCATCCGATTAGATCCCCGCTCGATGCCCTCGTCTGGACCGCCTGGGCGGTGCTGCTGCTCGCCGCCTGCCAGACCGTGCCCATCACCGGCCGCAGCCAGCTCCAGCTCCTTTCGGAGCGCGAGGAAGTGCGGATGGGCTTCTCCGCCTTCGAGGATGTCCTGAAGAAGGAGAAGGTCTCCCAGGACCCCCAGCTCAACGAGCGGGTGACGCGGGTCGGCAGCCGCATCGCCGCCGCCACCGGCAAGACGGAGTACCAGTGGGAGTTCAAGGTCATCGACAACGACAAGATGGTCAATGCCTTTTGCCTGCCGGGGGGCAAGGTGGGGGTCTATACCGGGCTGCTGCCCGTGGCCAAGGACGACGCGGGGCTGGCCGCGGTGATCGGCCACGAGGTGGCCCACGCCGTGGCCCGCCACGGTGGCGAGCGGGTCAGCCAGCAACTGGTCGTCGAGGGGGTCGTGGCCGCGGCCGCCATCTCCGCCAGGGATCCCCGGAAAGCGGACCTGTACGCCGGCTTGCTCGGCCTGGGGGCCACGGTGGGGGTCCTCCTGCCCTACTCCCGGCTGCAGGAATCGGAGGCGGACCGGCTGGGGATGATCTACATGGCCAAGGCCGGCTACGACCCGCGGGCGGCCCGCGACCTGTGGCTGCGCATGGCGGAAGCCGGCAAGGGCAAACCCAAGCCGCCCGAACTGCTGTCCACCCACCCGGCGGACAGCACGCGCATCCGCGACATCGAGCGCCTGTTGCCCGAGGCGTTGCCGTACTACCGGCCGCGCTGATCGGCCGTCACGGGCGCGCCGGGCCGTCCTGGGGGCTTTCGGAGGCGGCTTCGCCCTTCTGCAGGGCCTGCTCGAACTGGTCCCAGGAGCCTTCGACCACGTGGTAGTCGTTGGTGGCCTTGGCGCGCAGAAGGCCCTGGGCGATGTACTCGTCTTCCTGGGTGATCAGGGATTTTTCCGCCGCGGAGGCCTTGCTGGCTTCCGCCGGGGCGGCCTTGGACTCGGCTGCACCGGGCGCCGTCGCGGCGGCCGGGGTCGGCTCCGCGGGAAGGGGGAAGCGCCAATAGACCCGGTCGATGCAATGGCCGAGGATCTTGTCCACGTGGCTGACCAGGGCGGCCTCGACGATATGGGAATAGCGGAACCGCTTGAGGGGTTCGGATTCGATGAATACCAGGAAATGATTGCCCTCGGCCTGATGGACGCTTTGCACCGCCACCTCGGCGCCACTCTTGGCGAAGTAGTCCCTGACCACCCGCGTGATCTGGGCGGTGGCCGCGCGGATCTTCTCGGCGCGACGCCTGAGGACCAAGGCGTAGACCGCGATGGCCAGGGCGGTGACCACGGCAAAGGAGAGCAGGGTCAGGTCGAAGGTGAGGCTTACCTGGAGCATGAGTTTGTTGTTGTCCGGGTTGGGCGAGCCGCCGCTAGTCAGTATTCTACCCAGGTCGAACGCTTGCGGCGCTGCGGCGAGACCGCGCCGGATTCGATATAATTCAACCCTTTCGGTCCGCCCTGCATCATGCCACAGACGCTCTACGACAAGCTATGGTCGAGCCACGTTGTCCGCGAGGAAGCGGACGGCACGGCCCTGCTCTACATCGACCGCCAACTGGTGCACGAGGTGACCAGCCCCCAGGCCTTCGAGGGCCTGAAGCTGGCCGGCCGCCAGCCCTGGCGCGTCTCGGCCAACCTGGCGGTGGCCGACCATAACGTGCCGACCACCAACCGCGCCGGCGGCATCGACGATCCGGTCTCGCGCCTGCAGGTGGAGACCCTGGACAAGAACTGCGCGGAGTTCGGCATCATCGAGTTCGGCATGGACGACGTGCGCCAGGGCATCGTGCACGTCATCGGCCCCGAGCAGGGGGCGACGCTGCCCGGCATGACCGTGGTCTGCGGCGATTCCCACACCAGCACCCACGGCGCCTTCGCCTGCCTGGCGCACGGCATCGGCACCTCGGAGGTGGAGCATGTCCTGGCCACCCAGTGCCTGCTGCAGAAGAAGTCGAAAGCCATGCTGGTGCGGGTCGAGGGGGCGCTGGGCAAGGGCGTCTCCGCCAAGGACATCGCCCTGCACCTGATCGGCCGCATCGGCACGGCCGGCGGCACAGGCTATGCCCTGGAGTTTGCCGGCTCCGCCATCCGCGCCCTGTCCATGGAAGGCCGCATGACCCTGTGCAACATGGCCATCGAGGCCGGCGCGCGGGCCGGCATGGTGGCGGTGGACGACACCACCATCCAGTATGTGCAGGGCCGCCCCTTCGCGCCGAAGGCGGAGATGTGGGAGCGGGCCGTGGCCTACTGGCGCACGCTGAGGAGCGACGAGGGGGCGCGCTTCGACGCCGCGGTGGAGATCGACGCCCGGGGCATCCGGCCGCAGGTGACCTGGGGCACGTCGCCCGAGATGGTCACCGGCATCGACGGCCTGGTGCCCGACCCGGCCCTGGAGCCGGACCCGGTGAAGCGGGAGGGCATGGAGCGGGCGCTCCAGTACATGGGCCTGGTGCCGCGCACGCCGATCCGGGAAATCCGGCTGGACAAGATTTTCATCGGCTCCTGCACCAACTCCCGCATCGAAGACCTGCGCGCCGCCGCCGCCATCGTCAAGGGGCGGCACATCGCCGCGAACATCAAGCTGGCGATGGTGGTGCCCGGTTCCGGCCTGGTCAAGCAACAGGCCGAGCGGGAGGGCCTGGACCGGATATTCACCGCCGCCGGCTTCGAGTGGCGCGAGCCGGGCTGCTCCATGTGCCTGGCCATGAACGCCGACCGGCTGGAGCCGGGCGAGCGCTGCGCCTCCACCTCGAACCGCAACTTCGAGGGGCGGCAGGGCGCCGGCGGGCGCACCCACCTGGTCAGCCCGGAAATGGCCGCCGCCGCGGCGATCGCCGGGCATTTTGCCGACGTACGGGAAATCGTCTGAGCTGGAGGTTGAGACTATGAAAACCCTGAGCCTGATCGCCGCCATCCTTGCCGCCCTGGCCCTGTCGGCCTGCAACACGGTCCAGGGCATGGGCAAGGACCTCAAGAAGGGCGGCGAGGTGATCGAGAAGGCCGCGACGAAGTGATGCGGAAGTTCACCCAACTGGATGGTCTGGTGGCGCCCCTGGACCGGGCCAACGTCGATACCGACGCCATCATCCCGAAGCAGTTCCTCAAGTCCATCAAGCGCAGCGGCTTCGGACCGAACCTGTTCGACGAGTGGCGCTACCTCGACCACGGCGAGCCGGGACAGGACAGCTCGAAACGGCCGCTCAACCCCAAGTTCGTGCTGAACGAGCCGCGCTACCGGGGCGCCTCCATCCTGCTCACCCGGGACAACTTCGGCTGCGGCTCCTCGCGCGAGCATGCGCCCTGGGCGCTGGAGGACTACGGCTTCCGCGCCCTGGTCGGCACCAGCTTCGCCGACATCTTCTACAACAACTGCTTCAAGAACGGCCTGCTGCCCATCAAGCTGCCGGCGGCGGAGGTGGACGCCCTGTTCCGGCAGGCCCAGGAGACGCCCGGCTACCGCCTGCGCATCGACCTGGAGGCCCAGACCGTGACGCGGCCCGATGGGAAGGCGCTCGGCTTCGACGTCGATTCCTTTCGCAAGTACTGCCTGCTGAACGGCTTCGACGACATCGGCCTCACGCTGCGCCATGCCGACCAGATCCGCGAGTTCGAGGCCAGGCGGCGCATCGAGCAACCCTGGCTGTTCTGACCCCATCTAGGTGAATGAATGAAAATCTGTGTTCTGCCCGGTGATGGCATCGGGCCCGAGATCGTCGGCCAGGCCGTGCGCGTGCTGGAAGCCCTGCGCACGGACGGCGTCAAGCTGGAGATGGAGACCGCGCTGCTGGGCGGCTGCGCCGTGGATGCCGCCGGCGAGCCCTATCCCGAGGCGACGAAGAAGCTCGCCCGGGCGGCCGATGCCGTGCTGCTGGGCGCGGTGGGCGGCCCCCAGTACGACACGCTGCCCCGGGAGAAGCGCCCGGAGCGGGGGCTCCTGGGCATCCGCAAGGACCTCAACCTCTTCGCCAACCTGCGCCCGGCGGTGCTCTATCCCGAACTGGCCAATGCCTCCACCCTCAAGCCGGAGGTGGTGGCCGGGCTGGATATCCTGATCGTGCGGGAACTGACCGGCGACATCTACTTCGGCGAGCCGCGCGGCATCGAAACCCGCAACGGCGAACATGGAAAAGAGCGGGTCGGCTTCAACACCATGGTCTACTCCGAGTCGGAGATCCGCCGCATCGCCCGCGTCGCCTTCGAGGCGGCGGGGAAGCGCAACCGCAAGCTGTGCTCCGTGGACAAGATGAACGTGCTGGAATGCACGCAGCTCTGGCGCGACGTGGTGACCGGGGTGGCGAAGGACTATCCGGACGTGGAACTCTCCCACATGCTGGTGGACAACGCCGCCATGCAGCTCGTGCGCAACCCCAAGCAGTTCGACGTGATGGTCACGGGCAACATGTTCGGCGACATCCTCTCGGACGAGGCCTCCATGCTCACCGGCTCCATCGGCATGCTGCCCTCCGCCTCCCTGGACGAGAAGGCCAAGGGGTTGTACGAACCGATCCACGGCTCGGCGCCGGACATCGCCGGCCAAGGCGTGGCCAACCCGCTGGCGACCATCCTCTCGGCGGCGATGATGCTGCGCTACACGTTCGACCTGGAAGAGGCCGCGCGACGCATCGAGGACGCGGTGAAAAAAGTGCTCGCGGAAGGCTATCGCACGGGGGACATCTTTGAGGCCGGCACGAAGCGGGTCGGCACGAAGGAAATGGGCGACGCGGTGATCGCGGCGCTGTGAGGGAATTCGGAAACAAGGGGTAGGGCAATGAAGCGAGTGGGTCTGGTTGGCTGGCGCGGCATGGTCGGCTCGGTGCTGATGCAGCGCATGCTCGAGGAGCGGGACTTCGATCTGCTGGAGCCCGTGTTCTTCAGCACGTCGCAGGCGGGCGGCAAGGGGCCGGCCATCGGCCGCGACGTGCCGGCGCTGAAGGACGCGAAGAACATCGACGACCTGAAGGCGATGGACGTCATCCTCTCCTGCCAGGGGGGCGACTACACCACCGAGGTGTTTCCCAGGCTGCGCCAGGCCGGCTGGCAGGGCCACTGGATCGATGCCGCCTCGACCCTGCGCATGAAGGACGATGCGGTGATCATCCTCGACCCGGTCAACATGGGCGTCATCAAGGACGCGCTGGCCAAGGGCGCGAAGAACTGGATCGGCGGCAACTGCACCGTCAGCCTGATGCTCATGGCCCTGGGCGGTCTCTTCCAGCGCGACCTGGTCGAATGGATGAGCGCCATGACCTACCAGGCCGCTTCCGGCGCCGGCGCCCAGAACATGCGCGAGCTGCTGGCGCAGATGGGCGAGGCCCATCGCGTCGCCCAGGCCCTGCTCAGCGATCCGGCCTCCGCCATTCTCGACATCGACCGCGAAGTGGCCGGCATTCTGCGCGACGAGAAATTCCCGACTTCCAACTTCGGCGTGCCCCTGGCCGGCAGCCTGATTCCCTGGATCGACAAGGATCTCGGCAACGGCCAGAGCCGCGAGGAATGGAAGGGCCAGGCCGAATGCAACAAGATACTCGGCCGTGAGGCCGGATCTGGCAAACCCGCGGTCCCGGTGGACGGCATCTGCGTGCGCATCGGCGCCATGCGCTGCCACAGCCAGGCGCTGACCATCAAGCTGAAGAAAGATATTCCGCTGGGTGAAATCGAGGGTATGCTAGCCACCGCCAACGACTGGGTGAAAGTGGTGCCCAACCAGCGGGAGCGCACCGTGCGCGAGCTGACGCCGGCGGCGGTCACGGGGACGCTCGCCGTGCCGGTCGGCCGGCTGCGCAAGCTGTCGATGGGCGGCGAGTACCTGGCTGCCTTCACCGTCGGCGATCAGCTTCTCTGGGGCGCGGCGGAACCGCTGCGCCGGATGCTGCGCGTCCTGCTCGAAGCCTGAGCGACGGGCCGGGAGCAGGCTCACTCCCGCTCCCCTCATAAAAAACAATCATCATGTGCATGGGCAGGGCGTGTCAGGGGTGCGCCTTGCCGGGAATATCGGCCGGGATTTTGGCCGGCTTGGGTCACAACGTGAGGAGGAAGTTTAGCTTGCATAGCTAAGCTCATGATGTTATGTTAATTGTTCAGAAAACTCTCCGCGAGGGGGACGCGGTGCAAAATAAACTCCTGACATTCTCGTTCAAGGCATCCCTGCTGGCGGTGGCGCTGGCCGTCCTGCCGCCGGCCGCCGGCGCGGCCGGCTTGGGCAAGATCACCGTGCTGTCGGCGCTGGGGCAGCCCCTGCGCGCCGAGGTCGAACTGACGGCGACGCGAGAGGAGCTGTCCTCCATTTCGGCGCGGCTGGCAAGCCACGAGGCTTTCAACCAGGCGGGCATCGAGTTCGTGCCCGCCCTGGCCGGCGTCAAGCTGGCGGTGGACAAGCGACCGAGCGGACAGCCGGTGATCCGCATGACCACCGACCGACCCGTCAACGAGCCCTTTCTGGATCTGCTGATCGAGCTCAACTGGGCCTCCGGCCGCCTGGTGCGCGAATACACCTTCCTCCTCGACCCGGCGCCCGAAGTGCTGGCGCAGAAGCCGACAACCGCGCCGCCTGCCGCCCAACCCGAGCCGGCGGTGGTGGCCCAACCGGCGCCCGCGCCGAAGGCCCCCGAACCGCGCGCCGTTGCGCCCATGGACGAACAAGCCCTGGCGAAAAAGCCGGCGGCGCCCAAGCCGGTTGCGCAGGCCAAGACCGTCGAGGTGAAGCGGGGCGACACCTTGGGCAAGATTGCCGCAGTGGCCAAGCCCGAAGGTGTCAGCCTCGACCAGATGCTCGTGGCCCTCTTCCGCGCCAACCAGGACGCCTTCATCGGCAACAACCTGCACCGCCTGAAGGCGGGCAAGATTCTCGCCATTCCCGAACGCGATGCGGTGGCTGCCGTGGGCGAAGGCGATGCCAAGCGCGTCATCGCGGCGCAGACGGCGGACTTCAACGCCTACCGCAAGAAGCTCGCCGAGGCGGCCGCGGCCGCCCCCGCGCCCAAGGAGGCGGCGGCGCAGCAGGAAGCCACCGGGAAGATCACCGCCAAGGTCGAGGACAAGGTTCCGGCCGAGGCCAAGGACCAACTCAAGGTGTCCAAGGCGGAGGCCGGCAAGGCGGCGCAGGCCGTCCAAGGCAAGATCGCCGCCCTGGAAGAAGACATCGTCGCCAAGGACAAGGCGCTGAAGGAAGCCCAGTCCCGCCAGGCCGCGCTGGAAAAGAACGTCAAGGAACTGCAGAAACTGGTCGAGTTGAAGAACCAGGGCCTGGCGGAAATGCAGAAACAGGCCGCGGCCAAGCCTGCGCCGGCAGCGGCGGCGACGAAGCCCGAACCCGCTCCGGCGCCCGCGCCGGAGGCCGCCAAGCCAGCGGCCCCGGCCGTGGCGGAGAAGCCTGCGGACAAACCCGCGGACGTCGCGCCGGCGAAGCCGGCCGAGGCGGAAAAAGTCGTCGAAGCGGCCAAGCCGCCCAAGCCCGAGCCCCCGCAAGTGGCGCCGCCGGAGGAACCGGGCTTCCTGGACGAACTGGTGGACAATCCCGCCGTCCTCGGCGGCGGTGTCCTGGCGCTGGGCCTGCTCGGATTGCTCGCCTACCGGCAGAGCCGGAAACGCAAGCATGAAGGTGGCCTGGTGGCGCCGACGACCGCGGCCAGCCTGGCTTCCAACTCCGTATTCGGTGCGACGGGCGGCCAGAGCGTGGACACCAGCGCCAGTTCGGCGGGGGCGGATTTCAGCCAGGCCTCGATCGGTGCCATCGACGCCGACGAGGGCGTCGATCCGGTGGCCGAGGCCGACGTGTACATGGCCTATGGCCGCGACGCCCAGGCGGAAGAGATCCTGCTCGATGCCCTGAAGAGCGACCCGACCCGTACCGCCATCCATGTGAAGCTGCTGGAGATATATGCGGCGCGCAAGAACGCCAAGCAGTTCGAAACCCTGGCGAGTGACCTCTACGCCCAGACCGGTGGTGTCGGTGCCGACTGGGAGAAGGCCGCGGCCATGGGCCAGAAGCTCGATCCGGCCAATCCGCTCTATGGCGGCGCGGCGGCGCGGCAGGCGTCGGTGTCCACCGATGCCACGATCATCGTGCCCGCGGCCGAAAACCTGTTCCGCGAGAGCTGGACCGTGCCGGGCGAGGCGGGCCCAGTCGCCGAGACGGTTGAAGAGGCTGCGCCCGCGGCGAGCGCAGACCAGCCGGCCGTTGCCGCGGCGCAACCCGAGGCGGCCCCGGCGCCGCTGGACTTCGATCTCGATCTGGGGGCGCCCCCGGCTCCGGCAGCGCAAGCTGAAGCTAAGGCGCCCGAGCCTCCGGCGCTGGACTTCGATCTCGGCCTGGATTTCCAGCCAGCGGCGGAGACGCCGGACTTCACGCCGGAGCCGGCCGTGGAGGCCGCCAAGGTCGAGCCGGCACCGCCGCCCTTGGCCTTCGATCTCAAGCTGGAAGAGGAGCCCAAGCCGGAAGCGGAGCCGGCGCCGATCGGTGCGCTCGCCGGCGTGGCAAGCCTGCATTTCGATCTGGACCTGGGGGCGTCCGCACCCGAGGCGCCGGTGGCGGAAGTCATCGACCCGGACAAGGGGACCGCCGGCGACAACGCGCTCGACTTCGATCTCGACCTCGGCACCGCGCCGGCCGAGCCGGCACGCCCCGCCGAGCCGAGCGTGGATCTTGCTGCCATCAGCCTGGACCTGGGGGAGCCCGCCGCGGTGTCCGCCGGCGGTGACGAGGCGGCGACCAAGCTCGAATTGGCCAAGGCCTACGAGGAAATGGGCGACAAGGAGGGGGCGCGCGAACTGCTCCAGGAAGTGCTGCAGGAAGGCAGTGCCGAGCAGCAGGCCAAGGCGCGCGGCATGCTGGACAAACTGGGCTGAGCCTTCACGGAGGGCGCGATGCCCTCCGACTTCTTCCTTTTCCTTGATGCTGCACCCGATGGTACGCCTCATGCTCTGGGGCACTGTGGTTGCGATGACCCAACTGCTTTCCCTGCGCTGGCTGCTGGCCCTTGCCGCCGGCTTGTTGCCGGCGGCGGCCTTCCTGGCGCGGCGACGGCTTTTTCTCCTCCTGTGGCGGACACGCTGGCTGCTCGCCTCCATCCTGCTGCTGTTCGCCTTGGTCACGCCGGGCGTGTTGTTGATCCCGGCCCTGGGCGGTTTCGGCCCGACCGGCGAAGGGCTGATCCTGGGTCTTACCCACTCGCTGCGCCTGTTGCTGGTGCTGGCACCCCTGGCGATCCTGCTGGAGCTTTCCGCCCTCGATGACCTGGTCGCCGGTCTCTACGGCCTGCTCTGGCCCCTGGGCGGGCTCGGCCTGAACCGGGCGCGGGTCGCCCTGAGGATCATGCTGGTCTTGCGCTACGTGGAGGAAGCGCCCCGTGGCGCCCACTGGCGCGAATGGCTCGAACATGCCGAGGCGCCGGGCGAGGCGGCTCCCATCCGGGTGCGCGCCGCGCCCTTGGCCGCGGCGGATTATGCGGTCCTCGCCGCCCTCGCCGCCGCGACGCTGGCGGCCTGGAGATGGGCATGAGAATCGCGCTGGGCCTGGA
Source organism: uncultured Rhodocyclaceae bacterium (assembly GCA_964479195.1). Taxonomy (GTDB): domain Bacteria; phylum Pseudomonadota; class Gammaproteobacteria; order Burkholderiales; family Rhodocyclaceae; genus Desulfobacillus. The sequence continues at coordinate 18,753 of CAYZLI010000005.1, forward strand.
GTACGAGGGAAGCGGCTTCGCCGGCTGGCAGTCGCAGCCCCACGGCAACACGGTACAGGACGTCCTGGAAAGCGCCGTGGCCGAGATCGCCGGCGTGCCGGTGCGCCTCAACTGTGCCGGGCGCACGGACGCCGGCGTGCACGGAGCGGTGCAGGTCGTGCATTTCGACACCTCGGCACCCCGGCCGCTGCACGCCTGGGTGCGCGGCGTGAACACTCATTTGCCCAAAAGCGTGGCGGTGCGCTGGGCCCGGGAAGTGCCCGAGGACTTCCACGCCCGCTTTTGCGCCGTGGCGCGCGGCTACCGCTATGTCCTCTACAACCATCCGGTGCGCCCGGGGCTGTGGCACGGGCGGGTGGGCTGGTTTCACCTGCCGCTCGATCTCGATGCCATGCGGGAAGCGGCGGCGCACCTGGTGGGCGAGCATGACTTTTCCGCCTTTCGCGCCGCCGAGTGCCAGGCCAAGTCGCCGGTGAAGCAACTCTACCAGGCGGAAGTTTCGCGCCGCGGCGATTCCGTCATTTTCGAGTTCCGCGCCGACGCCTTCCTGCATCACATGGTGCGCAACCTGGTGGGAGCCCTGGTGTATGTGGGCAAGGGCAATCAGGCACCGGAATGGATCCCCGCCCTGCTGCGCGAGGGCGACCGCCGTCTCGCCGCACCGACCTTCTCGGCCGCCGGGCTCTATCTCTGCAGCATCGAGTACGAGCCGCGCTGGCAGTTGCCCATGAATGGCCGTATCATCGCGCCTTTCGATTCTCTCTCCATCTAGCGTGGCTCGTACCCGCGTCAAGATCTGCGGCATTACCCGAGTCGAGGACGCGCGCGCCGCGGTGGAACTGGGCGCCGATGCCCTGGGACTGGTGTTCTACGGCCCCAGCCCCCGCTGCCTGACGATCGAGCAGGCCTGGGAGATCGCTCGGACCGTGCCGCCCTTTGTCACCCTGGCGGGACTGTTCGTGAACGAGCCGAAGCTGGCCGTACGGCGCGTCATGGAAGCGGTGCCGATCCAGCTCCTCCAGTTCCACGGCGACGAGGATGAGGCCTACTGCCGCTCCTTCCACGCGCCTTACATCAAGGCGGCGCGGGTGAGGCCGGGGCTCGATTTGGTAAAATACGCGGATTCGTTTTCCTCCGCCCAGGGCCTGCTGCTCGACGCCTACGTCGAGGGCTACGGTGGCGGCGGCAAAGCCTTCGACTGGTCCCTGATTCCCGCCGGGCTGTCCCTGCCCGTGATCCTCTCCGGCGGGCTCGACGCAGCCAACGTGACCGAGGCGGTGCGCCGGGTGCGGCCGTGGGCGGTGGATGTCAGCAGCGGCGTGGAAGCCGCCAAGGGGATCAAGGACGCTGCGATGATCGCGGCGTTCATCGCTGGAGTGAGAAATGCGGATGTATGACCTGCCCGACGCGCAGGGCCATTTCGGCCCCTACGGCGGCATCTTCGTCGCCGAGACCCTGGTGGCGGCGTTGGACGAGCTGCGCCGGGCCTACGAGGCGGCCAAGGCCGACCCCGAGTTTCGTGCCGAGTTCGACTATGAACTCAAGCACTACGTCGGCCGCCCCAGCCCCATCTACCACGCCCGGCGCTGGTCCGAGAGCCTCGGCGGCGCCCAGATCTATCTCAAGCGCGAGGACCTCAATCACACCGGCGCCCACAAGGTGAACAACTGCATCGGCCAGGCGCTGCTGGCGCGGCGCATGGGCAAGCCGCGGGTCATCGCCGAGACCGGCGCCGGCCAGCACGGCGTGGCCACCGCCACCGTGGCGGCCCGCTACGGCATGGAATGCGTGGTGTACATGGGCTCCGAGGACGTCAAGCGCCAGGCCGCCAACGTCTATCGCATGAAGCTGCTCGGGGCGACCGTGGTGCCGGTGGAGTCCGGCTCGAAGACCCTGAAGGACGCGCTGAACGAAGCCATGCGCGACTGGGTCACCAACGTGGCCGATACCTTCTACATCATCGGCACCGTAGCGGGCCCGCATCCCTATCCCATGATGGTGCGCGACTTCCAGACGGTGATCGGGCGCGAGTGCCGCGCCCAGATGCCGGCGCTCGCCGGGCGCCAGCCGGATGCGGTGATCGCCTGCGTGGGCGGCGGTTCCAATGCCATGGGCATTTTCTACGACTACATTCCGGATGAGGCGGTGAAGCTCATCGGGGTGGAGGCGGCCGGCTTCGGGCTGGACACGGGCAAGCATGCCGCGCCGCTGACGGCCAACAGCCCTGTCGGGGTGCTGCATGGCAACCGCACCTATCTCATGCAGGACGAGAACGGCCAGATCATCGAGACCCACTCGATCTCGGCCGGTCTCGACTATCCCGGCGTCGGTCCCGAGCACGCCTGGCTCAAGGATAGTGGTCGCGCGCAGTATGTGGCGGTGACCGACGACGAGGCGCTCGCCGCCTTCCACGCCCTGTGCCGCAATGAAGGCATCATCCCGGCGCTGGAATCCTCCCACGCGCTTGCCTACGCCGCCAAGCTCGCCCCGACGCTGGCGCAGGACAATATCCTGCTGGTGAACCTCTCCGGCCGCGGCGACAAGGACATGCATACCGTCGCCGACAAGTCCGGCATCCAATTCTGATCTCCATGTCGCGCATCAAGGCCACGTTCGACCGACTCCAGACCCAGGGCCGCAAGGCGCTGATCCCCTTCATCACCGCCGGCGATCCCGAGCCCGCGCTCACGCTGCCGCTCATGCGCGCACTGGTGGAAGGCGGCGCCGACATCATCGAGCTGGGCGTGCCGTTCTCCGATCCCATGGCCGACGGTCCGACCATCCAGCGGGCCTCGGAGCGGGCGCTGAAATACGGCGTGTCCCTGCGCGAAGTCCTGAAGATGGTGCATGTATTCCGCGCGGCGGACACGACGACGCCGGTGGTGTTGATGGGCTACGCCAACCCGATCGAGGCGATGGGCAGCGAGGCCTTCGCCGGTGCGGCCAAGGATGCGGGCGTCGACGGCGTGCTGGTGGTGGATTACCCGCCGGAGGAATGCGCCGGGTTCGCGGCGACGTTGAAGGCGGCCGGCATCGACCCCATCTTCCTGCTGGCGCCCACCTCGACCGAGGCGCGCTTCGGCCAAGTGGCGCAGGTGGGCAGCGGCTACATCTACTACGTCTCCCTCAAGGGCGTCACGGGGGCGGGCCATCTCGATCTGGACGAGGTGGGCAGGCGCATTCCGCAGATCCGCGCCAAGGTGGGCATGCCGGTGGGTGTGGGCTTCGGCATCCGCGATGCCGAGAGCGCGTGCCGCATTGCCGCGGTGGCCGATGCCGTGGTGATCGGCAGCCGCATCATCGAGGAGATCGAGAAGAGCCCGCGCAGCCAGGCCGCCGCCAACGTGACCGCCTTCCTGCGGGGCATTCGCGCGGCGCTGGACGAGCCGAAGGTGCGGCAGGAGGCGATCCGATGAGCTGGCTGCAGAAGCTTCTTCCGCCCAAGATCAAGCGCGCCGAGGGGGCCAAGAAATCCATTCCCGAGGGCCTGTGGTGCAAATGCCCCAGTTGCGAGGCCGTGCTCTACAGCTCCGACCTGGAGAAGAATCTCGGCGTCTGCCCCAAGTGCAGTCATCATCACCGGCTGCGCGCCCGCGCCCGGCTCGACCTGCTGCTCGACCCGGAGGGACGCTACGAGATCGGCGCCGAGGTGCTGCCCGTCGACCCCCTCAAGTTCAAGGACAGCAGGCGCTATCCGGAGCGCCTGAACGCTGCCGCCGACGAGACCGGCGAGGGCGACGCCCTGGTCGTGATGCAGGGGGCGATCAAGACCCTGCCGGTCGTCATCGCCGCCTTCGAGTTCGAGTTCATGGGCGGCTCCATGGGCTCGGTGGTGGGCGAGCGCTTCGTGCGCGGTGTGCGCACGGCGGTCGAGCAGCAGATGCCTTTCCTCTGCATCACCGCCACCGGCGGGGCGCGCATGCAGGAGGGGCTTTATTCCCTGATGCAGATGGCCAAGACGACGGCGGCCGTCACCCAGCTCGCCGCCCATCGCCTGCCGTTCATCTCCATCCTCACCGACCCGACTATGGGCGGGGTGTCGGCCAGCTTCGCCTTCATGGGCGACGTCGTCATTGCCGAACCGGGGGCGCTCATCGGCTTTGCCGGTCCCCGCGTCATCGAGCAGACGGTGCGCGAGAAGCTGCCGGAGGGCTTCCAGCGCGCCGAGTTCCTGCTCGACAAGGGGGCGATCGACCTGATCGTCGACCGGCGCGTGATGCGCGACAAGCTTGCCGCGCTGCTGACCCTGCTGCAGCGCATCCCCGCCGTCTGATGCCCGGGCGAGCCGTCGCTCGCCCCCGCGATGCATTCCACTCCGCCCAGCCCGCATTCATCCCTCGCCGACTGGCTCGCCCACATCGAGCGCCTGCACGCGCAGCCGATCGCCCTGGGCCTCGATCGCGTGCTCGCGGTGAAGCGAGCGCTCGGCGTCGCGCAGACGGTGCCGGTGATCGCCGTCGGCGGCACCAATGGCAAGGGCTCGACCTGCGCCATGCTGGAGCGCATCCTCGTTTGCGCCGGTTACCGCGTCGGCCTCTACACATCGCCCCACCTGCTGCGCTACAACGAGCGCGTCCGGGTGGATGGCCGGGAAGCCGAGGATGCGGCGCTGGCCGAAGCCTTCGCGCGGGTGGAGGCGGCGCGCGGCGACGTTCTGCTCACCTACTTCGAGTTCGGCACCCTGGGTGCCTGGGAGGTCTTCGCCGCCGCCCGGGCCGATGCGGTGATCCTGGAGGTGGGCATGGGCGGCCGGCTCGACGCGGTGAATGCCTTCGACGCCGACGCCGCCCTCGTCACCGCGATCGACATAGACCACGCGGAATACCTGGGCAGCACGCGGGACGCCATCGGCTTCGAGAAGGCCGGCATCTTCCGCTCCGGCAAACCGGCCATCGTCGGCGATGCCGATCCGCCGGCGAGCCTGCTCGCCCATGCCGAACGGATCGGTGCCGGCCTGCAGGTGCTGGGGCGGGACTTCGGCTATCAGGCCGAGCACGCGCAATGGAGCTATTGGGGGCCGCGGGGACGCCGGGGCGGGCTGGCCCATCCGGCGCTGCGCGGCGCCGTCCAGCTGGCCAACGCCAGCGCCGCCATGGCCGCCCTGGATGCGCTGGGCGAACTCCTTCCGGTCTCCGCGCAGGACATCCGTCGCGGCCTCGCCGAGGTGGAACTGCCCGGGCGCTTCCAGGTTCTCCCGGGCCGGCCGACGGTGGTGCTCGACGTCGGCCACAACCCCCAGGCGGCCGGCGTGCTGGCCGACAACCTGGGCGGCATGGGTTTTCATCCCGCGACCTGGGCGGTGTTCGGCATGCTCCGGGACAAGGACATCGACGGGGTGGTGGAGCGCCTGCGCGGGCGCGTCGATCACTGGCTGCCGGCCACCCTGGAAGGCCCGCGCGGCGCGTCCGCCGAGGCGCTGGCGGCCATTCTTGCCCGGCACGGCATCGTTGCCGACGGGCTGTTCGCCTCCCCGGCGGGGGCCTACCGCGCCGCCCGGGAGCGTGCAGGGGAAAATGATAGAATTATTGTCTTCGGCTCCTTCCTCACGGTGGCCGATGCGCTTCGCGCCCTGGAAGATGAGCGAAAACGACGCACAACTTGAATTGAAGAAGCGCGCACGGCGTCGTCTGGTCGGCGCCATTGCGCTGGCGGTCCTGGCGGCCGTGGTGCTGCCGATGGTCATGGACCGGGAGCCGAAGCCCGCGGCCCAGGACATCCAGATCCGCATCCCGAACCAGGATGCCGGCTCGTTCAGCTCGCGCATCCTCGCCGCCAAACCGGGCGCCCCCATCCCCACCCCCACCGCGCTGCCTTTCGCCGCTCCGCCCGAAGCCTCGCCCGGGGTGGAGGCCCCCAAAGCCGAGCCCGTCAAGGCCGCCGCCGCTCCGCCCGCCCCGGCCAAGGCGGAGAAGGCGGCTGCGCCCGCGCCGGAGCCGCGCGCCGCCCCGGCCGACGACAAGCTGCCGGGCAAGAAGCCGGAGGAGGCCAGGCCGGAACCGGCCAGGGCCGGCGGCAAGGAAGAGCCGGCGAAGACCGAAGCCGCGCCCACCGGCGGCGAGCAGTGGATCGTGCAAATCGGCGCCTACCGCGACGCCGCCAACGTGCGCAACCTGCAGGCAAAGCTCAAGGAGCAGGGCTACAATTTTTATACGGAGCCGCTGGTTTCCGACGGCTTGAAGAAGACGCGCGTGCGCGCCGGCCCTTTCCCCAGCAAGGAGGCCGCCGAGAAGGCCCGCGACCGGCTCAAGCGCATCGGTGTCGACGGCCTGGTCGCGCAGAAGCAGTGACGGCGTTCGACTACGTGGTGCTGGCGGTCGCCGCCGCCTCGATCCTGCTCGGTGCCTGGCGCGGCCTCGTCTCCGAGGTCCTGGCGCTGGCGGCCTGGGTGGCGGCGTTCTTCGCCGGCCGGGCTTTCGCACCGGACATGGCGCCTTGGTTTGCGGGCTGGCTGCGGGAGCCGGCGCTACAGTATGTCGCCGCTTTTGCCGTAATAGTGGTGGCCGTGCTGGTTCTCGTGGCGCTGTTGCGCTTCGCGCTGTCGAAACTGCTGCGGGCCATCGGCCTCGGCGCCCTGGACCGGCTGCTGGGCGCCGTATTCGGCCTCGGGCGCGGCTTGGCCATGGCCCTGGCGGCCGTGCTGGTCGGCGGGCTGACCGCATTGCCGCAGCAGCCCTGGTGGCGGGAGGCCTGGCTCGCGCCACCGCTGGAAACCGCGGTGCTGGCGGCCAGGCCCTGGCTGCCGCCGGCGCTGGCGAAACGGATCAAGTACCGATAGGTGGTGCAGGATGTGTGGAATTCTGGGTGTCGTCGCGACGACACCGGTCAACCAGCTTCTCTATGACGGCCTGCAGGTGCTGCAGCACCGTGGCCAGGATGCGGCCGGCATCGCCACCGCGGAGGGCGGTGTCTTCCATATGCACAAAGGCCAGGGGCTGGTGCGCGATGTCTTCCGCACGCGCAACATGCGCAACCTGCAGGGCAACTGGGGCATCGGCCACTGCCGCTACCCGACGGCCGGCTCCGCCTACAACTCGGCGGAGGCGCAGCCCTTCTACGTGAATTCCCCCTTCGGCCTGATGCTCGCGCACAACGGCAACCTGACCAATGCCGAGGAACTGAAGCGCGAGATGTTTCTCCAGGACCTGCGCCACATCAACACCAATTCGGATTCCGAGGTGCTGCTGAACGTGCTCGCCCACGAGCTGCAGGCGGCGGCGACCGGGTACCAGCTCGACGAGGAAACCATCTTCACGGCGGTGGCGGGCGTGCACCGGCGGGTGCGCGGCGCCTATGCGGTGGTGGCGATGATTGCCGGCTATGGCCTGCTCGCCTTCCGCGACCCCTACGGCATCCGACCGCTCATCGTCGGCCGCAACGCCACGGCCTCGGGCAACGAGTATCTCGTCGCCTCGGAAAGCGTCGCCCCGGATACGCTCGGTTTTGAGGTCATGCGCGACGTGGCGCCGGGCGAGGCGGTGCTCGTCGACACCAAGGGCAATTTCCACAGCAAGCAGTGCGCCGAGCGCACCGTGCGCGCACCCTGCATTTTCGAATTCGTCTATCTCGCCCGGCCGGACTCGCTGATCGACGGCATCTCCGTCTATGAGACCCGCGTCAAGATGGGTGAATACCTGGCGGAGAAGATCCGGCACACCCTGCCGCACCTGGACGTGGACGCGGTGATCCCGATCCCGGATTCCAGCCGGCCGGCCGCCATGGAACTGGCCACCCGCCTGAAGCTGCCCTACCGCGAGGGCTTCGTCAAGAACCGCTACATCGGCCGCACCTTCATCATGCCGGGCCAGGCCCAGCGCAGGAAGTCGGTGCGCCAGAAGCTCAATACCATCGCCCAGGAGTTCAAGGACAAGAGCGTGCTCCTGGTGGATGACTCCATCGTGCGCGGTACCACCAGCAGGGAGATCGTGCAGATGGCGCGCGAGGCCGGAGCGCGCAAGGTGTACTTCGCCTCCGCGGCGCCGCCGGTGCGCTTCGCCAATGTCTATGGCATCGACATGCCGACGCGCAACGAGTTGATCGCCAGCAACCGCAACGACGAGGAGATCTGCCGCGAGATCGGCGCCGACGGGCTGATCTACCAGGACCTGGAGGCGCTCAAGGCGGCCGTGCATTCCATCAACCCGTCCATCACCTGCTTCGAGACCTCGTGCTTCGACGGCCACTACGTCACCGGCGACGTCACGCCCGAGTACCTGTCCAGCGTCGAGAACCAGCGCAATGCCAAGCAGGCGGCGGAGGATGGCGAGACCGCCCAGCTCGACCTCAACCTGGTGGTCACGACGGAATGACCGCCGAACATGATTTCGACACGCTGGCGGTGCGGGCGGGCATCCACCGCAGCCAGTTCGGCGAGCATTCCGAGGCGCTCTACCTCACCTCGAGCTTCGTCTTCAAGAGCGCCGCCCAGGCGGCGGCCCGCTTCTCCGGCGAGGAGGAGGGCTTCGTCTATGGCCGCTTCTCCAACCCCACGGTGAGCGCGCTGCAGGAGCGGCTGGCGGCGCTGGAAGGGGGCGAGGCCTGCGTGGCGACGGCTTCCGGCATGGCGGCGATCCTGTCGACGGTGATGGCGCTGATGAAGGCCGGCGAGCATATCGTCGCTTCCCAGGGCATCTTCGGCGCCACCCAGCAGCTCTTCGGCAATATCCTGGCGAAATTCGGCATCGAGACGAGCTTCGTCGCCTCCAGTGACCCCGGCGCCTTCCGCGCGGCGATGCGGCCGCGGACCCGGCTGGTCTTCATCGAGACGCCCTCCAATCCGTTGATGGACGTCTACGACATCGCCGCCCTGGCCGAAGTCGCCCACGCCGGCGGCGCCCTGCTGGCCGTGGACAACTGCTTCTGTTCCCCGGCCCTGCAGCGGCCGCTGGAATTTGGCGCCGACCTCGTCATCCACTCGGCCACCAAGTACCTGGACGGGCAGGGGCGCGTGCTGGGCGGGGCGGTGGTCGGGCGCAAGGCGCTGACCGAGGAAGTATTCAAGTTCCTGCGCACCGCCGGCCCGTCGCTCTCCCCGTTCAATGCCTGGGTCATCCTGAAAGGGCTGGAGACGCTGCGCGTGCGCGTGGACGCCCAGTCGGCCAACGCCCTGGAGCTGGCGCGCTGGCTGGAGGCGCAACCCCAGGTGACGCGGGTTCTCTATCCGGGGCTATCTTCCCATCCGCAGCACGCGTTGGCGATGCGCCAGCAGAAGGCGGGCGGGGCGATCGTCTCCTTCGAAGTGAAGGGCGGGCGCGAGCAGGCGTGGCAGGTGGTCGATGCAACAACGCTGATCTCCATCACCGCCAACCTGGGCGACACCAAGACCACCATCACCCATCCGGCCAGCACCACCCACGGCCGCATCACGGCCGAGGCGCGGGCGGCGGCGGGCATCACCGAGGCCCTGCTGCGGGTCGCGGTGGGTCTGGAGTCGGTCGAGGATGTGAAGGCGGATCTGGCGCGCGGGCTGGTGCTGATCTAGGCCAGAGAGACTGTCCGGCAGCCCGCGGCGTCGCATTCCAGGTAGCTTCCCCGGTCGTACCAGTCGGCGAGCACCCAGCGCTCGCATCGCCTGCCGTCGACCTCCAGGTCATGGTGCGCCGGGCGGTGCGTGTGGCCGTGGATGAGGCGCGTGCAGCCGTGTTCGCGCAGAACCTCGGCGACGGCTTGGGCATTCACATCCATGATCGCCATGGGCTTGATGCGCTTTTGCGCCTCGCTCTCGCGGCGCAGCGCCTCGATTCGCCCCTTGCGCTCGGCCAGCGGCTGGGCGAGGAAGCTCCGCTGCCAGTCGGCTGTGCGGACCTGGGCGCGGAAGGCCTGGTACTGGGCGTCGTCGGTGCACAGGGTATCGCCGTGCATGAGCAGGGTCGGCGTGCCCTCCAGGTCGAGGCGGGCCGGCTCGGCCAGCAGCGTCAGCCCGGCGGCCCGGGCGAAGGCCGCGCCGAGCAGGAAGTCCCGGTTGCCCGCCATGAAGAAGACGGCCACACCCGATTCCGACAGGCCGCGCAACGCCGCACACACCTCGCCGTTGAAGGGATCGTCGAGGTCGTCGTCCCCGGCCCAGTATTCGAACAGGTCGCCGAGGACGTAGAGAGCCCGGGCGTTGCGCGCCGGGCCCTGGAGGAAGCGGGAAAAAAGCCGGCCTATCTGCGGCCGGCTCGGGCACAGATGCAGGTCCGAGACGAAGAGGCTGGCCATGGGCGCGGCGCGCCCGCGCGTCAGGCGGTTTGCGCCTTCTCGATGATCACGTCCTCCACCGGCACATCCTGGTGGAAGCTGCGGCTGCCGGTCTTGACGGCCCTGATCTTGTCCACCACGTCCATGCCCTCGACCACCTTGCCGAAGACGCAATAGCCCCAGCCCTGGGAGTTCGGCGCGGTGTGGTTCAGGAAATCGTTGTCCTTCACGTTGATGAAGAACTGCGCGGTGGCCGAATGGGGATCGGAGGTGCGCGCCATGGCGATGGTGCCGCGGTCGTTCTTCAGGCCGTTGTCGGCTTCGTTCTTGACGGGCGCCTGGGTGGGCTTCTGCGTCATGCCAGGTTCGAAGCCGCCGCCCTGGATCATGAAGCCGTCGATGACGCGGTGGAAAATCGTGTTGTCGTAGTGGCCGGAGGCGACGTAGGCGAGGAAATTCTTTACCGTCTCGGGAGCCTTCTCGACGTCCAGTTCGAGGGTGATGGTGCCGAGGTTGGTTTGCAGCTTGACCATGGGTTTCTCCAGTCGGGTTATCTGGCCGGCTTGGCGTCGGGCAGCAGGCGGGCGGATTCGATCAGCACCGGCTCGACCGGCACGTTCTGGTGAAAGCCGGCATTGCCGGTCTTCACCTTGGCGATCTTCTGCACCACGTCGACGCCTTGCGTCACCTTGCCGAAGACCGCGTAGCCCCAGCCATCCCGGGACGGGTAGTCGAGGGGGCGGTTGTCCACCAGGTTGATGAAAAATTGCGCCGAGGCGGAATGCGGGTCCTGGGTGCGCGCCATGGCGATGCTGCCCGGCTCGTTCCTGAGGCCGTTCTTCGCCTCGTTTTCGATCGGCGCGCGCGTCGCTTTCTGCTTCATGCCGGGCTCGAAGCCGCCGCCCTGGATCATGAAGCCGTCGATGACGCGGTGGAACACCGTCCCGTCATAGAAGCCGTCCTTGACGTACTGTAGGAAATTCGCGACGGTCTTGGGTGCCTTCTCCGGATAGAGTTCCAGCACGATGCTGCCCATGTTCGTCTTCAACTCGACGAGCGGGTTGGCGGCGAAAGCGCTGGTGCCGAGGAGCAGGGCCAAGGCCCAGAACAGGAGTTTTTTCATGGCATGACGAGAAACGAAAAAGGGAGAAACCCGAAACGGCCGCGGCTTCACGCCGCGCCCTCGTAGACGATCTTCCAGGCGCCGTCTTCCTTGATCCAGTACTGGCGCTTCCTCATCTGGTTGTTCAGGTTGCTGCTGCGGTAGTCCTGGTCGAAGGTGACGACCACCATCTCTTCCTTGCCCGGATTGCGGAACATGCTGATGTTGTTCGTGCCGACCTTGATCCACTGCTTGCCGGCGTTCACCTGGCGCTTTTGCGCCGACCACTGGTCCAGGCTCTGGGCGCCGGCCTGGAAGCGCTTCGCGTAGTGGCGCAGATACTTGTCCGTGTCGACGCTCTCCCAGTCGGCGCGCCATTGCTCGATGCTCTGCTTGAGCGCGGTGCGCTCGGTCTGCCAGTCATCGAGGGAGAGCCACTCGACGCTGTTGGAGATGATCACGGGCGTGGTGCCGATCTGCAGGTTCTTGGCAAGGTGGTCCAGGTCCTGGTTGGCCAGCACGACGCAGCCGTCCGAGGCGCGCGGCGGGCGCGAGAAAGTGTCGGAGGGCGTGCCGTGCAGCCAGATGCCGTGGCCGTTCCGGCCCTGGCGCCGGTCCCATTCGTTCGGGTAGCTGATGGGGAAGGCGCCGCTGCCGTAGAAATCCGAAAGCTTCTGGCGCGGCAGGCTGGCCGTGACGTGGTAGACGCCGATGGGCGTCTTCTTGTCGCCCTCGCGCAGTTTCTCCGTGCCGGCCTTGCCGTGGGAGATGTAGTAGTCGGCGACGAAGCGCGGCTGGCCGTTGGCGTTCTCGTAGAGGTAGAGCCGCGCCTTCTGCGTGTCCACCACCACGGCATACTTTTGCTCCGGGCGCATCTGCAGCAGGTAGCGGGGCAGGAAGTTGGCCTGGGGCTTGTCGCGATAGGCCTTGAGCCGGGCGATCGCCTCCTCGCGCAGGTCGGCGAGCTTGCCCTGGGGTGCGTTGGCGGCATTGCCCAGGGTCTGGATCGGCTTGGCCCGGGCGAGCAGCAGGTCGCCCATGATGAGATGGGCGAGGCGAAACTTGGGATAAGCCTTGACCAGCGCTTCCACCTGCGCCAACGCCCCGTCGAGCCGGTTTTGCTCGATTTCCGCGAAGACCCGGGCGAGCATCGGGTCGGGGCCGGAATCGGAGTAGGTGCGCTCCGAGGCTGCGAAGGAGGCGGAGGAGGCGACACCCCATGCGGCGACCAGCGCCGCCGCACAGAGCCGCCGAATGCCGGCTGTCATGCTCATCAGTTGCCGATGCGCTCCTGCTGGATCAGCCACCGGCCTTCCCGCCGGACCAGGACCAGGGCCTTGCTGCTGGAGGACTTGAGGGAGGCCGACTTGTAGTGCTGGCGGAATCTCACCGTGGCCCTGTCGGCCCCGTCCATCGCGACCTGCAGGTTCTCGACCGTGACCTGGATCGCGCCGGGTTTGCCGACGCGGCGGGCGCGTTCGGCCTCCCAGGCTTCGCGGGCCTCGCCGCCCGGGACCTGGAAGTCCTTGGCGTAGAACGCGAGATAGGCCTTGACGTCCTTCTTCGACCAGGCGGCGGCCCAGTCGCGCACTGTCTTCTCCGGCATCGCGCCGTTCGCGGCCGCCTTCTCGACGGGCGCAGCCACGGCGATGGCGACGGCCTTGCTTTCGGCGGCCGGTTTGGTCTCGGCGGCGGGTTGGGCCGGTGCGCCTGGCGCCGGCTCGGGTTTGGCCGCCGGCGGCTCGGACTTGGCGGGTGCCGGCGACGCGGCGGCGACCTGGGCTTTGGCGGCAGCGGGGCGCGCCGCCACCGCCGTCGGGCGCGAGGAGACGCTCATCAGGTCGCGGATCATGGCCAGCTTGGTCTGGGCGCTGGCGTTGGAGGAGTCGATCTGCAGGGCCTTGTCGTAGGCCTGGCTCGCCATGCGGGCGTAGATGTCGCCCAGGTTTTCGTGCGCCGTGGCGTAGGAGGGATGGGTGCGGATCGCCATTTCGAGGGCGTTCTTGGCCTTGTCGAACTGCCGCTGCTGGGCGTAGAGCACGGCGAGGTTGTTGTAAGGCTCGGGCAGCTCCGGATAGTCCTCGGTCAACTTGGTGAAGACGGCGATGGCGTCGTTCTGCCGGTTCATCTCCGTGAGGATGAGCCCCTTCAGGAAGCGCGCCTGGGCATCCTTCGGCTTCGCGGCGAGGGCCTGCTCGGTCTTCTCCAGTGCCGGTCCGAGCTGGCCCTGCTTGAGCAGGCGGCTCGCGTCCTGGAGGGGCTCTGCGTTGGCCGCCGGAGCGAGGACGAGGGTGGCTGCGACGAGCAGCGCGGCCAGAGCGGAAAGGCGGGGCAAGGTCATTGTGTTATACTTCGTGCGGTAGGCATTTTGAACGACTGGCCATTCTAGCAAGAACGGCGCGGAATCAACAATAATCGCCGCTTCCCGAGCCGGAATTCCGGCGCCGGTCGTCCATCTCCCCGTTCGAGTCAGTTTCCGCCGATGCTGAAAATCTACAACACGCTGGCGCGCGACAAGCAGGCTTTCGCCCCGATCGAGCCCGGCCTGGTCCGCATCTATGTCTGCGGCATGACGGTGTACGACTACTGCCATCTCGGCCACGCCCGCGTCCTGGTGGCGTTCGACATGGTGGCGCGGTGGCTGCGCGCCTCCGGCTACCGCGTGGTGTACGTGCGCAACATCACCGACATCGACGACAAGATCATCCGGCGCGCCCAGGAAAACGGCGAGTCCATCCAGGCGCTGACCGGGCGTTTCATCGGCTACATGCACGAGGACGCCGCCGCCCTCGGCGTGCAGAAGCCCGATTTCGAGCCGCGGGCCACCCAGTACGTGCCGGCCATGGCGCGGCTCATCGCCGCCCTCGAGCGCAACGGCTACGCCTACGTCGCCGCCAACCGGGACGTCTGCTACAGCGTGCGCAAGTTCGCCGGCTACGGCCGGCTCTCCGGCAAGTCGCTGGAGGACCTGCGCGCCGGCGAGCGGGTCGAGGTGGCCGAGGGCAAGCAGGATCCCCTCGACTTCGTGCTGTGGAAGCATGCCAAGGCCGACGAGCCGGACGAGGCGAAGTGGGATTCGCCCTGGGGCCGCGGCCGCCCGGGCTGGCACATCGAGTGCTCGGCCATGAGCTCCGAGCTGCTCGGCCCGCACTTCGACATCCACGGCGGCGGCCAGGACCTGCAGTTCCCCCACCATGAGAACGAGATCGCCCAGAGCGAGGGGGCGCACGGCTGCACCTTCGTCAACTACTGGATGCACAACGGCTTCGTGCGGGTGGACGACGAGAAGATGTCCAAGTCCCTGGGCAACTTCTTCACCATCCGCGAGGTGCTGAAGAAATACGACGCCGAGGTGGTGCGCTTCTTCATCCTGCGCGCCCACTACCGCAGCCCCCTCAACTACTCGGACACCCACCTGGAGGACGCCCGTGGGGCGCTCACAAGGCTCTACACGGCCTTGAAGGGTGTCGCTGCCACCGAGGCGCCCATCGATTGGGACGAGCCCCACGCGGCCAGATTCGGGGCAGCCATGGACGACGACTTCAATACGCCGGAGGCCGTCGCCGTCCTCTTCGATCTGGCCAACGAGGTCAACCGGACGCAAGCGGTGCGGACGGCGGGACTGCTGAAGGCCCTGGGCGGCGTGCTGGGGCTGCTGGAGCGGGATCCGATCACCTATCTGCAATCCAGCCCGGCGGCCGCAGCCGGCGCGCCCGACGCGGCCGAGATCGAGGCGCGCATCGCCGCCCGCCTGGCGGCGAAGAAAGCGAAGAACTTCGCCGAGGCCGACCGCATCCGCGCCGAATTGCTCGCTGCGGGCATCGTCCTGGAGGACAAGCCGGGCGGCCGCACCGAGTGGCGGCGCGCCTGAGGGCTAGCCGGCAAAGAATTCCTTCACGCGCTCCATGAACGACTTGGCGCGTGGATTGTGCCGCGAGTTGTCCTTGAGGTTGATGGCTTCCAGCTCGCGCAGGAGCTCGCGTTGCCGCTCGGTGAGGTTGACCGGGGTCTCCACCACCACGTGGCAGAGCAGGTCGCCGTGCGTGTGGCTGCGCACCCCCTTGATGCCCTTGCCGCGCAGGCGGAACGCCTTGCCCGTCTGGGTCTCGGCGGGAATCCGGATCTTGGCGATGCCATCCAGGGTGGGGATCTCGATCTCGCCGCCGAGGGCGGCGGTGGTGAAGCTGATCGGCATCTCGCAGTGCAGGTCGTCGTGGTCCCGCTGGAACACGTTGTGCGGCTTGATGTGGAGCTGTACGTACAGGTCGCCGGGCGGGCCGCCATTGACGCCGTGTTCCCCCTCGCCCGAGAGCCGGATGCGGTCGCCCTCGTCGATCCCGGCGGGGATCTTCACCGAGAGGGTCTTGTGCTGCTTGACGCGGCCGGCGCCGTGGCAGCTCGGACAGGGGTCCGGGATGATGCGCCCGGTGCCGTGGCATTTCGGGCAGGTCTGCTGGATCGAGAAGAAGCCCTGCTGCATGCGCACCTGGCCGTGGCCGTGGCAGGTCGGGCAGGTCTTCGGCTCGGAGCCCTTGCGCGCCCCCGAGCCGTTGCACGCCTCGCACTCCTCCATGGTCGGAATGCGGATGCGCGTCTCCGTGCCGCGGGCCGCGTCCTCCAGGGAGATTTCCAGGTTGTAGCGCAGGTCGGCGCCGCGGAACACGCCGCCGCGCCCACCCCGCGCGCCGGCGCCGAAGATGTCGCCGAAGATGTCGGAGAAGGCGTCGGCGAAGCCGCCCATGCCGGCCCCGGCACCGGGGCCGAAGCCGCCCATGCCGGCTTGCTGATCGACCCCGGCATGGCCGTACTGGTCGTAGGCGGCGCGCTTCTGGGCGTCCGAGAGGATTTCGTAGGCCTCCTTGGCCTCCTTGAAGTGCTCTTCCGCCTTGGGGTTGTCCGGGTTGCGGTCCGGATGGTGCTTCATGGCCAGCTTGCGGTAGGCCTTCTTGATTTCCTCCTCGGACGCATCGCGGTTCAGTCCGAGGATTTCGTAGTAATCGCGTTTGGCCATGTCGGTTCGGTACCTGCGCTTGAGGCAAAGCGGCCGGGTTAAGGGGCGCCACAGGCGCCCGCTTCAACCCGGCCAGTTAAAACGGCGCGCCAGCGTCCGGTTTAACCTTTCTTGTCTTTGACTTCCGTAAATTCCGCGTCGACCACGTCGCTCTCGTCCTTCTTGGTACCGGCTTCGGGCTGCGCTCCGGCACCGCCGGCTGTCGCCTGCTGCTCGGCGTAGATCTTCTCGCCCAGCTTCTGGCTGGCCTGAGCCAGGGCCTGGGTCTTGGCCTCGATGGCTTCCTTGTCGTTGCCCTTGATGGCTTCCTCGGCCTCCTTGATGGCGGACTCGATCCTCGCCTTCTCGTCGGCGCCGATCTTGTCGCCGTAGTCGGCCAGCGCCTTCTTCACGGAGTGGATCATGCCGTCGCAAGTGTTGCGGGCATTGACCAGCTCGTGCACTTTGCGGTCCTCGTCGGCGTGGGCCTCGGCGTCCTTCACCATGCGGTTGATCTCTTCCTCGGTGAGGCCGCTGGAAGCCTGGATCTTGATCTTGTTCTCCCGGCCCGTCGCCTTGTCCTTGGCGGAGACGTGCAGGATGCCGTTGGCGTCGATGTCGAAGGTGACCTCGATCTGCGGCATGCCGCGCGGCGCCGGCGGAATGTCGGTGAGGTTGAACTGGCCCAGGCTCTTGTTGCCCCCGGCCATCTCGCGTTCGCCCTGCAGGACGTGGATGGTTACCGCCGACTGGTTGTCGTCGGCGGTGGAGAACACCTGGCTCTGCTTGGTCGGGATGGTGGTGTTCTTGGCGATGAGCTTGGTCATGACCCCGCCCAGGGTCTCGATGCCCAGGGAGAGCGGGGTGACGTCGAGCAGCAGCACGTCTTTCACCTCGCCCTTCAGCACGCCGGCCTGGATGGAGGCGCCGACGGCCACGGCCTCGTCCGGGTTCACGTCCTTGCGCGGCTCCTTGCCGAAGAAGGCCTTCACCGTCTCCTGCACCTTGGGCATGCGCGTCATGCCGCCCACCAGAATCACGTCCTCCACGTCGGAGACCTTGATGCCGGCATCCTTGATGGCGATGCGGCAGGGCTCGACGGTGCGGGCGATGAGGTCCTCCACCAGGCTTTCGAACTTGGCCCGGGTGATCTTCATGGTGAGGTGCTTCGGGCCTGTGGCGTCCGCCGTGATGTAGGGCAGGTTGATCTCGGTCTGCTGAGACGAGGACAGCTCGATCTTCGCCTTCTCCGCGGCCTCCTTCAGGCGCTGCAGGGCCAGCACGTCATTCTTGAGATCGACGCCCTGCTCCTTCTTGAACTCGGTGACGATGTAGTCGATCAGTCGCTGGTCGAAATCCTCGCCGCCGAGGAAGGTGTCGCCGTTGGTGGACAGCACCTCGAACTGGTGCTCGCCCTCGATCTCGGCGATGTCGATGATGGAGATGTCGAAGGTGCCGCCGCCCAGGTCATAGACGGCGATCTTGCGGTCGCCTTCCTGCTTGTCCAGGCCGAAGGAGATGGCCGCCGCGGTGGGCTCGTTGATGATGCGCTTGACTTCCAGGCCGGCGATCTTGCCGGCGTCCTTGGTGGCCTGGCGCTGGGAGTCGTTGAAGTAGGCCGGCACGGTGATCACCGCTTCGGTCACTTCCTCGCCGAGATAATCCTCGGCGGTCTTTTTCATCTTGCGCAGCACTTCGGCGGAGACTTGCGGCGGCGCGATCTTCTTGCCGCGCACTTCCACCCAGGCGTCGCCGTTGTCCGCCTTGACGATCCTGAAGGGCATCAGGTTGATGTCCTTCTGCACTTCCTTTTCCTCGAAGCGGCGGCCGATGAGACGCTTCACCGCGAAGAGCGTGTTCTTGGCGTTGGTCACCGCCTGGCGCTTGGCCGAGGCGCCGACCAGGATCTCGCCGTCGTCCGTGTAGGCGACGATGGACGGGGTGGTGCGCGCGCCTTCCGAATTTTCGATCACCTTGGGCTTGCCGCCCTCCATGACGGCCACGCAGGAGTTGGTGGTGCCCAGGTCGATTCCAATGATCTTGCCCATGTTGTCTTCCTTCAGTAAATACCTAGTGCCGATATGGGGTTTTGTCCCTGATCTTCAAGCCGATTTCGCCTTGGAGACGATCACCAGCGCGGGGCGGATCACCCGTTCGTGCAGCGCGTAGCCCTTCTGCAGCACGTTGAGCACCCGGTTCGGCTCGCCTTCCGCCTCCACGGCGGTGATGGCCTGGTGCCGGTGCGGGTCGAATTTCTCGCCGGCCGGGCTGATCTCCACGAGCCCGGACTTTTCGAAGGCGGCGCCCAACTGCTTCAGGGTCAGCTCGACGCCGTTCTTCAGGTTCTCGAGACTGCCGTTGTCGCTGGCCAGGGCGGCCTCCAGGCTGTCCTTGACCGGCAGCATTTCGACGGCGAATTTCTCGGCGGCGTACTTGTGCGCCTTGGCGATGTCTTCCTGGGCACGGCGGCGCAGGTTCTCGGTCTCCGCCTTGGCGCGCAGCCAGGCGTCGTAGTGCTCGGCGGCCTTCAGCTCCGCTTCCCGCAGCAGTTCCTCGAGGCTGGGCAGGGTGTCGACCTTGCTCCGCGGCTCTTCGGGTGTCTGCGGTGCCTCAGCGGCGGTGTGCGATTCCAGGGCCGGCTGCTCCTCCGGCACGGGGTGCGTATCTTGCATCGTGGGTTCTCCCTCGAAACACTGGGGCGATTTGGGGGCGCTTTGCCCGATTTCAAGGGCCGGAATTGTAACGTAAAGCGGTGACGCGTCGGACTGAAAGTGTTTCCCGACGGCGGGGAGGGGGAGGCGAGACGCGCCTGGCACGCCGAAAGAAGCTGGCCCGGGAACGACGCTTTCGCAGAAAGTAAATGTTCGCGGCGCGATTCGGGTGCCAGGGCGTCTCTGGCTCCAGTTATCGGCCCCGGCCGGAAAAACTTGAGTCCCTGCTCCGGCGCCTAGGCCATTTCGGTGACCCAGCGCACCAGGCGGCGGGTGTCCATCGTACCGGCCTTGCGGGCTACTTCCCGCCCGTTCTTGAAGATGAGCAGCGTCGGGATGCTGCGGATGCCCAAGCGGCTGGCGATCTGCTGCTGCTCGTCGGTGTTGAGCTTGGCCAGACGATAGCGCGGCTCCAGATGCTGCGCGGCCTGGGTGAATGCCGGCGCCATCATGCGGCACGGGCTGCACCACGGTGCCCAGAAATCGACGACTACGGGGATGCCGCTCCGCGCCACCTGTGCTTCGAATCCCGCCGCGTCCAGCTCCACCGGATGACCCGTGAATAAGGCCCGTTTGCATTTGCCGCAGACCGGTTCTTCGGCGAGGCGTTCGGCCGGGACGCGGTTTGTTGCACCGCATTGGGGACAGACGATCATCAGCGGGTCGTTCATGGGCCGCTCCGGAAGATTGATGGCGCATAGATGGGGTCCGTGGAGATCGGTTCAAGGTCCATGGGGATAGGCCCTAAAGTTCTCGCGCGAATTGCCGAAAACCCCGGTTACGCGAATGGTCGCTCGGGAGGTGCAAGTGGCGCGCAAGGCTCCGATCTACGGCATTACCCGCGTCGATAACGACATCAGCCGGACTCATGGCTGGCTGGTGACTCTGCAGCGGCGCGGCACGATACACCGGCGCCAGTTCAGCGACGGTGTCCACGGAGGCAAGGCCAAGGCGCTGGCCGCAGCCAAGGCTTTCCGCGAGGAGATCCTGGCGCGGCACCCACCGCTGTCCCGGCGCGAGCACGCCGAGATCCGCAAGAAGAACAACAAATCCGGGGTGGTGGGCGTGTGCCGTTACTGCGCTTCCGAAACCCGCGACAGACCTGCCCGGGAGCGGCGCTGGTTTTGGGTGGCCTCCTGGGTGCTGCCCGATGGGCGGGCGAAGCGCGTAAAGTTCTCGGTCAACAAATATGGGGAGGAGGGCGCGTTCAAGATGGCCGCCAGGGCGCGCCGGGCGGCGATGAAAGGCATGGAAGGGGATTTCGATCCGGGCGCGACCCGGCGCAGGAAGCGCTTGTCGCACGGTTAACCGCCCTCGCCCTCAGCGTTCCGCCCCCGTCTGCCGGGCACGCTCGGCCGATCGGGCCAATTCAGCCGTGTCCGGCCTCGGCAGTTCCAGCCAGTCGCCCAGGTGCCGGCGCCCGAGCTTGGCCAGCGCCTGGATCCATTCGGGCCGCTCGTTGAGGCAGGGGATGTGGTGGAATTCCTTGCCGCCGGCCTGGAGAAATGCCGCCTTGCACTCCAGTCCGATTTCCTCCAGGGTCTCCAGGCAATCGGCAACGAAGCCGGGGCAGAGAACGTCCACCCGTTTCGTGCCCGAGCGCGCCAACGCTTCCAGCGTGGGCTGGGTGTACGGCTTGAGCCATTCGCCGCGTCCGAAGCGTGACTGGAACGTCACTACGAACTGCTCGGCGCCGAGGCCCAGGGCCTCGGCCAGCAGCCGGGCGGTCTTCTGGCATTCGCAATGGTAGGGATCGCCCCTTTCCAGGGAAGTCCGGGGCAGGCCGTGGAAGCTCATCACCAGCTTGTCGGGACGGCCATGCTGCATCCAGTGTTCGTGCACGCTGGCCGTGAGGGCGGCGATGTAGCCTATGTCGTCGTGGAAGCCGCGCACGCAGCGCAGTTCGGGCAGGTTGCGCGTGCGCCGCATCCAGCCCGCCACCTCGTCCAGAACGCTGGCCGTGGTGCCGGCGGCGTATTGGGGGTAGAGCGGGACGACGAGGACGCGCGCGCAGCCCTGCGCTTTCAGCCGGTCCAGCACCGCGGGGATGGAGGGCGCACCGTAGCGCATCGCCCAGTCCACCAGCACCTCGCCCGCCCCCGCCTGCCCGAGCCAGCCGCGCAGGAGCTTGGCCTGCTTTTCGGTATGCACCTTCAGGGGCGAGCCTTCGGGCGTCCAGATCTTGGCGTACTTTTCCGCCGATTTCGCCGGACGGGTATTGAGGATGAGGCCGTTCAGAACCAGCCACCAGAGGGCCCGCGGCGCCTCGACGAGCCGGGGATCCCAGAGGAACTCCTTGAGATAGCGGCGCAGGGCGGCCTTGGTGGGCGCTTCCGGGGTGCCGAGGTTCGCCAGAAGGATCGCCGTCCTCGGCGCGGCTCCGTGGCGGTGGGGCGGCTCGGGGGAATAGTTCATGTCTCCGCCGGGCCGCCCCAAGGAGGCATGGAGTCAACCACCGGAAGCCGCGCTTTGCACGGCTGAACCGTCGTCACCCCTTTCCTCGGGAAAGGGGTTGGGGGATAGGTTTTCATGAGCCTCACGGCGCCGACAGCGCGCTGGAGAGCAGCTTGGCCGTGATGTCGACGATGGGGATGACGCGCTCGTAGGCCATGCGCGTCGGGCCGATGACGCCGACTGTGCCCACCACGCGGCCGTTGACCTCGTAGGGTGCGGTGACGACGCTGCATTCGTCCAGGGGCGCCAGTCCCGACTCGCCGCCGATGAACACCTGCACGCCCTCGGCGCGGTTGCTGATGTCGAGCAGTTGCACCAGGCCCGTGCGCTGCTCGAACAGGGCGAAGAGCTCGCGCAGGCGGGTCATGTTGGAGGAGATGTCCTCCACTTCCAGCAGGTTGCGCTCGCCCGAAATCACGTACTGGGCCGAAGTCTCCGAGACGGCCTGGCCCGCCGCCTGGACGGCGGCGGCCATCAGTTCCGTGACGTCGGCGCGCAACTGGCGCAGCTCTTCATGGACGCGGGCACGGATTTCCTGGAAGTCCAGCCCCGCGAAGTTCTGGTTGAGATAGTTGGCGGCGGTGGTGAGCTCGCTGGGCGTGTAGGCGCGCTGCGTGAACAGGATGCGGTTCTGCACGTCGCCCTCGGCGGTGACGATGATGAGCAGGATGCGCTTTTCGGACAGGCTGAGGAACTCGATCTGGCGGATCTTGGGCGTGCTGCGCCGCGGTGCCACCACGACGCTGGCAAAGCGGGTCAGTTCGGAGAGCAGTTGCGAGGCCGAGCTGATCAGGCGCCGGGGGTTGTCCGGCTGCAGGTGCTCCTCCAGCTCGTGCAGCTCGCGCGGGGGCAGCGGCCGTACCGTGAGCAGTGTGTCCACGAAGAAGCGGTAGCCGCGCGGGGTCGGCACCCGCCCGGCGGAGGTGTGGGGGCTGGCGATGAAGCCCAGCTCCTCCAGGTCGGACATCACGTTGCGGACGGTGGCCGGCGAGAGCTCCAGGCCGGAGAAGCGCGACAGGGCGCGCGAGCCCACCGGCTGGCCTTCCGCAATGTAGCGTTCGATCAGCGTTTTGAGGAGGATCTGGGCGCGTTTGTCGAGCATGGCTTGCATTGTACAAAAATGGGGTCCGGGCAGGGCTAATCCAAGTCCTGTTTTGTGGTTAAATGCGCCTCATGAGTTCAGCATTTCGCACCATCGCCCTGATCGGCAAGTACAAGAGCCCGGAGGTCGCCGAATCGTTGGCGGCGCTGGCGGAGTTCCTCGAAGGCCGCGGCGTCGGGGTCCTGGTGGAGGAGGGTACCGCCGCGCTGGTCGGTACGGAGGCCTACCCGGTCGCCTCCTACCGGAGCATCGGCGAGCGGGCAGACCTGGCCATCGTCCTCGGCGGTGACGGCTCCATGCTCACGGCCGCCCGGCAGCTTGCCGAGGCCGGCGTGCCCCTGGTCGGCGTCAACCAGGGCCGGCTCGGCTTCATGACAGATCTTGCCCGCGATACCATGCTGGACGGGGTGGCGGATCTGCTCGACGGCAAGTTCACGAGCGAGGAGCGCTTCCTGCTGGATGCCCAGGTGCAGCGCGAAGGGGAGTGCGTTTTCCGCACCCTGGCCCTCAACGACGTGGTGGTGAACAAGGGCGAGCTGGGCCGCATGATCGAGTTCGCCGTTTCCGTCGACGGCGAGTTCCTCTACAACCAGCGCTCTGACGGCATGATCGTCGCGACGCCGACGGGCTCGACCGCCTATGCGCTGTCCGCCAACGGCCCGATCCTGCACCCGTCGGTACCCGGCATCGCCTTGGTGCCCCTCTGCCCCCATGCCCTGACCAACCGTCCGATCACGGTGGGCGACCGCGCCCGCATCGACATCGTTGTGCACCCGCCGCACAGCGCCCGGGTGCATGCCGATGGCCAGGCCCGCTTCGACCTCAACGGGGGCGACCACGTGTGCGTGGCCCGCTCGCGCCAGGCGATCCGTTTCCTGCATCCGCTGGGCTATAGCTACTTCACCATGCTCCGGGAGAAGCTGCACTGGAGCGAAGCCCCCAGGCGGTACTGAGCAGCCCCCATGCTGCGCCGCCTTCACATCCGCGACTTCGTCATCGTCGACCGCCTGGAGCTGGAGTTCGGACCGGGCTTCGGGGCGCTAACCGGCGAGACCGGCGCCGGCAAGTCCATACTCGTGGACGCCCTGTCCCTGGCGCTGGGGGAGCGGGCGGATGGCCCCGTGGTACGCGCCGGGGCCGAGCGTGCGGAGATCGCCGTCGAGTTCGAACTGGCCGGCACGAGCCCCTTGCGCGCCTGGCTGCGCGCCAACGACTTCGAAGCCGAAGACTGCCTCCTGCGCCGCGTGATCGAGGCGGGGGGCCGCTCACGGGCCTATATCAACGGCGCGCCGGCGACGCTGACCCAGTTGCGGGAGGCCGCCGGCTTCCTCGCCGACATCCACGGTCAGCATGCCCACTACTCGCTTTTGCGTCCCGAGGCGCAGCGCGGCCTCCTGGACGACCAGGCCGGCCTGACGGATCCGGCGCGGAAAGTAGCCGAGTGCCACGGAGCCTGGCAGAAGGCAAGGGAGGCGCGCCGGGCCGCCCAGAGCAATGCCGAGGCCAACGCCCGCGAGCGCGAGATGCTCGCCTGGCAGGTGAAGGAACTGGCCGCCCTGGCCTTCGACCCAGCCGCCTGGGCGGAGAGCAACCAGGAACACCGGCGCCTCGCCCATGCCGCTGCCTTGCTGGAAGGCGTGGAGGAGGCGCTGGAGGGGCTCTCCGAAGGCGAGTTCGCCGTGCTGTCCCAGGTCGGGCACGTTGGCGCGCGGCTGCGCCCGCTCACCGAGTACGACACCGCCCTGAGGGAGGCGCTCGATGCGGTCGAAGGGGCGCAGATCCAGTTGCAGGAGGCGGCCCATGCCCTGCGCCACTACCGCGACCGGTTGGAGCTCGATCCGCAACGCCTGGCCGAGGTGGAGCGCCGCATCGAGGCGGTGCACGATGCGGCGCGCAAGCACCGGGTGGCGCCCGAGGACTTGCCGCAACTGCTGCTCCGGTGGGAGGCGCGCCTGGGGGAGTTGGAAACCTTGCAGGATCCGGCCGCGCTGGCCGAGCGGGAGACGCAGGCCAGGCAGGACTACCTCGATCGGGCCGAGACCCTGGGGCAGGCACGGCGTCGGGCCGCCGCGGCGCTGGCCGGGACCGTCACCGAAACCATGCAGCAGCTCGCCCTGCCCGGCGGGCGTTTCGAGATTGTCTTGGAGAGGCTGGAAGAAGGGACGGCGAACGGCCTGGAGAGCATCGAATTCGTCGTCTCGACGCATCCGGGTCAGCCGGCCGGGCCGCTGGCGCGGGTGGCCTCGGGAGGCGAACTGTCGCGCATTGGCCTGGCCATCCAGGTGGCCGGTTCGACGACCGGCTGCGCGCCGACCCTGGTGTTCGACGAGGTGGACGTGGGCATCGGCGGAGGCGTGGCCGAGGTCGTCGGGCGCCTGTTGAAGCGGCTGGGGGCCGGCCGCCAGGTGCTGTGCGTCACCCATCTGCCCCAGGTGGCGGCCCAGGCGGACTGGCAATGGTCCATCGCCAAGGAAGAGGTCGGAAATGGGGTGGTCAGCCGGGTGACGCCCCTGGACCGCGACGGCCGCGTCGAAGAGATCGCCCGCATGTTGGGTGGGGTCAGGATCACCCCCACCACCCGCAAGCATGCGGCGGAGATGCTGGGCCAGGCTTAGGCTTCCCGGTTGCCAGCCGCGCAGGGCGCAGTCGCCGCTTGCAGCGTATTGCGCCGAACGAATCCATTCGGCGCAATACGCTGCGTTATTGCGTCCTGCGCGGTCTAATATGCGTGGGTCCGTGCGTCTTTTCCCTGCTCCTGGCCAGCGCTCTGGTCGCCGCCTGCGCAACCCTGTCGCGGGAGGGGCGGGTTCAGCTCGTCGCCCCCGTCGAGGTGAGCCGGGTCTATTCCGAGCTGGATATGCAGGTGAAGCTTGTGGCGGTGCGCGATGCCGGTGCGTACGCGCCCGAGACGGCGGCTTGCCTTCGCCCGGGCTGTGATGCTCCCCGGGAATTCGAGCGCAAGGTGCTCGACACGGGGCAACGGCTCGCGCGTTCCGCCTACGGCCTGTTTCCCGAGCTGCGGACCCGGGTGCCCCGGTTTGCCTTCGGCGTCGCCTGGAAGGCGGAGGCGGGTACGCTCTCCAACGCCGACGGGGCGATCGTGGTCCTCGATGGCGTGCGGCGCCTGGGACTTTCGGACGCGGCGCTGGTCTTTACCATCGCCCGCGAGATGGGCCACGTGATCGGCCGCCACCACGACGAGGATTCCGCCACGGGCATCCTCGCCTCCGCCGTGGCCGGGCTGCTGGTGCCCGTCGTCGAGTTGTTCCGGGGCGTGCTGGCCGCCGCGCCCAGCGGCGCGGTCCTGTCGGCCACTGCCACGGCGGCTTCCTGGGCCGGATCGAGCCTGGTCCGGGCAAGCTACCGCGCCGACCAGGTGCGCGAAGCGGAGGAGATCGCCCTGCGCCTGGCGGCCGACGCCGGGACCGAGCTGCATGACGTGGCCGCTGCCCTGGCCCCTGGCGCCGCGCGATTCGGCAAAGACAAATGGTCGCAGGACCTTGATGCCTCGGCGCGGCGCCTTGCACAACTGGCCTGGGGGCCGCCGCGCAGCCTGCAGGGCGGATCCGGCAGGGTCGTCGCCGAAGGGCCTCCGGGCGCCCGGCCATAGGCAGAACCCCGTAGTCTCCTCCCCCGGTGTTCTACCCCCCCATGAATACCCGGAATACTGCATTGTCCTTAACCCCGCCTCCGGGGCATGCTGGCCTTGCGGTCGTCGCCCTTCCGGCGCGTCCCCGCGCAATCGGAAGCCGCCCGCATGCGTCTGCCTGCCCTCTCCGTCGCCTTGGCCTGCACCTGGCTCGCTGCCTGTGCCACCTCTTCGCCCCAAGGGCGGGGCCAGTTCGTTGCTCCGACCCAGTTGGGCGTGGTCTATTCCGAGATCGGCCTGCGAATGAAGCTGGCGGGGAGAGCCGATTCCGGCGGGCAGGGCGATCCCGCCCCGGCCTGCCCGGCGGACGATTGCGCTGCCGGGCGGGACTTCGAGGGGAAAGTGCTGGAGCTCGGCGATCGGCTGTCCCGGTCGGCT
This sequence comes from uncultured Rhodocyclaceae bacterium, assembly GCA_964479195.1. Taxonomy (GTDB): domain Bacteria; phylum Pseudomonadota; class Gammaproteobacteria; order Burkholderiales; family Rhodocyclaceae; genus Desulfobacillus. The sequence goes on from CAYZLI010000005.1 coordinate 45,315, forward strand.
TACGAACTCTTCCCCGGCCTCGGCGAGCGCGTGCCGAGATTCGATTTCGCCGTGGCGGCCACGGTGCAGGCGGGCACGCTCTCCAACGCCGGCGGGGCGATCATCGTCCTCGACGGCCTGCGCCCCATGGCATTGAGCGACGATGCCCTGTCCTTTCTCATGGCCCGCGAGATGGGGCACGTGATCGGCCGCCACCATGAAGAGGATTCCGGGACCGGGATCCTCGTCTCCGTTCTGACGGGGCTGCTGATGCCGGTCACCAACCTGATCCGCAGCGCGGTGGCGTCGTGGGCCGGATCGAGCATGCTGCGGGCGAGCTACCGGGCCGACCAGGTGCGCGAGGCGGATGCCATCGCTTTGCAGCTGCTGGCCGATGCCGGAAGCGAGCTGCACGACGTGGCCGAGATCTTCGCCCGCGGCACCATGCGGCTGGGCGAGGACGCCTGGTCGCAGGAACTGCGTGACTCCTCCCGCCACATCGAGCAACTGGCTTGTGGGCCGCCGCGGCGGCTGCAAGGCGCGGCGGCTGCGGCGGCCCTGTTGTCCGGCCTGCCCCCGCGCAACTGAGCCTACAGAACCACTCCGGGCGCGCCGAGGATCGTCACGCCGCCGGTGGCGATGAACACCAGCGCGGCAACGATGCGGATCGCTTGCAACGGCAGCCTCTGGGCGAGCGCCTCCCCCACCAGCACCGCCGGAACGTTGGCCAGCAGCATGCCCAGCGTCGTTCCCCCCACCACCGCCGCCAAGGCTTCGAAGCGTGCCCCCAGGGCCACGGTGGCGAGCTGGGTCTTGTCGCCCATCTCGGCGAGGAAGAAGGCGATGGTCGCCGTGGCGAATACGCCGGCCCGGTGCAGCTTCGGATCGTCGTCGAGCGAATCCGGGTGCAGGGTCCACAGGCCGAAACCGACGAACAACAGGCCGGTGAGCCAAGGCAGGAGCTGGGGCGGGATCAGGCCGGCCACCCAGACCCCGAGGGAGCCGGCCAGCAGATGGTTGGCCAGGGTGGCGACCGCGATGCCGGCGATGATGGCCAGGGGCTTGCGCAGGCGGGCGGCGAGGACGAAGGAGAGGAGCTGGGTCTTGTCGCCGATCTCGGCCAGGGCGACGAGGACAGTCGACGTCAGAAACGCGTCAATGTCCACCGCCGCCCGATCCGTGCTTCTTGTTCGGGCAATCCGGCCTGACGCAGTCCACGTACAGGTAGAGGGCGTGCTCGTGCACCGCGAAGCCGCGGTCCCGGGCCACCTTGGCCTGGCGTTTCTCGATCTCGGAATCGTAAAACTCCTCCACCTTGCCGCATTGCAGGCAGACCAGGTGATCGTGGTGCCGCCCTTCGTTCAGCTCGAAGACGGCCTTGCCGGACTCGAAGTGATGCCGCTCCAGCAGCCCGGCCTGCTCGAACTGGGTCAGTACCCGATAAACCGTGGCCAGGCCGATGTCCATCCCGTCGGCGATCAGGTGGCGGTAGACGTCCTCCGCCGTCATATGCCGCTCCCCGGCCTCCTGGGCTTTCTGGAACAGGTCGAGGATCTTCAGGCGCGGGAAGGTCGCCTTCAAGCCCATGCTCTTCAGGTTTTGTGAGTTGGTCATGGTCTCTCCCCGGCGGGACGGGCCGGGCTCGGGTGGGTTGAACGATATGATATAGTCTCGCGGGTCTCTTGAGAAACCCCCGATTTTCCTCGGCCGATGAAGCTCCTGCGCCTCCTGCCCCTGCCGCTGCTCGCCGCCTGTTCCAACATGCCGGACGTCACGGGCGCCATCACGCCTTACCGCATCGACGTCCGCCAGGGCAATTTCGTGACCCAGGAAATGGTCGCGCAGTTGAAGCCGGGCATGACCCGGGACCAGGTGCGCTTCATCCTTGGCACGCCGCTGGTGGCGGACATCTTCCACGCGGAGCGCTGGGACTACGTCTACCGGTTCAAGCCGGGCCGCGGCGAGGTGCAGCAGCGCCGGCTGACGGTTTTCTTCGAGGATGGCAAGCTGGCGCGGGTGAGCGGGGACGTGGTCGCCGCCGAGGCCGGCCAGCCGGAGGCGGCGGCCGGCGGCGGATCGCGCGGCCGAGTCATCGACATCGCGCCGGAGGGCGGCGAGAAAAAGGGCGAAGACGGCAAGAAGTCCGAAGCCGCGCCGCCGGACCCGAAATAGCTTGCGCCGGACGTCCTGTCCGGCGGCTTTCCGATTGGAGGCAAGATGCGTATCGCGATTGCCGGCAGTTCCGGCCGCATGGGCCGCACCCTCATCGAGGCGGTGTTGCAGGCCGACGACATGGAGCTTGCGGCCGCCTTCGAACAGGCGGACAGCGCCTTCCTCGGCAGGGATGCCGGCGAACTGGTCGGCTCGCCCTGCGGCGTGGCGATCCGCGCTGACTTCGAGGCGGCGCTGGCCGTCGCGGACTGCCTGATCGACTTCACGCGCCCGGCCGGCACGCTGGCGCACTTGGCGGCCTGCCGGCGCCGCGGCGTGGCCATGGTGATCGGCACCACCGGCATCGAGGACCAGCAGAAGCGGCAGATACAGGCGGCCGCGCAAGACATTCCGATCGTCTTCGCCCCGAACATGGCCGTGGGCGTCAACCTCGTCTTCAAGCTGCTGGATGTGGCCGCGCGGGTGCTCGACCAGGGCTACGACATCGAGGTCATCGAGGCGCACCACCGGCACAAGGTCGATGCGCCCTCGGGCACGGCGCTGCGCATGGGCGAGGTGGTGGCCGCGGCCCTCGGCCGTGACCTCAAGCAGTGTGCCGTCTATGGCCGCGAGGGCGTCACGGGCGAGCGCGACCCTTCCACCATCGGTTTCGCCACCGTGCGCGGTGGCGACATCGTCGGCGACCACACCGTGCTCTTCGCCGGCGCCGGCGAGCGGGTCGAGATCACCCACAAGGCCGCCTCCCGGATGCCCTATGCCCTGGGCAGCCTGCGGGCGGCTCGTTTCCTGGCCGGCAGGCGCAACGGCCTGTATGACATGCAGGATGTACTGGGGCTGGGATAGCGCTTCATGGCCTCGTCCGGTTTGCGGGGCGGGGCCTCCTTGGGGTAAACTTCGAAAGTTTCCCCGGAGCGGGGTGGGCCATCAGCCTGCCCCGCTTTGCACATCTACCATATCCGCAGCACCGTTCCCGGAGCGGGGCGGAACGCCAACAGGAGTGCCTAAGTGCCTGATTTTCCGAAAGCCATCCTTGCTCTAGCCGACGGGACGGTGTTTCGCGGATCGGGCATCGGGGCCCTCGGCGCCAGCACCGGCGAGGTGGTGTTCAATACCGCCATGACCGGCTACCAGGAGATCCTGACCGATCCGTCCTACTGCCGGCAGATCGTCACCCTGACCTATCCCCACGTGGGCAACACGGGCATCAACCGGGAAGACTGCGAGGCCGTCAAGGTGCATGCCGCCGGCCTGGTGATCCGCGACCTGCCCCTGCTGGCCTCCAACTTCCGTAGCGAACAGACGTTGTCGGAGTACCTCAAGGCGGAAAACGTGGTCGCCATCGCCGGCATCGACACGCGCAAGCTCACCCGCCTCCTGCGCGAGAAAGGGGCGCAGAACGGCTGCCTGATGGCCGGAGCTCGTTTGGGTGAGCTCGACGAGGCCAAGGCCATCGCCCAGGCCCGCGCCTTTCCGGGCCTGGCCGGCATGGACCTGGCCAAAGTGGTCAGCACAGACCAGCCTTACCCCTGGCACGAGGGCGAATGGCGGCTCGGCAAGGGCTATGCGCAGCCGGACAATGCGCGCTTCAACGTGGTCGCCTACGACTACGGGGTCAAGCGCAACATCCTGCGCATGCTGGTGCAGCGGGGCTGCAAGGTGACCGTGCTGCCCGCCCAGGCGCCCGCCGGGGACGCCCTGGCGCTCAATCCCGACGGCATTTTCCTGTCCAACGGCCCGGGCGACCCCGAACCTTGCGATTACGCCATCGCCGCGATCCGGGAATTGCTCGCACGGCGCATCCCGACCTTCGGCATCTGCCTCGGCCACCAGTTGATGGGCCTGGCCTCGGGCGCAAGGACCGTGAAGATGAAGTTCGGGCATCACGGTGCCAACCATCCCGTCAAGGACCTGGATACGGGCCAGGTGCTCATCAGCAGCCAGAACCACGGCTTCGCGGTGGATGCGGACACCCTGCCGGCCAACCTGCGCGTCACCCACGTCTCCTTATTCGACGGCAGCCTGCAGGGACTGGCGCGCATCGACGTGCCGGCCTTCTGCTTCCAGGGCCACCCCGAGGCGAGCCCGGGGCCGCACGACGTGAGCTACCTGTTCGACCGCTTCATCAAGCTGATGCAAGGCAACAAGGAGGCGCAAAATGCCTAAGCGCACCGACCTCCACCGCGTCCTCATCATCGGCGCCGGCCCGATCATCATCGGCCAGGCCTGCGAGTTCGACTACTCCGGGGCGCAGGCCTGCAAGGCCCTGCGCGACGAGGGCTACAAGGTCATCCTGGTGAACTCCAACCCGGCCACCATCATGACCGACCCGGAGATGGCCGACGTCACCTACATCGAGCCCATCCACTGGACGGTGATCGAGAAGATCATCGCCAAGGAGCGTCCGGACGCGCTGCTGCCCACCATGGGCGGCCAGACGGCGCTCAACTGCGCCCTGGACCTGGCCAAGCACGGGGTGCTGGAGAAGTACGGCGTGGAGCTGATCGGCGCCTCGCGCGAGGCCATCGACAAGGCGGAGGACCGGGAGAAGTTCAAGGCCGCCATGACCAGGATCGGCCTGGGCTCGGCGCGCTCGGCCATCGCCCACAGCATGGAGGAGGCCCTGCAGGTGCAGGCGGCGCTGGGCTTCCCCGCCATCATCCGGCCGTCCTTCACCCTGGGCGGCACGGGCGGGGGCATCGCCTACAACAAGGAAGAGTTCGTCACCATCTGCGAGCGCGGCCTGGAGGCGAGCCCCACCCACGAACTGCTGATCGAGGAGTCCCTTATCGGCTGGAAAGAGTTCGAGATGGAGGTGGTGCGCGACCACAAGGACAACTGCATCATCGTCTGCTCCATCGAGAACCTCGACCCGATGGGCGTGCACACCGGCGACTCCATCACCGTCGCGCCGGCCCAGACCCTGACGGACAAGGAGTACCAGATCCTGCGCAATGCCTCCGTCGCCGTGCTGCGGGAGATCGGCGTCGACACGGGCGGCTCCAACGTCCAGTTCGCCATCAATCCGGCCGACGGGCGCATGATCGTCATCGAGATGAACCCGCGGGTATCGCGCTCCTCGGCGCTGGCCTCCAAGGCCACGGGGTTCCCCATCGCCAAGGTGGCGGCGAAGCTGGCCGTGGGCTATACGCTCGACGAGTTGAGGAACGAGATCACCGGCGGTGCCACGCCGGCCTCCTTCGAGCCGACCATCGACTACGTGGTCACCAAGGTGCCGCGTTTCGCCTTCGAGAAATTTCCCCTCGCCAACGACCGGCTGACGACGCAGATGAAGTCCGTGGGCGAGGTCATGGCCATCGGCCGCACGTTCCAGGAGTCCCTGCAGAAGGCCCTGCGCGGCCTGGAAGTGAGCGCCTATGGCCTGGACGAGGTGGAGGCCGACGAGGACATCATCGAGCAGGAGCTGGCCAACCCGGGCGCGGAGCGCATCTGGTACCTGGGCCAGGCCTTCCGTAGCGGCATGAGCCTGGACCAGGTGCACCAGCTCACCAAGATCGATCCCTGGTTCCTCGTGCAGATCGAGGACATCGTGCGCGAGGAGGCGCGGCTTGCCGGCACGACCCTTGCGGACCTGGACGCGGAGGAGATGCGCCGCCTGAAGCGCAAGGGCTTCTCCGACCGGCGCCTGTCCAAGCTGCTCGATACGTCGGAAACCGCCCTGCGCATGCACCGCCAGGCGCTGGGTGTGCGCCCGGTATTCAAGCGGGTCGACACCTGCGCCGCCGAGTTCGCGACGCACACCGCCTACCTCTATTCCACCTACGAGGAGGAGTGCGAGGCGCAGCCGACCAAGCGCAAGAAGATCATGGTGCTCGGCGGCGGGCCCAACCGCATCGGCCAGGGCATCGAGTTCGACTATTGCTGCGTCCATGCCGCGCTCGCCATGCGCGAGGACGGCTACGAGACGATCATGGTCAACTGCAACCCGGAGACGGTATCCACGGACTACGACACCTCGGACCGGCTGTATTTCGAGCCGCTCACCCTGGAAGACATCCTGGAGATCGTGGACGTGGAGCAGCCGGCCGGCGTCATCGTCCAGTTCGGCGGGCAGACGCCGCTCAAGCGCGCCCGGGAGCTGGAGGCGAACGGCGTGCCCATCATCGGCACCAGCCCGGACATGATCGACTGTGCCGAGGACCGGGAGCGCTTCCAGAAGATGCTGCACGAACTGGGCCTCAAGCAGCCGCCCAACCGCACGGCGCGCACGCCCGAGGACGCCATCCGGCTCGCCGCCGAGATCGGCTATCCCCTCGTGGTGCGGCCGTCCTACGTGCTGGGTGGCCGCGCCATGGAGATCGTGCACGAGCAGAAGGACCTGGAGCGCTACATGCGCGAAGCGGTGAAGGTCTCCAACGACTCGCCCGTGCTGCTCGACCGCTTCCTCAACGATGCGACGGAAGTGGACGTGGATGCCCTCTCGGACGGCAAGCAGGTCATCATCGGCGGCATCATGCAGCACATCGAGCAGGCCGGCGTGCATTCCGGCGACTCGGCCTGCTCCCTGCCGCCCTACACCCTGTCCCGGGAAATCCAGGACGAGCTGCGCCGCCAGACCGAGCAGATGGCCAGGGCGCTCAATGTCGTCGGGCTCATGAACGTGCAGTTCGCCATCCAGGGCGGCACGGTCTATGTGCTGGAGGTGAACCCGCGGGCGTCCCGTACCGTCCCCTTTGTTTCCAAGGCCACCGGCCTGCCCCTGGCCAAGGTGGCCGCCCGCTGCATGGCCGGGAAGACGCTCGCCGAGCAGGGCGTGACCCGCGAGATCGTGCCGCCCTACTATTCGGTCAAGGAGGCGGTCTTCCCCTTCGTCAAGTTCCCGGGCGTGGACACCATCCTCGGTCCGGAGATGAAGTCTACGGGCGAGGTGATGGGCGTGGGGCGCAGCTTCGCCGAGGCTTTCGTCAAGTCCCAGCTCGCCGGCGGCACCAAGCTGCCCAAGTCGGGCAAGGTGTTCATCAGCGTCAAGGAGCAGGATCGGCCCAAGGCCGTGGAAGTGGCGCGCGAGCTGGCCGACCTGGGCTTCACCTTGCTCGCCACCCGGGGCACGGGGGGGGCCATCGCGGCGGCCGGCATCCGGGTGACGATCGTGAACAAGGTGGTGGAAGGCCGGCCGCACATCGTCGACATGATCAAGAACAACGAGGTGGCCCTCATCATCAACACGGTGGAGGAGAAGCGCCAGGCCATCGCCGACTCGCGTTCCATCCGCACCAGCGCCCTGGCGCAGCGGGTCACGGTCTACACCACCATCGAGGGTGCCCGGGCGGCCTGCGCCGGCATGCGCCACCTGGCGGAGCTGGAAACCTACGCCCTGCAGACTCTCCACGCCGAACTGGCATAACCATGAGTAAAGTCCCGCTGACCAAGACTGGCGCCGAAAAGCTTCGGCAGGAACTGCACCGGCTGAAGACCGTCGATCGGCCCAATGTCGTCAATGCCATCGCCGAGGCCCGTGCCCATGGCGACCTGTCCGAGAATGCGGAATACGCCGCGGCGCGCGAGCGCCAGAGCTTCATCGAGGGCCGCATTCTGGAGATCGAAGGCAAGCTGTCGAACGCCCAGGTCATCGACCCGCGGCTGCTGGACGCCGACGGCCGCTGCGTATTCGGCGCCACGGTGGACCTGGAGGACATGGACTCGGGCGACAAGGTCACCTACCAGATCGTGGGCGACGACGAGGCCGACCTCAAGAACAGCAAGATTTCCATCTCCTCGCCCATCGCCCGGGCGCTGATCGGCAAGTACGCCGGGGACATCGCCGAAGTGAAGGCGCCCGGCGGGCTGCGCGAGTACGAAGTGCTGGACGTTCGCTACGTCTAGGATTTCCCCGGGGACAAGTCCGGCGATGCGCAAGGTCGCGGATGCCCTTTACGGCATTGCCATCACCCTTTGGGTCGGCGGCCTTTGGGCCGTCGGCTACTTGGCCGCGCCGACGCTCTTCGCGAGCCTGAACGACCGCAGCCTCGCCGGGGAGATCGCCGGCCGCTTGTTCGGCGTCATTGCCTGGGTCGGCATCGCCTGCGGCGGCTACCTGATGACGTTCCTCGCTGTTCGCCACGGCCGGGGGGCGTTCAAGTCGAGCGTGTTCTGGCTGGTCTTCGCCATGCTGTTGCTGACCCTGGGCGGCTACTTCGGCATCCAGCCCATCCTCGCCCAGTTGAAGGCCGAGGCCTGGCCGCGGGCGGTGATGGAGAGCGCGGTGCAGGGCCGCTTTGCCGCTTGGCACGGCATTTCCAGCGGGCTTTACCTCGTGCAGAGCCTGCTGGGGGTGGCGCTGGTGCTGCTGCAGGGGCGGGAGCGCTAGGGCCCGTCAGGCCCTAGGCTATTTTCCGAGGCGCCGCCGCGGTGCGGCGGGCTTGGCCGGTGGGGTCGCTTTCGGACGGGCTTTGCGCGCCGGTTTGGCTGCCGGAGCGGGTTTCGGCTCGGCGGGGTTCTCGCGGAACACCACCAGGATGTTGCCGATGTGCTGCACCGGCGCCGCTTGCAGCCGGTCGCAGATTTCGGCGAGCAGGGACTCCCGGTCGTCGCGCTCGGCACCATAGACCCGCACCTTGATCAGCTCGTGGGCCTTGAGGCTGCGGTCGATCTCCGCCTGCACCGCCTCGGACAGCCCGTGCTGGCTGATGCTGACGACGGGATGCAGGCTGTGGGCGCGGGCGCGCAGCGCCCGGCGCTGGGCGGGGGTGAGTTCGATCATGAGCGGAATCCAGGAAAGGCGCGGATTGTACTCCGATGAAGAAGCATAAGACCAGCAAGGCCTGGATGCATGAGCACGTGAGCGATCCTTATGTGCGGCGTGCCAGGGCCGAGGGCTGGCGCTCCCGCGCCGCCTTCAAGCTGATGGACATGGACGACAGGGACCACCTGCTGCGCCCCGGCATGGTGGTGGTGGATCTGGGCGCGGCCCCGGGCGGTTGGTCGCAGGTGGCCGTCGAGCGGGTCGGGCGGGGCGGCACGGTGCTGGCCGTCGACCTGATCGAGATGGCGCCTATTCCCGGGGTGGACTTCATCCATGGGGATTTCGGCGGGGATGCGGCCCTGGCCGAACTGGAGGCACGCCTCGGCGGGCGGCGGGCCGACCTTGTAATCTCGGACATGGCCCCCAATATCTCGGGCATAGCCGCCACGGATCAGGCACGCGCCGTGCGCTTGGCTGAACTGGCACTGGAGTTTGCGGGCCGGCAGCTCAAACCCGGCGGGGATTTCCTGGTCAAATTGTTTCAGGGCGAGGGCTTCGCTGCCTTTCGCGCCGCCATGGGCGAGATGTTCGAGCGGGTCGTGGTGCGCAAGCCCAAGTCCTCGCGCGATCGCAGCAGCGAGGTTTACCTGCTGGGCAGGGGGCGGCTGCGTTAAGGTCAGCAGGCCCTAACGCAACTGGGGGTATTCCCTGGCATCCGGGCGGTTTGCGCAGCGCAGCGATCGGACTTAGAATGCATTTCGTGGTGGCAGGCCCCTGACGGGCCCTAGAGGAAACGCTTGAACAATCTTTTCAAGAATCTCGCGATCTGGCTGGTGATCGGCGTCGTGCTGATGACGGTCTTCAACCAGTTCAGCACGCGCCAGGTGGCGCAAAACACGCTCGAATACTCCCAGTTCCTGGAGGAGGTGAAGTCCGGGCACATCGCCAAGGTGGTCATCCAGGGCCGTACGCTGGAAGCGACCACCAACGACGGCAAGAAGATCACTTCCTACGCGCCGCCCGACCTGTGGATGGTGAGCGACCTGCTCAAGAACAACGTCAAGGTGGTGGCCAAGCCCGAGGAGGAGCAGTCCTTCCTCATGAACATCTTCGTGTCCTGGTTCCCGATGCTGCTGCTGATCGGCGTGTGGATCTTCTTCATGCGCCAGATGCAGGGCGGCGGCCGGGGCGGCGCCTTCTCCTTCGGCAAGAGCCGCGCCCGCATGATGGACGAATCGGCCAACACCGTGACCTTCGCCGATGTGGCCGGCTGCGACGAGGCCAAGGAGGACGTGGCCGAACTGGTGGAGTTCCTGCGCGATCCGTCCAAGTTCCAGAAGCTGGGCGGGCGCATCCCGCGCGGCGTGCTCATGGTGGGCAATCCGGGCACAGGCAAGACCCTGCTGGCCAAGGCCATCGCCGGCGAGGCCAAGGTGCCCTTCTTCTCCATTTCCGGCTCCGACTTCGTCGAGATGTTCGTCGGCGTGGGCGCGGCCCGCGTGCGCGACATGTTCGAGCAGGCCAAGAAGCATGCGCCCTGCATCATCTTCATCGACGAGATCGATGCGGTGGGCCGCCAGCGGGGCGCGGGGCTGGGCGGCGGCAACGACGAGCGCGAGCAGACCCTGAACCAGTTGCTGGTGGAAATGGACGGTTTCGAGGGCACGGCGGGCGTCATCGTCATCGCCGCCACCAACCGGCCCGACGTGC
>CAYZLI010000006.1:0-13129 GCA_964479195.1 uncultured Rhodocyclaceae bacterium
CCAGGTCCCGCCGCTCCTCGAAGGTATGGTGGTCGGCGGCCTCGGCCAGGCTGCGGACGGCCGCATCCAGTTCCGCCTGGCCGCTTTCGCGGCGGCCCAGGGTCGCCACGTAGAGGCTGCAACGCTGGCCGGATTCGATGAAGAAGGCCTCCCGCGCCGACTTCGCGCCGGCGAGCTTCTCCGCGAAAAAGCCGGGGTTGTCGTCCAGTCGGCGCAGGGCGGCGGCCCGCCAGTCCGGGCAGGCCAGGTTGAAGTTCAGCACCAGGCAGTCGAGCCCGGCGCGGATGGCGCCGCGGATCTGCCGGGCGTCGGGGGTCAGCACGTCGGCGCGCAGCACCACATGGGGAAACTGGCAGAAGTGCTTGGCGAAGGTGATGGCCTCGGGCAGCCAGGTGCATTCGAAGGCGTCACCCTGGTGGGCCAGCACCAGGTCCTCGATGCCCTCGCGGCGGATCTCCCGAGCGACGCGGACGAAGAAGTCCCACGACATGTGGCTGCCCGGATCGACGCCGTCGGCGTCGGGCGGCGTGAGATCGAGGCGGACCGTGGTGGGCAGCGGCGGCGTTTCCCGGCAGAACAGGCTGATGAACCGGCCGGTGAGATTCTCTTGGGTGGCTGGGGCATTCATGCCCTGGCTTTAGCATCTGTCGTGCCAGGCCGGCGGCAGGCCGCGCCGGGCCTGTCATTCCCGCGCAAGCGGGAATCCAGCGTCGTTATTCAGAGCCACTGGGTCCCCGCGTTCGCGGGGACGACAAAGCAGGGGCAAGCAGCGTTTCCCGATTCCCGGATGTGGAAGCGCGGCTTGCCGATTGCGGGAAGTCGTCGCGACCTAAACGAAGCGCGGGCGGAGCGCTACTTGGCCGGGCGCAGATGCGCCACGCCGCCGTAGCTGCCGATCCACAGGTCGCCGGCCCGGGTGGTCGCCATGGAAAAGACGTTGTCCGCGAAGAGCCCGTCGGCGGTCGTCAGGACGCGGAACTTCCCGCCTTCCATGCGCGCCAGGCCCTTGTTGGTGCCGACCCACAGGCGCGCCTCGCGGTCCAGGTGGAGCATGAAGACGTGATTGCCCGGCAGGCCTTCGGCCGTCGTGTAGTGCCGCCAGGCCTTGCCGTCGAAGCGGGACAGGCCGCCGCCCCAGGTGCCGGCCCAGACCACGCCCTCCCGATCCACCGCCAGGGAGACGATGTAGTTCGGGTTGTAGGCCACCTCGATGCCCGCCAGGCCCATCTCTTCCTTCTGCTTGGCGTGATGGACGGAGGCCTTGCCCGGGTCGTTCTTGAACTCGATGGCGTCCTTCACCTTCTCGTAGGGCGCGCCCAGGCCCTTGGCGTGGTTCCAGTTCTCCCACTTGCCCTGGCGGTAGCGGGCGAGCCCGCCCTCGGTGGCAAGCCAGATGTCGCCGTCCTTGCCCTCGGCCAGGCCATAGACCCAGTCGTTGGGCACGCCGCCCTTGGTGTTCTCCACCGTATAGAGGCCCCACTTGCCGCGGTCCTTGAGCGCGCCCCCGCGCACGCGGTTGGCCCCCGACCAAGTGGCGATCCAGATGTCGCCGTTCGCGGCCTCCAGCACGTCATAGACGAAGGCGTCGCCCAGCCCCTCCGGGATGTTGTAGGTCTCCCACTGCCCGGTCTTCTCGTCGAGCAGGGACAGGCCGCCGCCGTAGGTGCCGGCGGCCAGGCGGCCGCGCACCCGGCCGACGTAGAACACGCCGTTGGAGAGCAGGCCGCTTTTCACGTCGTAGAGCTTGAAGCTGTCGTCGCGCGTGTCGTAGCGCACGACGCCGCCGGAGGTGCCGACCCAGATCAGGCCGCGATTCACCTCGTCCACGTAGATGGACTTGACGTTCTTGTTGCCGACGCGGAAATGGGTGAACTTGCGCGAGGGGTCCACGCTGACCTTGCCCTCGCGCACCGGTTCCGCCGCGGGCGCGGCGGGCGCGGGCGCCTGGGCCGGTTGCGCAGGCCTTTCGGCAACACCGGCCGCGGCCAGCATCGGGCCGGCGGGCCGCGCCGAAGCAACCGACGGCGGCGGCGCTTCGCCTTCCTGATTCCGCCCCACCGCATAGGCGCCCGCCACGAGGGTGGCCACGCCGACGACGAGGACCGCCACCACTTTGTGATTGATCTGCACCGGGTTCTCCAAACTCAAGTCAGGGCTTGCGGCCGATGCGGGCGACCCCGCGTTTCGTGCCCACCCACACGTCGCCGTTGGGCGCGATGGCGATGGCATAGACGTGGCTGTCGAGCAGGCCGTCCTGGCGGGTGAAGCTGCGCCAGGTCTTGCCGTCCCAGCGGCTGACGCCGTTGTCGGTGCCGAACCAGAAGGCGCCCTCGGCATCGCGCACGATGCTGTACACGATGTTGCCGGCGAGCCCCTCCCTGGTGGTGAAGTTGCTCCACTTGCGCCCGTCGAAGCGGCTGACGCCGCCGCCCCAGGTGCCGGCCCAGATGGCGCCGTCGGCGGCCGCCAGGATGGAGAAGACGTAGCTGGGGTTGTAGCTCGGCCGGCCCTGGGTCAGGGTGCTCAGGTCGTGCCGCTGGCGCGTGCCGAGGCCGGTGTTGGGGCTGGCCGGCAGGCCGGCGGCGTTGGCCGCGCCCAGCCCGTCCTTGTGGGTCCAGGAGCGCCACTTGCTGCCGTCGTACATGGACACGCCGCCCTCGGTGCCGAACCAGACGCGGCCTTGGGCATCCACGTCGATGCCATAGACCCATTCGTTCACCAGCTCCTTCACGTAGGTCTTGAACTGCTGCCGCTTGAGGTCGAAGTGGTTCGCCCCGGCCCAGGTGCCGATCCACAGGTTGCCCTGCTTGTCGTTGGCGAAGGCGTAGATCCAGTAGTCGGCCAGGCCGTGCATGGGAAAGTAGGTCTTCCACTTGCCGTCCTTGTAGCGCGAGGCGCCGCCGGCGTTGGTGCCGAACCACTTGTAGCCTTCCGTGTCGATGCCGATGGCGAACACGTATTCGTTGGCCAGGCCGTCCTGGCGGGTGAAGGTGTGGCGCGGCTTGGTGGTCTTGAGGTCGATCTCGTGGGCGCCGGCCGAGGTGCCGACCCAGAGGGTGTTGCTGCTCTTCTCCACGGCGAGGGCGCGCACGTAGACGTTCACACCCACGTCGAAGGTTTCGAGGATCCGCTCGCCGCTGCCGCCCGCGGGTTCCGCCGCCGCGCCCGCCGCAGGGGCGAGGAACGCCAGGACCGTGGCGGCGGCCGTTCTCAGGAAAAGCTTCATCAGCGGAAGGTGCGCAGGTGGCCGATCACGTCCAGGATGTCCCGGTCCTTGAGGATGCCGAGGAAGGCGGGGCAGGCGTTCTTGCCCATCTTGATGGAGTTCATGAGGTTCAGGTCCATCTGCATCAGCCGGTCGCCCCGGGCGAAACTGGGCGCGCCGGGCATCACGGCACGCCCGCCCACCCCGTGGCAGCCCACGCAATGGCTGTTGTACACCCGCGCGCCGTTGGCGAGATCCGCCGCAAAGGCAGAGGGCGCCGCGCCGAGCGCCAGCAGGGTGAGGCCGCCAACGAGCGGCAACCGGAAGCGCTTGACCATGGGTATCCTCCTCGTCTTCACTTTTTCTTGCGCCCGCTCTTGCGCAAGCCCTTGAGCTCGCGCACCGTCGCCGCCAACTGCTCGGCCTGCCGCGCATCCGGCGCCAGGCCGTAATCGCCCGTGCGATAAGCGCCTACGAGGGCCTCCAGGGCCGGGACGTAGCTCTGCTCGGCCGCCCGCCTGATCCAGGCCAGGGCCGGGGCCCCCTTGCGTTCATCCTCCGCCGCACCGAGGTCCCCGGTGAGGTAGGCCTGGGCCACCACATTGATCGCCTGCCGGTGGCCCTGCTCCGCCGCCCGGGTGATCCAGCGGCGGGCCTCGCCCGGGTCCCGCTTCACGCCCTCCCCGGAGGAATACATGCTGCCCAGGCCGAACTGGCCGTCGGCATTGCCCTGCTCGGCCGACTTGCGGTAATAGGCGACGGCCTCCTCATCGAACTCCGCCTTGTCGAGGATGTCCGCCAGGAGCGCCTGGGCGGCCCCGTGGCCCGCGTCGGCGGCGGTCTTGAGGGGGGCCATGGCGCCCATCAGGTCGCCCGCCCGATAGGCCTTCATCCCCTTCTGGTAGTCCTCGTCCGGCGCGGCAGGCGCCGGCGCGGAAACGCCGAGCAGGCACAGCAACAGGCCGCACAGGCGCAGCAGGCCCGGCAATCGATCGTCACTTTTCGCGCTCACGGCAAAAATCCCCAACAGGCAACATCAGTCTTTGCCTGCGGGATTCCCCGCGCCGCTGATCAATCCCAGGTTCGAGAACTCTTCCAACTTTCGGTACAGGCTCGACAGGCCGATGCCGAGGCTCTCGGCGGCAAGGCGGCGATCCCCGCCGGCTTCCTCGAGCGCACCCATGATGAGTTCGGCCTCGACTTGGCGCAGGCGGTCACGCAGGCATCCTTGCGTAGCAATTAGCATGCCGGTGCCACCGGCGGGCGCGGGCTTGCTGATGTCCGGCGGCAGGTCGGCCGGGGTGATGTTGTCCCCGTCGGCGAGGATGTAGGCGCGGTTGATGACGTTCTCCAACTGCCGCACGTTGCCCGGCCAGGGGTAGGTGGCGAGGATCTCGCGGGCCTCCGGATCGAGCCCCAGGGCCCGCGCGGCGGCGCCGCCGCGCACCGCACCCAGCATGTGGTCGATCAGCCCCGGCATGTCGCCGCGCCGCTCGCGCAGGGGCGGGATATGCACATGGAACATGCTCAGGCGGAAGTACAGGTCCTCGCGGAACTTGCCCTCCGCCACCATCATCTGCAGGTTGCGGTTGGTGGCGGCGACGATGCGCGTGTCCACCCGGCGCCCCTGCTCGGCGCCCAGGGGCCGCACCTCCTTGTCCTCGATGCAGTGCAGCAGCTTGGTCTGCATGTGCAGGGGCAGCTCGCCAATCTCATCGAGGAACAGCGTGCCCCGGTCCGCCTGCAGGAACAGGCCCTTGCGCACGCGGTCGGCGCCGGTGAAGGCACCCTTGGTGTGGCCGAAGAATTCGCTTTCCAGCAGGTGCTCGGGAATGGCGCCGCAGTTGACGGGCAGGAAGGCGAAGCCGGCCCGGGGACTCTGCTCGTGGATCTGACGCGCCAGCACGCCCTTGCCGGTGCCGCTCTCCCCGGTGAGCAGGACGGTGCTGTCCGTGCCGGCCACCTTCGTCACCAGGCGCTCGACGTCCAGCATCGCCGGCGAGCCGAAGCGGAACATGCCGCTGCGCCCGGCGCCGACCAGGCTCTTCAAGGCCTTATTCTCGGCCCGCAGCCCGCGCACCGTCTCCAGCTGCGACAGGCGGTGCAGCAGCTCCTCGTTGCGCACGGGCTTGACCACGTAGTCGGTGGCGCCCGCGCGCAGGGCCTCCACGGCGGTCTCCATCGAGGCGAAGGCGGTGACCATGATGAACTGCGTCTCGCCGCCGGCGGCCTTGTGGTTGCGCACCAGGTCCACGCCGTTGCCGTCGGGCATCTGGATGTCGCACAGGGCGATGTCCACGTCGCCGCGGGCGAGCTTGGCCGCCCCCTCGGCGCAGTTGCGCGCCTCCTCGACCGAATAGCCCGCCTTGGCGACCACGGCCATCAGGATCTGCCGCACGGCGGGCTCGTCGTCGATCACCAGGATATGCATATGTACTTGGGCCTCAGCTCGGTCGGGAGGGTGGGGAGGGTAGCGACTCCGGGTCCCTGGGCAGGCTCACCGTCACGGTCGTGCCGACGTCCTGGGTCGACTGCACGGATATGCCGCCGCCGGCGGATTCGATCAGGGACTTGCAGACCGCCAGGCCGAGGCCGGTGCCCTTGCCCGAGGGCTTGGTGGTGAAGTATTCGTCGAAGATGCGGTCCAGGGTCGCCGCGTCGATGCCCACGCCAGTGTCGACAACCTGCAGCACCACCGCGTCGCGGGTGCTGCCGGTCGCCGCCGTGATGGTGCGCGCCCGGCCGGCGATCCCTTCCAGGGCGTCGGCGGCGTTGAACAGGAGGTTGGTGAGAATCTGGGTGAGGTGATCGGCCACTGCGGTGACGGCCGGCAACTGGTCGTCCAGCGCCAGCTTCAGCTCGATGCCGCGGAAGCGCCGATCGTAGGCAACGAAGGTGCAGGTGCTGCGCACCAGGCCGTTCAGGTCGAGCAGGGCCGGTTCGGGCGAGCGCACCACGGAAAACTCGGAGAGCTGGCGCGTGATCTGGGCGACGCGTCGGGCCTGCTCCAGCACCAGTTCCGGGTGGCAGCCGCCGCTTTGGCCGCCCCGGCAGCACACGGCATGCTGCTCCTCGACCATGGCCTGGGCGACGCCGACGATGGCCGACAGGGGGTTGTTGAGCTCGTGGGCCACCGCCGCGGCGAGGGAACCCACGGCGGCCATCTTTTCCTGGTGGAAGGATTGCTGGCGCGCCAGCTCGATCCGGATTTCCCGGTGGCGCAGTTGCCGCTGGATGTCGTTGACCGACTCCATCAGCGCCCCCAGCTCGTCGCTGCGGGTAACGGGCATCGGCTTGCCGCGGAAACCCTTGGCCACCTCCAGGGCGCGTTCCTGCACCTTGCGCAGGTCCCAGGCAAGCCGGGTGAAAAACCCGGTCATGGCGCCGCCGGTGAGAATGATGCCGAGCAGGCCGACGATCAGCATCTGCACCGTGACCACGTCGTAGCTCTGGCGATAGCCCTTGAGCAGCTCCGTGCGCCCCTCCCGGATTTTGCCGGTCACCCGGTCGAGATCCTCCACCAGGTGGTGCAAGGCCGAGCGCAGTTCCGCCAGGTCGGCCCGGCTGGGCGCGCCATGCAGCGCCGCGGCGAGCCGCGCCAGGGCCAGGGCATCGTCGCGCAGCGCCGGAAAATCCTTCTCGACCCCCTGGAGCGCCGCCTGCACGGCTTCCACCTCCAGGGTCACCGGCGGCACCGCCGCGCCGATGTTGTCGGCGTGGTAGTGCTCGTTCACCGTGAAGATTGCCCGGGCCACGGACATGTTGAGCTGCAGCAGCAGTTCCTCCTGCTGGTGCACCCGGTCCAGCCCGGCCACCGCCCGCGGCATCTTCTCCCGCTCGAGCATGATCAGGTAGCCCACCCCGATCAGGTAGACGGCCAGCACGACGACGGCGGCGATGCCCTTCGCGCGCAGGGACAGGCTCGGCCGGCGCGGCGGGGCGGCGCCCCCGGCCTGGGGGGGCTCGGACCGATTGCCCGGCAGGGTGGGCGCGGGCGTCGTCATCGCCTCCTTCCCCGGCCGAGGCCTGCACGCCGCGGCCCGAAACTTGCTTCCGTGCCTCTGAAAAAAGGGGGAGCGGCGCGGTCACACCGGGCCGATGTCAGGGATATCCGCGGCAGCATCACGGCCGCAAACTCTGGAACCATTATGCCTATACGCCTGTTGTTACTCGTTTTAGCTGCGTCCCTGGGCGCCCTGCCCGGCGCGCGCGCCGCGGGCCCAATGGACGAGGCATTGGCCGCCTACGAGGACGGAAACTTCCCTCGGGCCGCCGCACTGTTGGGCCCACTGGCCGAACGGGGCGACCCGCGCGCCCAGCTCAAGCTGGGCATGCTTTACTACATGGGCAAGGGTGTACCGGAAAGCGAACAGGCGGCGTTGACGTGGCTCAAAAGGAGCGCTGACCAGGGCCACGTGGAGGCCATGTTCCAGTTGGGCAACCTCTACATCTTCGGCCACCAGGCCCACCAGCTTTCGCCGGAACCGGACCGGGAGGCCGCCCAGTGGTATTTCCGCGCCGCCAGCCGGGGGCATGCGGATGCCCAGTACAGCCTGGGCCTGCTCTTTCTCACCGGCAAGGGCGTCGCCGAGAACGGCAGACAGGCCGTGCACTGGTTGCGCCAAGCGGCGACCAACGGCCACCGGGACGCCAAGCGTTTCATATCGAGCCTGGACACGCTCAAGCGCTAGGCCCGCCCCGTACTCCGATCCGGCGGCGAACACTCACTTCAGCGCCAGTTGCCGCGCCAGCTCGGCCTGCGCCGGGCTCGCCGTCCAGTCGTGGGCGCCGGCCACCCTCGCCAGCACCGTGCCGTCACGCCCCACGATCAGCGTGTGGGGGAAGGCGCGGATGCCCAGCACCTCGCCCACGTAAGCCCGCTCCGGGTCCGCCAGATTCGGGAAGCGGATGCCTTCCCGCAGGAGAAACTCGCGGGCCAGGTTGAGATCCCGGTCCACGGTGATGCCGATCACCCGCAGGCCGGCGAAGCGCTCGTTCAGGCCTTGCAGGCCGGCCATCTCGCGCCGGCAGGGCTCGCACCAGGTGGCCCAGACGTTGATCAGCAGCGGGCGCCCGGCGACGCGGGCCGAGTCCACCTCCCCACCGTCCAGGCTGCGCAGCCGGAAATCCGGCAGGCGCCCGGGCGCCGCCGCAGCGTCGGCCGCCGGCTCGCCGCAGCCGCCGAGCGCGACCCACACCAACACCGCCCAGGCGAGGCGCGGCAGGCTGCAACGCGGCAGCGGCCCCGTCACAGCGGCTTCTTGACGACCACGGCGCCGCGGACCTGGCCGGGCAGAAAGCCGGTGGCGCGATCGTGGGGATATTCCGTGGCCAGTTGCGCCTTCACACCCTCCGAGATCCCGTCCGCCGGCCCGTGGCATCCCGAGCACACCGGCGCCATGGGAATGGCCCGCATGTAGCGGAAGAACCTGCCCTGGGGCTCGCTGACCACTTCGAAATATTCGAGGTTTTCCGCCTTTTCGCCCCGGGCGACCCGTTTGTCGAATTCCAGCAGAACGGACTGTTCCCAGGTATCGGCGGCCCCCAGGGAAGGATTGCGCGGGCGCAGGCTGACCCGGGTGACCCGGGCCCCGGTCTGCCGGGACAAGGCGGAGGTCAGTTCGGGCACGCTGTATTTGCACACGATCACGCTGCGGATGGGTCCGGTGCGCTCCATTTCCCGCACCAGCTCGCCGCGGATCTGCTGCAGGAGTTGCCCGGTAAGCTTGCGGCTCTCCTCCCGCAGCTTCGCCACGTCCTCGTTCCCGGCGTGCGCCGCGACGCAGGCAATCCCTAGGACCAAAACCGGCAGCAGGCGCGTAGCCATGATGTTCTTTTTCCCTGAAAGAATTGCGGCCCCGATCTTCCCAACCGACCATTGTAGCCGGGACACCTTGAGCAATCTCAATAGTTCCCCTTGCCACCCTTGCCCGCCGCGAGCGCCCGTGCTTCGCCGATGCTCTTGCCCATGGAGCGGGCGCTGTCCGACTCCGGCGGCACCCGGGCGAGGATTTTCTGCCACTGGACGATGGCCGCTGCGTAGTCCCGGCGCTCGAAGGCCGCCGTGCCGGCCAGGGCCAGGGCCTTGAGGTTGTTCGGGTCGGCCTGCAGGGCGCGGGCGATGAGGCTTTCCGGCTCGCCCTGCAGGCGCCGGCCCCGGGCCATCGCCAGGGTGTCGGCATGGTCGGCCAGCAGTTGGGCGTCGTTGGGCAGCAAGGCCGTGGCCCGCCCATAGGCGACGCCCGCCTCGGCGTAGCGTCCCAGGACGTTGTAGGAGCGCGCCAGCATGACCCAGCCTTCCACGTCCTCCGGGTTCTCCGTCAGGCGCTGGGCGAGCCGCTGCGCCATCGCCTGGATCTGCGGCGGCGTAAGGGCGTGGGACTGGCCCGAGGCCGGCGGCGGCTCCAGGGCCTGGGGATTGCCGACGGCGAAATACAGGGCAAGGGCCAGCACGGGCACCGCCAATCCGACGGCCAGGGGCGCCGCGCGGGCGGCGGGCCGCGGGGCTTCCCCCGGTGCCACGGCGCCGCCGACGTCCTCCAGCACCCGCACCTCGAGCTCGCCGCGGGCCAGTTCGTACTGCTGCGGGCCGATACCGCCGCGGGCCAGATCCACTTCGAGCTCGCGCAACTGGTCGCGCAGCACGGCGAGATTGGCTTCGTCGCGGGAGAGTGGGCGCCCGCGGGCGCCGTCCTTGCCCAGCAGGGGCGGCAGGACGAACAACAGCGCTCCCAGCGCCAGGAGGCCGGCAACGATCCAGAAGGCGGTCACGGCCGCGCTCCCCCGCCCCGGCGGCGCAGGGCGAGGCGATAGCGGCGGTCGGCGGCGGCCGTGAGCCCACCCAGGGCCATAAGCAGGCAGCCGGCCCAGATCCAGGCGACGAAGGGCTTGTGCTGCACGCGCACGCTCCAGGTGTCCATGCTTACCGCCTCGCCCAGGGAGACGTACAGGTCGCGGAACGCGCCGCTGTCGATGGCCGCCTCGGTCATGGGCATGCGCTGCACGGTGTAGATGCGCTTCTCGGGATGGAGCGTCGCCACTTTCGCCTCGCCGCGCGACACCTCCAGGGTGCCCCGCGCGGCGATGTAGTTCGGCCCCTTCAGCTCGCGGATGTCGGCGAAGCGGAAGCTGTAGCCGGCGACCTGGGTGGTGTCGCCCACCTGCATGCGAAAGTCATTGGCGGTCTCGAAGCCCTTCACCAGCGTGACGCCGACGAGGAAGACGGCCACGCCCAGGTGGGCGAGCTGCATGCCCCAGTGGGCGAAGGGCACGTCTTGCAGGCGACCGAAAATCCCCCCCGGCCCCCCCTTTGCAAAGGGGGAAGTCTTCCCCTTGCCGACGGCCATGCGCTGCCACAGCCCCGCTGCCACGCCGGCGGCGATCCAGGCCGCCAGCAGCAGGCCGAGCAGGACCAGGCCCGAGCGGACGCCGAGCGCCGCGCCGGCCAGCGTTGCGAGGACCGCGACGGCGGCGGGCCATCCCAGCCGGGGAAGAAGGTCCGCCAGCCGCGCCTGCTTCCAGCGCACGAAAGGCCCCAGCGGGAGCAGCGCCAGCAGCGGCGCCATCAAGGGCACGAACACCGCCTCGAAATACGGCGGGCCGACGGAGATCTTGCCCAGCCCCAGGGCGTCGAGGAGCAAGGGGTAGAGGGTGCCCAGCAGCACCGAGCCGGCGGCCACGGTGAGGAGCGCGTTGTTCACCAGCAGCAGGGCCTCGCGCGAAAGCAGCTCGAAGCCGCCGCCCAGGCCCACCTTGGGCGCCCGCCAGGCAAAGAGCGCGAGCGAGCCGCCGATCACCAGCACGAGGAAGGCGAGGATGAAGATGCCGCGCTTCGGATCGGTGGCGAAGGCGTGCACCGAGGTGAGCACGCCCGAGCGCACGAGGAAGGTGCCGAGGAGCGAGAGCGAGAAGGCGGCGATCGCCAGCAGCACCGTCCAGTTCTTGAAGCAGCCGCGCTTTTCCGTCACGACCAGGGAATGCATCAGCGCCGTGCCCACCAGCCAGGGCATGAAGGAGGCGTTCTCCACCGGGTCCCAGAACCACCAGCCGCCCCAGCCCAGCTCGTAGTAGGCCCACCAGCTGCCCAGGGCGATCCCCAAGGTGAGGAACAGCCAGGCCACCGTCGTCCACGGGCGCGACCAGCGCGCCCAGGCCGCATCGAGGCGCCCGCCCAGCAGCGCGGCGATGGCGAAGGCGAAGGCTACGGAAAAACCCACGTAGCCCATGTAGAGCAGGGGCGGGTGCAGCACCATGCCCGGGTCCTGCAGCAGCGGGTTGAGGTCGCGCCCGTCGGCCGCCGCCGGCAGCAGGCGGGCGAAGGGATTGGAGGTGAACAGCAGGAAGCTGAGGAAGCCGACGCTGATGAGGCCCATCACGCCCAGCACGCGCGCCACCAGCTCTTCGGGCAGGTGGCGGCTGAACACCGTGACCGCCAGGGTCCACAGGGCGAGCATCTGCGTCCAGAGCAGCAGCGAGCCCTCGTGCCCGCCCCAGACGGCGGCGATGCGGTAGGGCGCGGGCAGCAGCGAGTTGGAATGGGCGGCGACGTAGGCGACCGAGAAATCGTTGCCGACGAAGGCCCAGGCGAGGCTGGCGAAGGCCAGGGCGACGAAGAGGAACTGGCCCTGGGCGGCCGGCCGCGCCACCGCCATCCAGCGGCCATCCCCCCGGAAGGATCCGGCAATGGGCAGGAGGCCCTGGACCAGGGCGAGGGCCAGGGCCAGGGTCAAGGCGAAATGGCCGATTTCCGGGATCATCCGCCCGCCCCCGCGCCCATCGGGCCGTCGGCGGCCGCGGCCCGGGCCGCGCAGCGTTCAGGCCGCGCGGTCATCGAACCGCCGGCGCATGGACCGCTGCCAGCGCCCCAGGTGCTGCAGGATCGTCTGCCAGCGCAGGGCCAGCAGGACCATCTCCGCCAACATGAAGCAGAGGATCACGACAATGGAGCCCCAGACGTAGAGGGCGTGGCCGCCCATGGCCAGGAACTCGCTCCAGCTCGCCCAGCTCACGAGCGCTGCTCCGCGTAGTCGCGCACCCACTCGGTGTGCCGCTCGCGCTCGAGCAGGACGCAGCGCACGCGCAGCATGGCCGCCGTGAGGCTGTAGGCCCAGAACCCGAGGCCCAGGACCAGCATGCCGTCCAGCATGGCGCCGGCCTCCATGGGGGCGCCGCGCAGGCCCGGCACCGCAACCTGATCCAGCGCGTTCCACCAGCGCACCGAGAAATAGACAAGCGGCACGCTCGCCGCACCCGCCAGCACCAGGGCCGCGCCCCCTCGATCGGCGCGGCGCGGCTCGTCGATGGCGGCGTCCAGCGCCATGAAGCCGAGGTAGAAAAAGAGCAGCACCCACTCGGCAGTGAGGCGCGCGTCCCAGACCCACCAGGTGCCCCAGGTCGGCCTGCCCCACAGGGCGCCGGTCCACAGGGCAAAGAAAGTGAACAGGGCGCCGGTGGGCGCCAGGGCGCTGGCCAGCATCGCCGGCAGGCGCGTGCCGGAGACGAGCCCCAGGGCGGCCCAGAAGGCCATGACGAAGTAGAGAAACAGGGACAGCCACGCCGCCGGCTCATGCAGGAAGACGATCCGGTAGGCCTCACCCTGCCGGACATCCGGGACTGTGCCGAAAAAACCGAGGTACAGGCCGACGGCACAGAGGGCGAGGGCGGCGGATGCAAACCAGGGAATGAGCTTTCCCGCGATCGGGAAAAAAGCTTCCGGCGATCCGTACTTGAACCAGTCGATTGCCCTTGGTGCGGCGGGAGAATCGCTCATGATGGCTTCGCCAGAGCAAGCGACGTGCCATGAAATCGTCGCAGCCGACCGCCCCACGCTCGGATCCGGTATATCCGGTAGGGCGCAATAGCGCAGCGCAGCTTATTGCGCCCTACGGGGCTTTCGTTCGGTCTTTTTTCAACGCCGCCTCCCAT
>CAYZLI010000006.1:13229-19249 GCA_964479195.1 uncultured Rhodocyclaceae bacterium
GCTTATTGCGCCCTACGGGGCTTTCGTTCGGTCTTTTTTCAACGCCGCCTCCCATTCCCACAGGGCGGCCCGCGCCTTGGGCAGGTAGGGGTCGTCCTTCGGGGCGAGATGGACGTAGGTGCGCATCGCCCCGACGGCGCCGGACAGGTCATGCAGCCCTTCCAGGGCCACCGCCAGGCCGTAATAGGCGTTGACCTGGTTCTTGCGCAGGGCGGTGGCGCCTTCGAAGAAGTCGTGCGCCTCGGCATGCCGGCCCAGGCCGAGCAGCGCGAAGCCGGCATTGACATGGGCTTCCGGCAGTTCCGGGTCGAGCTGGAGGACCCGGTGAAAGGCCGTCAGGGCATGGTCGTGGCGCTTGGCATGGAGCATGGCCACGCCCTGGGTGAAGCGGGCGTCGATCTCCTGCCGGCGCATCTGCGCGGCATGGTCCCGGGCGGCCTTCTGCTCCGCCGCCGGCTCGGCGACGCCCTGCGGCCGCGGCCAGAAGGAAAACAGCGCACCGGCGGCCAGGACCAGGACGAGGGCCAGCCCCAGCGCCTTCAGGCGCACGTCGCGCCACTTCATCTCCAAACGCCCCGTTGTTCTCATACCGCCCCCTGGTGCGGCGCCGTGGACACGAAGGGGACGCCGAAGAAGGTGAGGAAGGCGAGCACGAACACGCCGAGCACCAGGGCCGCGCCGGCCGGCGGCGGAATGCGCAAGGCGACGCGCAGATGCAGGGTGAAGCCGAGCAGCAGCCAGGTGAGGAAGGACCAGGTCTCGAGGGGATCCCAGGCCCAGTAGCGCCCCCAGGCATCCTGGGCCCAGATGGCACCGGCGACCAGCATCAGCGACTCGAAGACGAAGCCCAGGGCCATGAAGCGATAGGCGAGATCGTCGAGCCGCGCCTCGCCCGGCAGCATCGCAAAGCGCGCCCGCAGCGGCGCGCCGGCGCGCCGCAGGAGGATGACGCCGGCCAGGCCCACGGCCACGAGCACGGCGCCGAGGAACACCTTGCCCAGCCCGACATGCACGTACAGCCAGGGCGTGTGATAGGTCGCGGGATAATGGCCTTCCCCCGGGTTCGTCACCATGAGCCAGCCCATCAGCAGGTACATCACCGGCATCGCCACGGCGGCCGTCGGCCGGAGCACCGGCAGCCGCCAAAAAGCCAGGGCAAAGACGAAGAGCAGGCTCCAGACGTTGCTCAGCAGGATCTCGAACAGGGTGATGAACGGGCCGTGGCCCAGGCGTGCCCAGCGCAGGCCGATGGCCGCGCCGTGCAGCGCCAGCCCGGCGGCGAGCAGCCCGAGCACCAGCCGCTCCGGGCGCCGCCCGAGGATGAGGCCGCCGATGGCGAGCGAGCCCGACAGCACGTAGGCGGCGAGGCCGGCCCAGAGCAGGTTCAGTTCAAGCTGCATAGGCCTGGGCCGGCTCGGCGCACCCGGAAGGCGGGGCGAACTTCATCCGGAAATGCCAGCCGAGGCTGAGGATGCCGACCAGGGCGGCGGCCAGCAGCCAGGGCAGGGTCCAGTCATGGAACACGTGGTAGCCCATCCAGGTGCTCAGCCCCTCATAGACCAGTTCCCCTTCCGCGAGCGCCAGGCGCGCGCCCGGCAGGAGTTCCTGCCGCGCCCCACCGGCCGCGCCGACGCGCACGACGACGCTGTGCCGCTGCGGCAGGCGGAACACAGAGGGGCGCTCGGGATCGATCAGCACTTCGTCGAAGGCGAGCATGGTCCATAGCCTGAGCCCGCTGCCCGGCGGCTGCCACTCCTTCGCCTGGCCGTACGCGTTGGCCGGATAGCTGGGCAGGTTGACCGTGCCGCGCACCGGCTGGCCCGCCCGCGGCCGCCAGGTGAAGATGAGCGAGAACCCCTTGTTCGGCGTCGTGTAGAAGCGGTAGCCGGCGCGCAGCAGGGGGTGCTGATCGCCGATCAGCGCCTCGCGCCCCTGCCCCTCGCTGTCCGTCCAGGCGACCCGGTTCCGGGTGCTCCCGCGCATCAGCCCCGGCGCGTAGTCGATCTGAAAACCCAGATTGGTGAACGCGGCCTGCTCCAGCCGCCACCCGTGCCAGGGGCCCGCCTCCGCCGCGGTGAGCTTGCCGCTGAAGCTCTCGCCCTCGGCGAGTTCCAGTTGTCCCTTGAGGTAGGTCAGGCGTCCGGCCGCCACCAGCAGCACGATCGCCAGCAGCGCCAGGTGGAAGACCAGCAGCGCCGTCTGCCGGCGGAACACCGGGTTGGCGAGAACCGCCGCGACCAGGTTGAGCGCGAGCAGCGCCAGCGGCAACACCAGGGCCGTCGTTCCCTCCCCGCTGAAGTAGGCGTAAAGGACGCCGGTCCCCATCAGCGCCAGGATCGCCAGGGTCAGCTTGAGGGAGGCCAGGGCGCCGAGTGCCCGGGTCATGGGGGATTGCTGCACGTGCTGCCCATCCAGTTCTTGCCGGTGCCCGAGGTGTTGCTCGTCTGCCCGTTGGTGCTGTTGATGCGGCCGGTGGTGAGCCCCGTGCCGCTCTTGCCCCGGGAGCCGCAGTTGCTGTCCGACCAGTTGCCGCTGGCGGCAAAGCTGGAGATCTTGAGCTTCGCCTCCAGGTAGTAGGGCTCCTGGGTGTAGTAGTCGCCGCTGCCGTTGATGGACACCTCCTTGCTCGCGCCGGCCCCCTGGCCCGCCTCCTCGCCCACGTCGTTGAGGTTCACCAGCAGCGACTTGTTCTTCCAGCCGTGGGGCACGGCCACATGGCACCAGGTGCAGTGCAGCTTCTGGATCTTGTCGATGTGGTAGTTGTGCAGGTTGCCCCGGCTCGAGTTCCAGAAACCCGACTTGTGGCCCGAATCGTTGCGCGTGGTGTAGACGGTCGGGTCATGGCACTTGAAGCAGAGCATGTCGGCCGTATAGCCCGAGTCGCGCCCCGTGGCGCCCGCATCCTTGCCCCAGACGCCCTTCAGGATGAAGTCGTTGTTGGAACCGTGCGGCCCCCAGGGGTTGCCGTTCTCGCCGCCGCTGGGCAGCGCCGTGCCTTCCGCGGTATCGGAGCCGTGGCAGTCGCTGCAGTACATGGTCTGGCTGCCCACCGCGTTGTTCCACGGCGATTTCCAGGGATTGTTGGTGCCCATGCCGCGCGCCGCCAGCGAGCGCCCGGTGGCGCCCATGGCCGGATGCCAGGAGCGGTGGTTGTTGCTGTTGAAGTTGGCATCGGCGCTGCCCGCATCCGAGCCCAGGCTCAAGGGCTCGCCGGCATGGGCGCTCGGCGCCTGGGACTCCTTGGCCACGTTGGTGTAGCGCGTCAGTCCGTTGGTGCCGGAGGGCGTGCCGCCGAGGAAGGAGCCCAGGGTCGGGCGGTTGCCGCCGGGATAGACGTTGTCGTCGGAGAAGCCGTAGTCCGAGTGGCACTTCAGGCAAATCTGGTATTCCCGGGTGACGTAGGCGGCCGAGACCGTATCGTCCGTGCTGGTGCCGGGGTCGCCGCGCTTCACCGTGTAGCCGGAGGGCAGGCTGTGGAAGGAGTTGGACGTGTAGGCCGGCTCGACGCCCCAGGCGCCGCGCAGCGCGCCGGAAGCGATGTTGCTGTGCGTATAGCCCGCGGCTTCGTCGTGGCGGTGCGTGCCGGCGGCGTCCGGCGTGCCCGAGAGGCTGCCGGCGGGATTGCCGCGGAAGTCGCGGAATTTCACCACCCGGTGCGGGTTGTGGCAGTCGGTGCACTCGGCATGGCGGTTGTTGAGGTTGCCCACCCCCAGCTTGGCGCGCCGCTCGACGAAGTCCTTGCCGCACTTGTTGGCGGTGCCGGTGCAATCGACGAAGGTGGCGTCCGAGAAGTCGCCGCCGATATCGTGCGCCTCGGCGCCGCCCGCCTGGTCGGCGGAGGCGATCGGCATGCGCCGCGCCAGGGCGAAATCCCCCTTGATGTTGGGCACCGTGGTGGTCGGCGTGATGGCCGCGGAGGCGCTGTGGCACTGGTAGCAGGTCTCCTCCAGGGCCGCGCCGCCGCCCGTCTTGGGGGAGGCGATGCTGTCGGTGCCTTCGCGCAGCAGGCGGCGCGCCCCTTGCACCGTGTGGGTGTCGTGGCAGTTCAGGCAGGCCGCCTTCCACACCGGCAGGCTGGCCGGGAAATCCCGCTGCGTAGCCGCCGAGGCCGTGTAGGTCGGGGTCGCCACCAGGGGGTTGGCGTGGGCCGAGTAGGCCCAGGTGCCGCTGCCCTGGTTCTTGTCGTGGCAGGACAGGCAGACGATGTCGTTGGTGGCATCGTGGTTGTTGGTGGGCGTCGCTTCCTGGAAGCGGTTCAGGCGCAGGAATTTCTGGTTGCCCTTGGCCGCATCGGTCTCGCGGATGTGCGGATCGTGGCAGGTGGCGCACTGCACCTGGCCGGCTCCGGCCGTGCCCGTCGGCTCCAGGGGCGTCCGCGGCTTGTAGCCGGAGCTGCGCACGCCGACGATGCTGCCGTCGGCGGGCCACTTCTGGTTCGCGTCCACGTTGCGCAGCTCGCCGTCGCGCGCCGCCAGCGTGCTGTTGTAGGTGACCGAGATGGGGTGATCGTTGGTCAGATCGGCACCCAGCTTGCGGGTGAAGCCGCTGGTCTCCCCCGAGCCCGTGGGCATGGTGCCGCCGCTGCCGGTGCCCGACAGGGAGATCGATTGCGTACCCTGGCTGGTCGCCGATCCGGCGCCGTTCAGCACGTTCACGTTGCCCAGGGCGAGCGTGCCGTCGTGGCAGGACAGGCACAGCTTGGAGCTGCCGCCGGGCTGGTCCAGCGAGCCCTGGACGCTGTTGGCATCCAGCGAAGAGGACGTGTAGGGCGTGTAGGTCTGGTTGGATAGCGCCCGGTTCCACAAGGGCGTCACCCCCGCCGTGGCGGCGTGGGGCGTGTGGCAGAAGACGCAGACCTGGGTCTCGCTCACCGCCTTGACCGTACCCGGGCCGCCCGAGGAGAGGTTGTGCTTGGTGCCGCGCACGTCCGACAGTTTGGCGGCGAAGGCGGCGCCGGCGACGCAGGCGAGCGCCACCAGGAAGAGCCGGACGCGGGCCCGCCTATTCATGGTCCGTACTCCCGCCGAGGAACTGGAAGACCACCACCCGGCCGTTGAACATGTCGGCGACGAACACCCGGCCGCGCTCATCCGCCCACACGCCCGCGGGCAGGTAGAACTTGCCCACGTCGGCGCCCACGCCGCCGATGGGCATCAGGAACTGTCCGCGGCGATCATAGACCAGCAGGTGGTCGAAATAGGATTCGACCACGTAGATGTTGCCTTCGCCGTCCAGGGCCACGCCCTTGGGCCGCACCAGGTTGCCCACATAGAGTCCACGGGCGCCGATCGTGCGCCGGAAGCCGCCGTCGGCGGCGGAGAACACCTGCACGCGCGCATTCATGGTGTCGGTGACATAGAGCTCGCCGCCGCGCAGCGCGAGGTAGGTCGGGTAGTTCAGTTCGCCGGCCCCCTCGCCGCGCCGGCCGAGGCGGCGCAGCAGGCGCCCGCCGGCATCGAACACCTTGACGTCATGGCCGTGGGTGTCGGCGACATAGAGGAACTGCCCGGCCGGGTCGAGGGCGAGCCCGATGGGGCGCTGCAAAGCCCCCCGGCCGATCGTGCCGAGCGGATTGCCCTGCCGGTCCAGGCGGGCGACGAAGCCCAGCTCGGCATCGGCCACCAGGATCTCCCCGGAAGGGTGCACGACGATGCCCGCCGGCGCGACGAAGTTGCGCCCCTCCAGGGCCCACTCCCAGACCTTGAGCTGGCCGTCCACAGGATCGAAGACGAACACCGCCTGGCGGCTCGTATCGGTGACGTAGATGCGCCCGTCGGCGTCCACGGTGCCCGACTGGGGCCGCTGCAGGACCACCGGCGCCGCCTCCCCGGCGATCAGCCCGGCCAGCCAGCGCAAGAGCTCGCCCAGGCCCTGGCCGGACGGCTCGGGGCGGCGGAAATTGGCCTCGCCGACCAACTGGCCGGCGAAGAGGTAGCGCGGGATCTCGGCTTCCACGGGCCACATGAGGCGCTTGCCGCCGGGTGCGTCCTCCATGCCGAGGACCAGGGTGGCCGGTTGGC
>CAYZLI010000006.1:19349-51800 GCA_964479195.1 uncultured Rhodocyclaceae bacterium
AGGCGCTTGCCGCCGGGTGCGTCCTCCATGCCGAGGACCAGGGTGGCCGGTTGGCCCGTCGTCGCGCAGGCGCCGACCAGCAGCGCCCCCAGGCAGGCCAGCAGGCGGACCAGCCTCATGGCCCCCTCCGCGAGCCGGGCCGGATGCGCAGGACGACGATCCGGGCGCCGGCCCCATCGGCGACATAGAGGAAGCCCTCGTCGATGGCGATGCCGGCGATGCCCGAAGCCCCCAGCGCGGCCGCGGCGAAGGAGGCGAGGAGCACGCCGTCGCCGAACACCTTGAGGCTCTGGTCGAAGGCGTCCGCCACGAAGACGCGCCCCTCCCGGTCCATGGCGATCGCGCCCGGTTGCCGCAGATCGCCTTCGCCCAGGCGCGCCGCGACCTGCCCATCCTCGCCCAGCCGCAGCACGCAGCGGCAGGCGGAATCGGCGACCAGCAGGCCCACCGCCCCGCCGGCGATCGCCCCCATCGCCTGCAGCTCGCCGCCGCCCTCCATGGCCGAGGCGAAGACCGAGGCGGCCCGCCCCGCCGGATGGAAGGCGACGATGCGGCGCCCGAGGGCATCCAGGACGTAGATGCGGCCGGTCTCGTCCAGGGAGAAGTCGCTGAAGCGGGCCGCGGCCACCGCATCGGAGAGGGTCTGCAGGGGCGTGCCGTCGCGGCTGAAGCGGCGCAGCCGGCCGGCGCCGGGATCCAGCACGAACAGCGTGTGGTCGGCGCCCACCCGGATGCGGGTGCCCGGCAGGGCCCGCACGCCCGGCACCGCCTGCATCGCCTGCAGGGCCGCATCGAACCG
Source organism: uncultured Rhodocyclaceae bacterium (assembly GCA_964479195.1). Classification (GTDB taxonomy): domain Bacteria; phylum Pseudomonadota; class Gammaproteobacteria; order Burkholderiales; family Rhodocyclaceae; genus Desulfobacillus. The sequence goes on from CAYZLI010000006.1 coordinate 20,149, forward strand.
ATAGAGCGTGCCGGCGCCGCTGTCGGCGACATAGAGGTCGGGGCCGCGGGCGGCCACCGCCGTGGGATAGCGGAAGCGCACGAAGCCCCCGCCCTGCCCGGGCCGGATCTGTCCCGTGGGGTCCACCCGCTCGACCAGCCGGGCGCCGAAGAAGGTCTGCCAGGGCACCAGCAGCCGAGCGGCGGCCTCGGGCTCGGGCGGCGCCGCGGCGGCGCACGTCCAGCCCGGCCCCAACGCCAGAACGGCCACGGCGGCGAGAAACGCGCGCCGGTGCTTCCGCGCCGGCGGCCTACCAGCGCCCGGGACCGGAGGTCTCATGTCCGCCATAAATGCCGCTCGGCAGCCCGGGCTTGCCCGTGTGACACAGATCGCACTTGTCGGGCCCCCAGGCCACCTCGTTGTTGTGGCACATGCCGCAGAACTTGCCGTCGATGATCTCCGCCATGGTGACATCGTTGGCGCCCACCCGCATCTTGAAGCCCAGTTCGTGATGGCACACCTTGCAGCGGAAGCGGATGCGATGGAACCAGTGGGGAAAGACCACCGGCCGCACGCCCTCCTTGCCGGAGCGCTTGTTCAGCACCACGTCGCCGTATTCCGCCTGTGCCGGCGCGGCGCCCAGCATCATCGCCAGCACCGTCGCCAGCACGAGAAGCAGGCCGGACAGGCTCCCCATGCGTCATGCCTCCCGCTGGGCCGCCCCGAGGGAGGCATGCGCCCCCTTGGGGGGCAGCGAACGAATGTGAGCGTGGGGGCACATATCCTCCGGCGCTCAACGCGCCAGCTCCCGGCCCCCGGGGGCGGGCCGGGGCACGCTGTGGCAGCGGTTGCATTCGGTCAGCGGAAAGGCCACGGCGCCATGGCACACGCCGCACTGCTCGCCCTGCAGGATCTGGAACATGGACAGCTTGTTGGCCCCGGGCTGCGAACTGAACAGGTGCTCGTGGCAGTTGCTGCAGTCCAGCCACAGGGTGTGCTGGCGGTGCGGGAAGCGCACGATGGGCATGCCGCCCTTCAGGCTGAGCAGGATGTCCTTGTCGTAGACATTCACCTTTGTTTCCGGCCGGATGTTGGTGCGCGGCGCGATGGCCTTGTCCTCCAGGGCCTGCACCCAGCGCACCTGATTGCCGGTGGTGTCCGGCGGCAGCCCGGACAAGGCATCGCGCGGCTCCTGCAGCAGCTTCACGCCGGGGGCCTTCGGGTCGTGCACGCCGTCGCGCTTGAGGGGCAGCCACTCCCCGGCGGCCGCGGCCATGGTGGCAAGGGCCAGGACCAGGGCCAGGCCCCGGCGCCCCAGGGCCGGGAGGCAGGGAAAGGGCCGTGGAAAGACCATGCCGGCGGCATCTCCTCAGCCGGGGATGTAGATGCCTGCGGCGCGGATGGCGCGCACCAGCTCGGCGGTGGAGGCCTCCAGGGCGCGGATGCCGGCTTCGAACTCGCCCCGCGCCGCCTCCGCTTCCGCCTGCCGGCGCAGCTCATGCGCCTTGTCCATGAAGCCCGCCACCATGGCATCGAGGTCGGCGGCACCGCGCTTTTCGTCCACCAGCACCCGGACCAGCATCTGGTGGGTCTCGTTGCGGTCCAGCTCGTAGCGGTACTCCTCTTCCTTGCTGGCGAACTTGAGGGAGCGCACCAGGGTGTCGCCGCTGCGCATCGAGCCGATGGCCGCCTTGGCGACGAGATAGGCGCGATCGAGCACCGCCCGGCCCTGGTCCAGCTTGCCCGCCGCCGCCAGCCCGGCGGCCTCCTGCAGCAGCTTCTCGATGCTGCGGGTCGTCTCGGCCCCCTGGGCGTTGGACTTCTCGACGCTGATGCGCTTGTGCGCCCCCAGCAGCGCCCGGGCGCTTTCCATGCGGGCGTCGAAATCCTTTTGCCGCTTGTCCGCCGTCACCTGCTCCGGGGCCGCGAAGCGAACCGCCTCGAACATGGTCGCCGTGGCGCTCTGCAGCAGGCGCAGGCTGCCGGCGAGGTCGCCCTCCCGCAGCGCGGCCGCGGCGGCCCCGTGCAGCTCCCGCGCCTTTCGGCGCCGCTCCTGGGCGCGCGCATCGCCGCTCGCCTCCACTTGGCGCGCGGCGGAAGAGCTTTCCAGCAGCGTCGCCACCAGGTCAAGCCGCTCTTCCACCTGCGCCCGGTCCGGCGGCGCGGTGACCGGCGCGGCAACGGCCGGGGCTCCCGCCTGGGCGGCGACCGGCGCCGCCTGAACGAGTCCGGCCGCGGCCAGGGCCGCCACCCGCAGCCACAACGATCTTTTCATCTTCCTGCTCCTGGCTTCACTCGATTCGGGTCTCACCGCGCGCCTCCTCCGGCCGCGGCCGTGCTCTTGGGCGTCAGGTCCTTTTTCTTCGAGTGGCACAGCCGGCACTCCGAGACCGGAAAGGCCACTTTGCCGTGGCACACGCCGCACTGCTGGCCCATCAGGATGGAGGCCATGCTGATCTGGTTGGCGCCCTTCTGCGGCACGAAGATCGCCGGATGGCAGTTGGAGCAGTCGAGCCACTCGGTGTGCTGCTTGTGGGGATAGACCACGTCGGGCATCGAGCCCTTCACCTCGCGCACGATGTTGAGATCCAGGACCACCGGCTCGGCGGCGGTGTCGACCCGGTCCCAGCGGGGAGTGATGCCCTTGTTGCCCAGGGCCTGCACCCAGTTCACCCGGTTGCCGGCGGAGCTCCTGGGCATGGCCCCGAAGGCGGTCAGCGGCGGTTGCAGGGCGTGGGTGCCGTCGTTGGCGGGATCATGGATGCCGTCCTCCGGCGGCGGCAGGTTGCGCTTGCCGACGGGCTTGAGCAGGCGGTTGAAGGCGTTGATGTCGCTGCCGGCGGGAGCCGGGGGCGCTGGCGCGTAGGCGACGGGCTGGGGCGCAGCCGCAGGCACCGGCGCCTCCGCCTTGACCGGCGCGCCCTCGGCCTTCGCCTCGGCCTTGGCCGGCGTCTCGAGCTTGGCGGGGCCTTCCGCCGCCCTGGGCAGGCGGGAGAGCATGTAGTCCACCGTCGCCTTCACCTCGGCGTCCGGCAGCTGGGCGTTGCCGCCCTTGGCCGGCATGCCCTTCGGCGTGCCTTGCAGGGCGCTCTTGTACAGCCGGGCGCGGCCGCCCGCGGCCAGGCGCGGGTTCCAGTCCCCGGCATGGCCGAGCCGGGGGGCGCCGGCGATGCCCGGGGTGTGGCAGCCGAAGCACAGCTTGTCGTAGACCGCCTTGCCGACGTTCTGCTGGGCCTGAACGCCGCCGGCCGACGTGGCGAGCAGGAAGGCCGCGCCGATGAGCATCATGTTCAGTCTCATGGCCGCACCTGTTTCTTCGCGACCGCCGGGGCCGCCGCCGGCACTGTGAGTTTCTGGATGGTGCTCTCATGCACCTGGGTGGCCGTGCCCGGCTTGGCCGAATGGCAGAGGTTGCAGTTCTCCACCGGCCAGGCGAGCTCGCCGTTGTGGCAGGCGCCGCAGAACTGGCCGTCGATGATCTTGAGCATGTTGATCTGGTTGCCGCCGGCCTTGAACTGGAAGCCCAGGTCGCCATGGCAGACCTTGCAGCGGAAGCGCACCCGGTGGAACCAGTGCGGGAAGACGACGGGACGCATGCCCGCGGCGTCCGAGTAGTTGTTCATCACCACGTCGCCGTACTCGGCCTGGGCCACCGGCACGTCCACCAATAGCGCCGCCAGGATGGCCGTCACGAAGGACAGGACCAGCCCGAGACGCGTTCCCCTGCGCTGTTTCATTACCCGATACCTCAGACAAAAAAACCATGGCCTGTCGGCGCTCAGAAATCGCCGAAATCCCTCCCGGCCCGGAGGAAGATGAGAGCATTTTTCTTGCCATCGAACTCGACCACCTGGGCGGACAGGCGCACGTCCAGCCGGCCGATGCGGTAATCGAGGCGCTGCTCCAGGGACTGGCCGATCTGGTCGCGCTGGGCGTCCACGTTGCCGAGCAGGCGGTTGTCCATCTGCAGCGTGTTGACGCTGTAACTGGCCGTGTAGCGCAGCCCCGGTGTGCCGAAAAGGCGCATGTTCTGGTAGCTCAGGTTGCCGAAGGCGTGGGTCGTCCAGCCCGGGCGGACGGCCGGAGCCGGCGTCGGCCCGGGCTCCTGCCCGGCAACCGGGCGGGTGGCCTGGCCGGTGGACTGGCGGCTCAACTGCAGGCTCAGGTTGCCGTTCAACAGGGAGTAGCGCCCGATCCGCCACTGGCCGTTGAGCTGGAACCCCACGAACTGGAAGCTGCCCGCGGCGGCGCCGCTGCTGCGGGTATCGGCCCCGGTGACGCTGAGGAAAGCGGCCAGCCCTTCGTCCCGCGTCAGGCGCCAGGAAGCGCCGGCGGTATGGCTCAGGCTCTGGCTGCGCCCGCCCAGGCTGTCCGCGTTCACGCCCACCGTTTGGCCCAGGTTCAGGCCCAGTCCCGAGTTGGGGCTGAAGGCGTATTGGCGCGTCAGGCCATGGCCGAGCTGGCCGGACAGGCCGCGGCGGCCGCCTTCCATGCCGCCGAACTGGTTGTTCACCGTGGTGCCGGCATTCCAATCGTAAGAAAAATTCCCGAACTTGATAGGATCGCCCACATAAGTCGCGCCGGCATTCTGGGCGCTCACCAGGGCGCCGACGGAACCCGAGCGGGCCTGGGCCACCGACGCGCCCCCCGCCAGGGTGAGGTTGCGGCTGTAGTTGTAGGTGGCCCCGATGTTGCCGCTCAGGGACTGGGATTGGTTGGCGGTGCCGTTGGCTTCGGCATCGGCGGCGAAGAAGCGCCCGCCACCCGTCACGTAGAGGGGCAGGTCCTCATCCGGCCGCCAGGTGAAGAAAGTGTTGCCCTGGTAGTAGCGCGCCTTGTTGCGGTTGGTGATGCCCACGTTGCGCTGGGTCAGGTCGGAGTCGCTGTAGCTCACCAGGCTTTCCAGGGAGAAGTCCTCCTCGGGCCGGTAGGTGTGGCGCAGGGACAACCGGTCGAAGGCGGAGGCGGCGTCCCCGTTGGAGCGCTGGTTGGTACTGCGGCTGCCCGTAAACTCCATGCCCTGCTCGCCGAAGTTGGTGGAGTAGGAGCCGTTCCAGGCATCCACGGTGTCGGTGCCGAAGGACGCCGAGTTGAGCGTGCTGCGGTCGAAGCTGCCCATGAAGCGGGCGGGGCCCTCGGCCGGCTGGTAGCTCTGGCGCAGGCTGAGGCGCTTGCTCACGTAATCGCTGGCCGTGAGCTGGCCGCTGGCACGGCTGTCATTCACGTCCAGGGCGGCAACGAAGGGAAAGCGGCTGACCGGGAACAGGGCCACGCTGCCGTTGCCCGTCCGGGTGGTGCTGCGGCTGCCGGAATCGCCGGCACCGGTCGCCTGCCTGTCCCCGTCCGTGCGCTCCGTGCCCGAGACGAAGCCCAGGCTGCCGGTCACCTGTGCTATCCAGGGCTGCCAGACGTAGCTCGCCCCGCGCATGCTGCCGATCTGGACGTGCTGGAAGCGCTTGGGCTGATCCGTGGCCCGGGTCCAGCGGAACTCGTCGGCCATGTTGCCGCCCCAGCGGATGGGCGCCAGCCCCCACTTGCCGGCCTGGGCCGCCTCTTGCGCCGGCCCGCCGCCGCCCGCCGGGGGGGCCGTCGGGCGATCCCCCTCGGGCCCCGCCGGCCCTTCGCTTTCCATGCGCACCGCATCCCCCTCAGCGGTGGCGACGGCCGCCGGCGCCGGGCTGGCCGGCGCGACCAGGGCGAGCCCGCAAGCGAGCACCCTGGCCCGGAGCGGATACGGCCTCGGGGTCCGGGCACGGGAAGCGCGCGTGTCCACTGTCAGCGCATGGGCTCATTCCGGCTTCGTCGGTTGCCCGGCGGCGCCGGGGGCGGCAAATCCGGGCGCCTCGATCCGCACGGGAATGCGGGCGCGCAGGGCGAGGATCAGCTCCCTCCAGGCGGCCTCCGCCCGGTCGCGGCGCAGCAGCTCGCCGGCCCGCGCATGCACCTCCTCGAAGGACCTCAGCTTGGCCGGCACGCGCTCGTCCAGGCGGAAGATGGCCACGCCTTCGAGCAGCGTGAGCGGTTCGGCAGCCACCCCTTCCTGGAGCTGGTCGATCTTCTCCTGCAGGGCTTCGGGCAGCATGCCCCGGTGCAGGTAGCCGAGAGCGCCGCCGCGCGCGGCGGAGTCGTCCGCCGAGTGCAGGCGGGCCAGCTCGCCGAACTCGGCGCCCCGGGCGAGCCGCTGGTGGATGGCGGCGGCCTCCTCCCGCGCCTGCTCCCAGGCCGCCTTGGGCGAAGAGGGCGCCACCCGGAGGAGGATCATGGAGAGCCGGATCTTGGCCGGCTCCGTGAATTTTTCCGGATGGCCCAGGAAGTAGCCCCGCGCCTCCTCGGCCGTGGGCTCGGGCGCCGCCCGCACGGCGTTTTCCAACTGCTCCAGTACGCTCTGCTGCTCGAGCTGGGCGATCAGTCCCGGCAGCAGGCGTTCCCGGTTCTGCTGCCACATGGGGCTGGCCGCATAGCGCGCCTCGTAGCCGTCCAAGGCCCCTTTCACCTTCGCCTGCTCCGGGCCGATGCCGCGCCGCTTCGCCTCTTCCAGGAGCAGGGCGCGGTCGACCACGCTGTCGGCCACCTCCTGGCGCAGCGCCGCCACCTGCCCCTCGGGCACCTGGCCGTGGTAGAACTTCTGCCGCAGGGTGGCCGCCAGCAGGGTCTCGTAATCCCGCAGCGAAACGACCCGCTCGCCGACCCGGGCGAAGACCGCGTCCTCGGCCGCCGGCGCGGCCAGCGCAGCGGCGCCACCGGCGACGGCGCTCGCCCAGCAGGCCGCCATCGCGGCCGCCCGCGCGCGCTGCGCCCACGGGCCGCCCCGTCTCTTGATGCCCAGAACCATGAGTAGAACCCTCCAAAAGAAAAGCGGGTCAGACGCCCGGCGTCTGACCCGCTGTCCGAGCCTGCGCTGCGGGATGTCGCTTACTTAACGTGGCAGGACAGGCACACGCCGCTGCCGCTGTTCGAGACCCGCAGGAAGGTCGCGTTGGTCTCCGTGTGCGGGTCGTGGCAGCTCGCGCACTCCACCGACGGGGCATTGGTGCCGCTGAAGCTGCGGGAGTAGAGGATCATGTCCGTCTTCTCGCGCTGCCCGGAGGTGCCGACCGAGGTATCCACCCACCACACCAGGTTGCTATTGACGGTGGCATTCTGCAGGCCGCTGCCCGAGCCCTTGAAGTCGGTGTCCGTGCAGGCCGCCGTCGGCGTGGTGGCGTTGGGGCCGCCGCCGCAGTAGCGGATGCCGATCGGATGGTCGTTGGACAGGTCGGTGCCCAGCATGGCCAGGGTGGTGGCCGCATTGATCATCTTGCCGTTGGCGTCGATGCGGGTGCCCGACCAGGTCCAGGCCAGGCCGTTGGCGCCGCCGCCCGTGGCGTCGTAGCCGCCGGAGCCCGGGGCGTTGATGATGTTGTCCATGGCCTGGGTGCCGTCGTGGCAGGACAGGCAGGCGAGCGACACGGAGCCGACGGTGAGCATGGCGCCGTCCAGGGTGTTGGAGTTGAGGGTGGCGTAGGTGGTGTAGCCGCCCAGGCTGCTCAGGTTCTTGTTCCACAAGGGCACCGGGGCGGTGGTGTCGGCCGCGTGCGGCGTGTGGCAGAAGACGCAGATTTCGTCCGTGTTGGACACCTTGTTCTGCCCGGCCACGGCGCCAGTGGAGCCGAGGTTGTGTTTCGTGTTGGCAATCCCGGCGAGGGCCTGGTTGCCCGCCCCCAGCAGCCCGGCCAGCAGCAGGCCGGCGGCCACCCGGAACAGGTGTGACAATTGCGAGCGATGTGGCTTGTTCATTTTCTCCTCCTGCTTGCGAGTTGCGTTCGAGACCTGCGTAGCCCCCTGGGTCGTTTCGCAAGTCGCCGTTGCCCGACACACAGCAGATATCGTGCCAATTTCGGAGAGGCCATCGGCTGGCGTTCAATACTTTGTTTTTACGAGTATATTTTTTGACTAACGGGAAATGCTTAGGGCCGGACTACTAACTTTCGGTATATTTCCCGTTTGCAGGAATCGGCCGTTCCCAGAATGGGGGAACCGGCCCTACTTCGCCGGCTTCGGCCGCCGCCCGAGATAGCCGCCTTCGGGGGTCAGGCTGACCGGGCGGAAGACGTCGATTTTGCGGAACCACTGGTCGACCATATAGACGCGGCTGTCCTCGTCCACATAGATGCCGGAGGGCAGCATGTACTTGGCCGGGCCGTCCTGCTCGGCGCGGTCGCCGACGAACATGAGCAGGTCCCCTTCGGCGCTGAAGATCTGGAAATTGCCGAAGGCGGCGTCCACCACGTAGACGTTGCCGGTGGCATCGACGGCGGCCTCCTTGGGCCGGGCGAAGTTGCCCAATTGCTTGCCGACGTTGCCGAAGCTCTGCAGGTATTTCCCGTCGCGGTCGAACACCTGCACCCGGAAATTGCCCCCGTCCACCACATACAGGCGGCCGTCCTTGCCGACGGCCACGTCCCGCGGCAGGTTGAACTCCCCGAGCCCCTTGCCCCGCTTGCCGAAGTCGAACAGGTGGGCGCCGCTGGCCGCATCGAAGACGCGCACGCGGTGCTGTTCGGAGCCGACGCCGCCGATGTCCACCACGTACAGGCGCGCCCCGGCCCCGTCCACCGTCACGCTGGACAGGCGGTCGAACCACTTCGCCCCGCCCAGCTTGCGCAGGAACTTGCCGTCGCGGTCGAAGACCATGATCTGCTTCTGCGTGGCGTCGGCGACGTAGAGATTGCCGGCGCCGTCCACGTCGATGCCCAGGGGCTTGACCAGCCGCCCGGGATCCTCCTCGCCGATCTTGAAATAGCGCCCGCCGGGGACGTCGAACACCTTGACGAAGCGTTCCGCCGAATCCGACACGAAGATCCGTCCCTGGTGCACCGCCACCGCGTAGGGCTTGCCCAGGCCCTCGCCGGTGCGCACCGCGCCGGTCAGCATGCGGCGCAGTTCCGAGTCCGAGTTGTCGGGCACCACGTCGGCGCTGCTGTATATCGTCCTTTCGTAGATGAAGCGGGGGTCGTCCGGCGGCTGCGGGTAGACCAGGGACTTGGGGCCCGACTTCGTCGCCTGCTGATCCGGCAGCGGGGCGCAGCCCGCCACCGCCAGCAGGGCGGCCCCCATCAGCACGCCGCGAACCAGATTCATAGCCACCTTGGAGCCTCCTTACGCATCATGACAGGACAGGCACAATCGGCTTCCCTCGTTGGGAACTCGGAGAAAGAGCTTGTTGCTGCTATGCGGGTCGTGACAGCTCCCGCACTCGATGTAGGCGACCTCCTCGGCGGACGCCTCGCGGCGCGAATAGAGCGGGATGTCGCTGCGCCCGCGCTGCGTGCGATTGCCGCTCGTGGGCACCCACCACACCGTGCGGTTGTCCATCACACCGCTGACTGCCTGGCGAAAACCGACGACGCCGCTGGCGCGCTTGGCCGCCTGGGACGGCTGTTCGCCGTCGCCGCGGCGCTGCTGGGCGGGCAGGCGCCGCGGCAGGCCGCGGTAGGGCACGCCGAAGGGGTGGTCGAAGGTGAGCCGCGCTGCGGAAAAGGCCTGGTTGGCGTCGTGGCAGGACAGGCAGGCCACCGATTGGGATCCGACCGCCGTGCTGCCGGCGAGCCCGAGCCGGCCGATGTCGTCGTAAATGGTGTAGCTGTAGTCCGCGGGCAGGGCCCGTTGCCATTTCGGCACCACCCGCTTCTGTTCCTGCCGGGGCGCCTCGTCCAGCCGGGGCGTCTCGTTGGGCGTGTGGCAATAGACGCACACCTCGCGGGCGTCCACGGGGGCGCCGGCCGCGGCGCGCTGCCCCAGGTTGTGGGGCGTCACGCGCACGTCCGCCGCCGCCAGAGCCGATGCCATGAGAGCCGCCATGAAACCCGTCACCAATAACGGCCGTTGCCGGTCTTGTTTCGCCATCGCTTGTTCTTTTCCTGCGATCCGGGCCCGTCGGCGGGCCTCGATGCCGTCTTTTCCCACAAATGAAAACGGCTTGCCCGAACGATGGAATCGCCCGGCCCCTGTCCAGCCCGCCGCGCCTCGCGCAAGCCCGGCGCGCGGCGCCCACGGCAGGCGGCCGACGGGAGCTCCATGCGAGAAGCAACCCGTATGCCAGGAAAGCCAAGCCCCTGCGGCAGGCCGGTGCGAATCTTGCATGGCGCTCGGTGCCGATCCACTTGCCCGTCCGACGACATGCTGCCCACGGCCCGCACACTGCTTCGCTCGCTCCTGCCCTTGGCCGCCGCCCTCGCCCTGGGTGCGCCCCTGGCCGCGGAACGGCCCGCAGCCACGGGCAAAATCCAGCCCGAGGTGATCTACCACAACTACTGTTCCGTCTGTCATGGCGACAAGGGCGATGGGCGCAGCCGCGCCCGCGGCAGCCTGGTGCCGCCGCCGCGCGACTTCACCAGCGGCACGCCCCTGTCGAAGGAGGCCATGGTGGTCATCACACGCGAGGGCAAGGCGGGCACGGCCATGGTCGGCTGGAAGACCCAGTTGAGCGACAGGGAAATCGAGGCGGTGGTGGCCTACATCCGCGCCAGCTTCATGCAGGTGGCGCTGGATCCGCGCATCGCCCGCGGCCGCAGCGTCTACGGCCACAACTGCGTCGGCTGCCACGGCGACCGCGGCCAGGGCGTGCTCCTGCCCGGCACGGGCATGCAGCGGCCGCCGCGGGACTTCGCCTCGGCCGCCGCCCACGCGGAGCTCGGCCGCGAACGCATGGTCGCCGCCGTCCGGCAGCACGGGGCCTCCGGCACGGCCATGGCCGCCTTCGGCACGCAACTGCCCGCCCCGGACATCGAGGCCGTGGTGGATTACGTGCGCACCGCCCTCATGTCGGCGCAGACCCATGGGGTCTCCGGCACCCTGGCCCACGGCGGGCGGCAGCGCGACGCCCGCCCGGCCGCCGCGCCGAAGGCGGACATGTCCCTGCCCCTGCCCAAGGGCCTGGCCGGCAACGCCCGGCACGGTGAAGCCTTTTACCTCGCCAATTGCGCCACCTGCCACGGCGCCAAGGGCGACGGCAAGGGCCCGCGGGCCTACTTCATCCGTCCCGTGCCGCGCAACTTTCTCGAGGCCGCCGCCCGCCGGCGGCTCAACCGGCCGGCGCTCTACGAGGCGATCGCCATGGGCCGGCTCGGCACGGAGATGCCGGCGTGGAGCAAAGTGCTGTCCGAGCAGGAACTGGCCGACCTCGCCGAGTTCGTGTTCCGGCGCTTCATCCAGCCCAAAGGCGCCGCAAACCGGGCGGGCCAATGAGGCTGCCGCTGCTCTGGGCCGCCGCGGTCCTGGCCCTTCTGGGCGGCTGCGGCCTGGGCAAGGACTCCGCCGCGCCGGTGGGCGACCGGGCCGGCGCGCAGCGGCTGGAAACGGGCCGCGCCATTTATAACTTCCGCTGCTACTTCTGCCACGGCTATTCCGGCGACGCCAGGACCCTGGCGGCGAGCTACCTCAGCCCGCCGCCCCGGGATTTCACCCGGGCCAGCCCGCGGGAGCTGTCCCGGGAGCGGGTGCTCGCCGCACTGCGCCAGGGACGCGCCGGCACGGCCATGAAAAGCTTCCAGGGCATCCTGACGGCCGCCGACCTGGAGGCCGTCGCGGAGTTCGTGGTCGACGAATTCGTCACGAAGAAGCGCCCGAACACCCGCTACCACACGGCGGAGAACGGCTGGCCGGAACACGAGCGCTACCGCGCCGCCTTTCCCTACGCCCAGGGGGACCTCGCCCTCGCCACGGCCTGGGAGGAGCTCACGCCGGAGCAGGCCCGCGGCAAGCGCCTCTATCTCGCCAGTTGCGTCAGTTGCCACGACCGCGGCCGCCCGCAGGACGATGCCATCGCCTGGGAACCGCGCGCCTTGTCCTATCCCCGCAACCAGTACTCGCACCGGTTGCCGGCCGCGCGGCTGGACGCGGTGAGCAGCGCCAGCCCCTACCTGCTGCACGAGGTGTCGCCCAAGGTGGCGGCGATGACGCCCCGGGAGCGCACCGGCGAGAAGCTGTTCCGGGACAACTGCGCCTTCTGCCACGGCGCCGACGGCACGGGCAAGAACTGGATCGGCAGCTTTCTCGAGCCGCACCCGCGCAACCTCACCGACCCCCAGGTCATGGGGGCCATGAGCCGCGCCCGCCTCGGCCAGGCGATACGCGAAGGCTTGCCGGGCACCTCCATGCCGGCCTGGAGCTCCGTGCTCGCGGACGGGGAGATCGAGGCCCTGGTCGCCTACATCGGCAAGGCCTTCCACCCGCTGCGGGACAACACGCCGGCGCAGCAGGCTTGTTGCGGCGGAGACTAACCTTCAGATTATGTCGTAGCCACCAGGTGCCCATGGCCGACAAGCAGCCTGCCGCCCTCGCCGCCCCCCTCGTCGCCCCCCTCGCCGCGGCAGGGCTCGCCGCCAGTGGGGCGGCCTACTTTCTCCACGCGGATCTTGCGGCGCTGGCGCTGGCCTGGGCCCTGGTCGCCGTGTTCGTCTGCCGCGCGCTGCGCCGGCCCGCGGCGCTGCGCGGCGAGGTGGCGCGGCGCACCAAGGAGTTGGCCGACGTGAACGCCGCGCTGCAGCGGCAAATGCTGGAGCGGGCGCAGATGGAGCGCGCCCTGCAGCACTCCCACGGGCTGCTCGACTCGGTGTTCGAAAACATCCCGTTCATGATCCTGGTCAAGCGGGCGGAGGACTTGCGCATCGTCCGGGCGAACCGGCATTCGGAGACCGTCCTCGGCCGCGACCGGGACAGCCTCGCCGGCCGCACCGGCCACGAGATCCTCCCCGCAGGGCCGGCGGCGCAACTGGCCGCCCTCGACCGCCAGGTGCTGCACAGCCGCCATCCGGCCGCCCTGCCCGAGCTGCGCCTCGAAATGTGGGCAGGGCAGCCGCGCTGGCTCCACGTCAAGGCCATCCCCCTCTTCAACCCCGAGGGCGAGGTGGAACACCTGCTGCAACTGGCCGAGGACATCACGGAGCGCGAGACGGCCGAGCGCCGCGTCCGTCAGCTCAACCGCACGCTGACGGTGCTGACCCAGACCAACGAGGCCATTTTCCGCATCCGGGACCGCAAGGCCCTGCTCGACCGCGCCTGCGCCGTGCTGGTGGAGCAGGGCGGGTTTCCGCTCGCCTGGACCTACTTCGCCGGCGCGGCGGGCCAGGCGCCCGGCGTCTTCGCCGCCAGGGGCGTGGCCAGCGAATTCGCCGCCCGGGCCATGGCACTGCTCGCCTCCCACCCGGACCGCTGCCCGCTGCCGGGGCTGTCCGGCCAGGAGGACGCGGCGCTCATCTGCAACACCCTGGAATGCTGCCGGGGGGAACTGGTCGAGGGTGCCCGGGCCCTGGGCTTCGCCTCCCTGGCCATCCTGCCGCTCAGGAGCGGCGAGACCTGCCTGGGCGGGCTGGGACTCTTCGGCGCCGAGACGGACCTGTTCGGCGAGAACGAAACCCAGCTGCTGCGCGAGCTGGGCGATGACCTGGCCTACGCCCTCGAGGCCATCGGCCGGGAAGAGCGGCGCAAGGGCGCGGAACAGGACCTGCGGCTGGCCGCCCAGGTGTTCGAGAACAGCCAGGAAGGCATCATGATCACCGATGCGGAAAACCGCATCCTCATGGTGAACCGGGCCTTCGGCAGCGTCACCGGCTACGCGCCGCAGGAGGTCATCGGCAAGAACCCCCGCATTCTCAGCTCGGGCCAGCAGGACGCCGCCTTCTACCGGGAGCTGTGGGCCTCCCTGCGGGAGAACGGGGAATGGCACGGCGAAGTGAAGAACCGCCGCCGGAACGGCGAACTCTATCCGGAATGGCTCACCATCAGCGTGGTGAAGAACGAGGGCGGCGTGACCACCAACTATGTCGCCGTCTTCACCGACATCACCACCCGCAAGCGCATCGAGGAGCGGCTCAACTTCCTCGCCCACTACGACGTGCTGACCGAGCTGCCGAACCGGGTGCTGTTCGTCGACCGGCTCGAGCAGTCCATCCTCAAGGCGCGGCACAGCGGCAAGCGCGTCGGCGTCCTGTTCATCGACCTGGACCGCTTCAAGCTGGTCAACGAGAGCTTCGGCCAATCGGCCGGCGACCTGCTGCTGATGGAGGCCTCGCGGCGCCTGTCGGCCTGCCTGCGCCACACGGACAGCGCCTCGCGCCTGGGTGGCGACGAATTCGCCGTCGTCCTCTCGGAGATCGATGCCGCGGAGGAGGCGGCGGCCGTGGCCCAGTGCATGCGGGCGGCGCTGGCCCGCAGCTTCCAGTTCGACGGCCGCGAGGCCTACACCTCGGCCAGCATCGGCATCAGCGTCTATCCCGAAGACGGGCAGGACTCCCAGTCGCTGGCGAAGAACGCCGAGGCCGCCATGTACCGGGCCATGGACGAGGGCGGCAACAAGTATCACTTCTACCGCCAGGAGATGAACGCCCAGTCCTCGGAGCGCATGTCCATGGAGGCGGGGCTGCGCCACGCCGTCGAGCGGGGCGAGCTGGTGCTCCACTACCAGCCCCTGGTCGAGGCGGCCTCGGGGCGCATCGTCGGCGCGGAGGCCCTGCTGCGCTGGCACCGGCCCGACCGGGGCTTGATCCCCCCCGCGGCCTTCGTGCCCCTGCTGGAGGAGACCAAGCTGATCATTCCGGTGGGCGAATGGATCCTGCGCACGGCCTGCGAGCACAACCGGCAGTGGCGCCGGGCCACCGGCTCGGACCTCGTGGTCTGCGTGAATTTCTCCGCCGTCCAACTGGCCGAGCCGGACGTCGTCGAGCGCCTCGGCGCCAGCCTGCGCGAACTGGAGTTCGAGCCCCGCTATCTTGACATCGAGCTCACGGAAAGCGTCCTCATGCACGATGCCGAGCGGGCCGGCACGGTGCTGCAGGCGCTCAAGGCCCTCGGCCTGAAGCTGTCCATCGACGACTTCGGCACGGGCTATTCGAGCCTGAGCTACCTGCGCCGCTTCCCCTTCGACACCCTGAAGATCGACCGCTCCTTCGTCTGCGACACGCCGGGGGAGACGGAAGCGACGGCGATCGTCCGCGCCATCGTCGCCATGGGCCACAGCCTCGGCATGAAGATCATCGCCGAGGGCGTCGAGACGCTCCAGCAGACCCGGTATCTGCGCTCGGCCGGCTGCGACCTGCTGCAGGGCTGGGCCTTCTCGCCGGCCCTGCCCCATGACGAGTTCCTCAAGCTGCTGCAGGCGCCACGATGACCGCGGAACAAGCCGTTGCGGCGCGCCCCAGGACGAGCCGCCCATGCTGTTTCACCTGAAGCGGGTAGCCAAGCTCGCCCTGCTGATCGGCGCCATCGCCTGCACTACACGCTGCTATTCACACGACCGCGCCCTGGGATGCTCTCCGGCTTCTCCGTCGCCCGCCGGCCGTGCGGCGGAAACCGCCTTCTCGATCGAGCCCAGCTTCACGTGCGCCTTGTGCAGAAGCTCGTTGAGTTCCCTCACCTTGTCGTAGGCGTCGCCATGGGTCTCGTAGGCCAGCCGGTGTCCCATACTCTGGACGATAAAGAGCAGGTGCGACAGCTCGTCGATGGTTTCGCATCTTTCGCCTGCGGGCGTTTCATCTCCGGTCACGTTCGGCTCCCTTCCAAGGCTGGCGGCGGCCCGGCCGCCTTCATACAAACAGCATAGTACATTTGCCGAATGAATAAAAGGAAAGGACAGGCGCATCGCGGTGTCGGAAACAAGCGCACCGCGGTGTCGGAAAACCACTGGGGATGGGAGCACGGTTGGCTGCGAATGCAGCCGATCATGCTACATGAAAGAACTCCTGGCGGGCTCGACACGATTCGAAGGTGTGACCTACCCTGCCGCCACGGGTCGCTCCCTCAAGGCTGATGCCCAGCAGGTTCCGCAAGGTCATGGTCGTTTCCGATCAGGAAGATTTTCGGTTTGGCCAGCACATCACGGGCAAAGGCATCACCGGCGCGCAGCTTGGCCTGCCATTCGTCGGGGCTGTACACCTTCGGGTTGATCTCGCGGCCGAGCACGGGCTGGGCGGGGTGGACGAGACGCACGATTTCGGCGAAACCGAGATCGCCCACGACAAGCACATCGATGTCGCTGCCGGCCTGCTCTGCACCCTTCGCCACGGAGCCGAAAACGAGCGCGACACGCACCTTTTCGGCGACCGGCGCCAACGCCTGGGCGAGCACGTCTGCCAGACCCGAGGTCTTGCGCAGGATGCTCGCCAGCTCCTCGAAGATCGGGCAGTCGCGGTTGGCCGCGTAATAGACCTGTTTACCCTGTTCAGTGCGCCGCAGGATGCCGGCCTGGGCGAGGCGGGACAGCTCCTTGTGCAGCGTGCCGGCAGTGGTCCCGGTCTGGCGGGCGATTTCCCGCACGTGGCATTGCCGCTCCGGATGGAGCAGCAGAAGGCCCAGCACTCGGCGCCGGTAATCCGTGAAAAGAAGATTGGACATGAATTGAAGCATAACTGGCTACAAATGTAGCCTAATTGGCTACATAACGCAAGATCTCGCGACTCCTTTGAGGGCGTCGATCTGTCGGGCGTACAACTGACGCACCACAAGCTGAAGGACCAGGGAAAGCGCAATCTGCCGCTCGGCGTCGGCGAACCGGAAAAGCTCCAGCCCATGACTGAGCCGGGCAGCGGCGAGGTGCAACAGAAGGAAAAGGCGCTGCTCAACGAAATCATCGCCAGGGTGAATACGCTCTTTGAAGGCGAACTGAGCGACGACGATAAGCTCGTCTATGTGAACAACGTCCTCAAAGGCAAGCTGCTCGAATCGGAAATCCTGGTCCAGCAAGCGGCGAGCAACACCAAGGAGCAGTTCGCCAATTCACCGGACCTGGCGACCGAATTGCTCAACGCGATCATCGATGCCTTCGAGGCGCACTCGACGATGAGCAAGCAGGCGCTCGACTCGGAGAAGGTGCGGCATGGTCTCAAGGACATCCTGCTTGGGCCGGCGCAGCTGTATGAGGCGTTGCGAAATCGCAAGGGGCCGCAGGCGCCAACTTCCTCCGTTTGATTGCGCTGACTGAGCACGCGAGCGGTCAACACGGTGAGCGTAGTTCGGGGTTCGGTACGGCGGCGAAGACGGCTTCGGCCGTCTCAAGATCGGCCTTATCGGTCACTGATGGGGTGTCGCGGAACGTCATCTGGAACACGGATTCAATGTCCGTTTCCGAAATGCTGTGAATGCAAACTCCCGTCACAGACTTCCAAGGACTCCGGTTCCCGCCATTTGTCCCAATACTGAATATCTGATTTGCATCCTGATCACCGCGAGATGACGACCATAGTCTTTGTGAGCGCTTTGGTCGGATAGATCAAAATGAAAACGTTATAGGGGTGCTTGAAAGCCTCTGCCAAGCAGTCGTGTCTGGTTCCGTTCCTGTCGATCAACATGAGCTCCCGCGGGCTGGTCATGCGCCGCTTTCCCACCGGGATCATCGCCCCAATCTTGTCGTCTGGGGTAAACACGTCCGGTAGCTCCAGCTCTCCGAATCTGTGGAGGAAGCTGGGTGAGGCCACGACACGCCGCAGCGAGGCACGGAAGCCGTCCGGAGCAGCGATCTCCGGCGGGTTGAGGACAATAACCACGCATGGGCGGTCACTCTTGGTGACGTACTGCCTGATTGCCGAGTAGGCTGACGCGCCAAACTTCTTGCTGAGCTTCAGGGGCGTCCCAAGACCGAACGGATCGTCCCTGGCTTGAGTAATGAACCCGTCAAGCTGAAAGAGCACCTCGGTTGCGAAATTATTGGCCTCTCGGTCGAATGCCTCGGCAATGTCAGGATCCAGGGTCTGTCTGCAGTCTTCGACCACCGCGTAGAGATCGCGCTGCCAGGGCAGGACTCCGTGACCGGCTTCGTGCAGCTGGATGAACGTCTGCTTCGACGGGCCGAGGGAGCGGTCGACGAATATGAGCCTCGCGGTGGCGTCGAAAATCCCGAGAACTTTCGACAAGGCCTGCTTGAGCGCGAAACTGGCCTTCCGCCTGAGCTTGCGTAGAAACCCTTCATCCAATGCGTGCTCGGGAGCCACGACGACGTTGGCGGCCGCCATCAGATCGCCGATTGGCGTCGGAAGGCGGCCGAAGGCATCAGCCTTGGCCAACAGCTTCTCTGCCTCCTTCCGTACCCTGCGGTACTGATCTGCAGACAAGGTACTGTCGTCGGCCTTTCTCAAGCCTTGCCCTTCCTGGAACGGAGAAAGGCAAGGTACTTGAGTAGTTCCTGCTCTTCCTCGGATGTGAGATTGTCCACCGCAAAAGTTGCCGCGCTACCATGCTTCTTTTCTTTGGCGCGTGATCTCGATGTCGTTATGTACCCCGCCCTTTCCATCAACTTCTCATATGCAACAGCATAAACCTCCGAGAGGCTATGCAGAATGTGCGGAGAGGGCTTTGCGATCTTTCCATTCTCAAGCTGACTGAGATAGGCGTTCGAGACTTCCTTTCCCGTCGCCTCTTCAACCTCGCGCAATGTGAAACCCTTGGAAGCCCGGAGGCTGGCGAGGTATGTGCCGAGAGCGCTCGGATCACTCCCCTCGGACTTGGTTGCCATACCACCTCCTTGTGAATAGTCACACTTTCCCGTGACGTTATCAGCCTAGCGTCGCGTGCTCAAGATGTCAAGCGCGCTAAGTTACTGCTTGACATATTTAGCGCGCTTGGTATGCTACGCACCAGGTAGGCCCGCTTTCCACAAGCTCCAAGTTGCAGGCCTATTGGACCGATACGCGCCGGCTCACTGGCAATAAACAAGGAAACAGCGTCATGAAGAACGAACATCACCCAGACCATGGGCAGCAACACGACGAGAAGTTCATTGAGGTGGCTATCTCCACCACGAGCGGCTTCTACCCCTCCACCGGCTATGAAAGGGTGCCGGTCCATCAGAAAGTCGAGGTCGAACTGCATAGGGCGACCAAGGCGCTAAAGCTTGCGGACACGGCCGGCTGGGTTGCGTCCATGAACAAGTCGCCAATCGATCCGTCCCGGAGTTACGAAGACAACGGCCTGAAGGGACAGGTGGATATCGACTGGGGTCCGAGGGAAGGTGGCGGCGGTGCATGAACTGATCTCGCGACAGTTGTTCGACCAGCAGATTGCGGGCTTTGGCGAGCGCCTTGCCCAAACCCGCAACTGGGTCTTCCACCGCCTGGTGTATCCGGTGATCGACTGCGAGTTCAGACACAGCGGCCGAACCCAATTGCGCTTGCGATTTCAGTGCTCCGATTGGAACGCACTGCCACCCGCAATCGAGCTGCTCAGTGCAGATGGGACTGCCATGTCCACCCTGCCGCCGAACCCGACGGGGGTCTTCAATTCCAGCCCGCACCCGAGCACCGGCAGACCATTCATCTGCATGCGCGGGTCGCGCGAATACCACACCCATCCCAGCCATACCTCTGATTCCTGGGACAACCTCAAGGGAAGCGAGGCATATAGTCTTGGGGGAATCCTGACCCAGGTCTGGCACGCTTGGCTGAAGGGGAACGATTGATGTCAGACGCCGCTGTCACCTGCCCCTCCGCCATCGTACGGGCCACGCTCACCTTGCTTCAGAAAAGCGGAGCCCGCCATCAGGAGGGAATCGTCCTCTGGCTCGGCCGACGGGCGGAAGGCCGTGTCGACGTGGTCGATGCCTACGAGCCGGCCCACATCGCGGAGGCCGACTTCTTCCGAATTCCGCCGCCAAGCATGCAGGCTCTCAAAGAGTATCTGCGGACAACCCGACTGATTGTCGCCGCGCAGGTCCATTCCCACCCGATGGAAGCGTTCCACTCCAAAGCCGACGACCGCTGGGCAATAGTCCGGCATGTCGGGGCAGTGTCCATCGTTCTCCCGTACTTCGCGCAGCGGACAACCCCTGAGAGGTTTCTATCCGATGCAGCAGTATTCCAGCTTAGCGGCGACAACCGGTGGCTGCAGGTCTCCCGCCACAACTTGGTGGAAAGCGTATGTCGAATCTCGCCCTGATCCCGGCAGTCCGCCTGGAAAACGCCCGCGCCCTGGCCGCCGCCATCGGACTTGAAGACATTGAGCACGCTGCGCGACTGCTCAACCTGTCGGTACTAATCACGTCCTCGCCGTGTGATCCAGGAGCAAGCGCCTTGGCTGAGGACATTCAGGCCCTGCTCTCCAGAACCATCACCGGGGTTGCGCGCACGCCAGAGGGCGGCACCCCAGCGGTGGAGGTCACAATTGGCGCAGCCCAGCCTCAATCGCGCGCTCCGCAGCTCCAAGCCAATGCAGATAGCCAAGCGTGCCGAATTGGCGGTCCGCCTGGCGAGACGCACCGGTTCGTGGAGATACACCCCTTGCTCCGCCGACTCGTCGCCTGCTATGCCGCGGCAGCCGCGTTGAAGTGGGCACTGGGTGATCGCCTGCCATTTGCCGTCCCTAACCCCCTTGTCCTGGACTTCTCCAGGCTGGGAATCGGCCACACGTCGCTTGATCAGGACATCGATATTGGCACGGCGTATCTGGCCGGCGCCGGTGCAATTGGGAACGGGTTGCTCTGGGCGCTCCAGGACTTGCGCCTGCACGGCCGCCTGCACGTGGTCGATTTCGATAAGGTTGAGGACAAGAACCTACAGCGGCAAATCTGGTTCGATGAACGAGATGTTGGCAAGTTCAAGTGCGATCAACTGGTGGGCAAGGCTCAGCCCCAATTCCCGCACATGGTGCTGGTCCCACGCAATGCGCGATTGCAGGAGCTCGAGGAGCGTAGCAGTGGAGCGTGGCTACAGAAATTGATCGTCGCGGTTGATAGCCGGCGCGCTCGGCGACAGCTGCAGGAGGAAGCCCCTGGGGAGGTGTTTGACGCGTCGACGACGGATATCAGGGAGATCGTCCTGCATTACCACCGCCAACCGACTGATGGCGCGTGCCTCGCCTGCATCTACCGCGAGGACGATGCCGAGCGGGACTTCGAGACGCATGTCGCTGCGAAGCTGGGCGTGCCTGTAGAGAAGGTTCGGCATCTGGTCATCGACCCCGATGCCGCGGCGATGATTGCCCGCCGTTACCCTATGAGTATTTCCCAACCTGGGCAGATTGTCGGACTGCCCTACGATACCCTGTTCAAGAGCCTTTGTGGGGAAGGCGCTTTGGCCGCGGACGACAATCACCCGCCAGTGGTTGCCCCGTTCGCGTTTGTGTCAGCGCTTGCCGGGGTGATGCTCGCGTTCGAGTTGGTCCGACGTCACACGCACGGTAATCACGATAGGGTATTCAACTTCTGGCGCATCAGCCCCTGGCAACCCCTCCATAATCGCCTGCGCCGCCGCGTGCCCGCTGCCCCGGACTGTTCATTTTGCGCCGACCGGACCGTCAGAGCGGCGGTCTATGCTCTTTGGAAACCGGATAACGCTGATCTCCTGACCTGACCGAGATCGGCCAGCCGGGGCGTTTTGAGCAGAGAGCCCCTTGGTGCAGCACCGAACAGACACCCCCCGTTTCGACTCACATCCGATCAAGCCCTAACCGATGACCGTCATAGCTCTCTTAGAAGACCTACAGCTTGCAATTTCCGACGTTCTGCTCACTGTCGGCGACAGGAGAGTCACCGCGGTGACACCGACGACGGGACACACCGCCAATCTGCCGGACCTCGGACTGGGCGTCAGCCGCCTAGTTCGAAAGATAATCACCGCCGACGGCCCAGCAGGCAGAGCGCAGTTGTTGGTTGCCGGAACCAGGACCCACATCGAGCACTTCGCCACTGTCCTGCGGGAGGTGTTCCGTGATCAACGGCCACTGCCGGTCGAATTACGCCAATTAGTGCGCAGCTCGGGTGCTTTCGGATGCATGCAGGCGGCAGCGCGGCTGGCGGACGCCGACGGTTACAAAGAGTTTGAGGTTGTCGGCGTAGCGGGGGAGACGATGTGTACGCACGCATTCGATGCGACCAGAATTGTCGCTAACGTTCCGTATTTCGGCAAGGTGTGGATCGCTGGAAGTGGAGCGATCAATCTCCTGCACTGGATGCAGCTCAGAGGAGACCGCTACGCCAAAGAATTTGCACATCATGATCTGGAGGCACGGCACTTTCATGTCGCCAACCTGGTCACGCTCTTCCTCATGGAAGAGGACATTGGGCCGCAGTTGAGAACTCTCAAGACGGGCGTCGGTGGCTACTACGAAGCCTACACCATCTCTCCCGGAACACTTATGCCGGTTGGCGACTGCATCACTGTTTTTGCTGACATCGTCGGTCGTAATCGCGACTGCACAGTGTTGGTAAGGCGTCTGATGTATCACTGCTATAGGGGAGAGCTCCTCTATGTATTTTCGGTAATGCAGGAGACCTTGGTGACCGCAGCCTCGCCAGTGAAGATTCCGCTTTCTGTGTGTAAGCTCTTCGACGTGCCGCCCCTTTTACCGGATCGTGAACAATCACCCTGGAGCATTTACCGAGTCGCGTCACAAATGCTGGGCGCCGAAAACGTTCGGACAGTGATGCGCAAGGGGGGCGACGGACATCCGATAACGAAGCGCTTCGTCAGGAACATCCCAGGGCATCAGCTTGTCAAGCTGTCTTTGTCTGGAGATCACCTAGTCGTCACATTGGACTTAGCCGGCTTGCAGCATTTCGCATCCAGATTTCCGCCAGACTTGTCTGATGCGATCGAGGTGTAGCTTGCTGGCGGGCGCACCTTCGCAGAGGTCGGTCGCACGCTGCTTCTGTGAGCGCGACGCGATCAACGCGATAGAGCCAACTCGAGGCTGTGGAAAAGGGGACATTGCCGGCACGGTATCTGATGAGGTTGCCATCGTCCGCTTCGGCCGATTATGCTGACCAACCGATTATGTGGAGTATCGGACCGGATCGCGCGTGGCGCAATTCGAACAATGTGCGCAAACTGATTTGCGAACTGCCCCAGTCACGGGCGGCAAAGGTCATTCGCAACCTGCGGCACGATGTCCCTTGTCGTGTGCGGTCACAGCGTAGTCACCCAGTGGTCACGCCATAGTCACAGGAAAATTCCTGACGTCGAGCCGGACGATTGCCCCTGGTGACGAAGTCACGCGACCGAACCAAGGAAATGACCCGTACCCCAATATGTCAAGTGTGAAAACGAATGGGGGCGTGGGCCGGGTTATCGTGACGGAGTTGCCAGCCACAAAGAGGACTGGTTCATGGCGGCCCCTCGGCAGGAACTTGAGAAGGAACTCCTGGCGCTGATCGAACGCGAATGGAAAAGCGCGCTCGATAAACTGACCTCCCTGTTCGACCCGGAAGAATAACAACGCGACGGGAGAAAAGGGGACAAGGACGCCCAAGAACAATATGGGCCAGGAATCGGCTTGAGGGAAGAGGCAACTGGCGCGCCCGACACGATTCGAACGTGCGACCCCTGCCTTCGGAGGGCAGTACTCTATCCAACTGAGCTACGGGCGCGGAGGGCGAAGCATAGCGGCTTTCCCCGGGCGCGTCCATGGGGCCCACGGTCTACCGGATAAACCGGGCTACAATCAGCACCTTATCCGTACGCATCCAAGGAAAAGGCCATGGCCGAGCAGCAGCAAGAAAAAGGCGGGTTCATCGAATCGCCCGCCCTGGTGGTGGTGGCGGTGATCGCTTCCATCGTCCTCCCGGTTGCCGGGTATTTCGTCGCGCAACTGATGGGGAAAGGTCCGGCGCAGGACCTCTCGGAAGAGGCCGTCGCCCGGCGCATCCAGTCGCCCGTGCAGGTGAGCCTCGCCGCCGCCCCGGCGGCCGGAGGCGCCGCGAAGAGCCCCGAGGAGATCTACAAGGCGGTCTGCGCGGCCTGCCACGACAGCGGGGTGGCGGACGCGCCCAAGCTGGGCGACAAGGCCGCCTGGGGGCCGCGCATCGCCCTGGGCCTGGACAAGCTCGCCGCCTCGGGCATCAAGGGCAAGGGCGCCATGCCGCCCAAGGGGGGCACGAACCTCTCCGACGCGGACTTCGGCCGCGTCGTCGCTTACATGACCAACAAGTCGGGGGCGAGCTTCAAGGAACCGGCGGCCAAGTAAACCCCACCCTCACCCCGACCCTCTCCCTGAGGGAGAGGGGGGCGGGTTGAGCATCGCCCGCATCTGGGCGAGGCGCGCCGCCCCCGCGGCCCGGTCGGTGGGTGCGGATGATTTGCCGGCGAGCTTGAGGTCGTCGCCCATCTCGGCGATGAAGCGCGAGGGCTCGCACTGGCGCCACTCCTTGCCCTGCTTGCGCCGCTCGCAATAGCTGAGGTGCAGGCTGCGCTCGGCCCGCGTGATGCCGACGTACATGAGGCGGCGCTCCTCCTCCACCGTGTCCGCGTCGACGGATTCACGGTGCGGCAGGAGGCCCTCCTCCACGCCCACCAGGAACACGTGCTTGAACTCCAGGCCCTTGGCCGCGTGCAGGGTGGCGAGCTGCACCTGGTCCGCGCCTTGCTCGGACTTGTCCAGCATCGAGAGCAGGGCCACGGTCTGGGTGAGCTCCACCAGGTTCTTGTTCTCTTCCTCGCCCTTCTTCGCCAGCCACTCGACGAAATCGCGCACGTTGGCCCATTTCGTCTCCGCCTCGCGCGGCTCGCAGGCATCGAACAGATGCGCCTCGTAGCCGATGGCGCGCAGCAGGTCCTCCAGCACCTGGCCCGCCGGCTCGCGGGCCGCGCGCCACTCCAGCTTGTTGATGAACCGGCCGAACTCCAGCACCGCTTCGAGCTGTTTCGGATTGACGTGGCTCGCCGCACCGGCTTCGAACACCGCGGCGAAGAGCGAGAGGTGGCGCGATCCCGCATAGCGCCCCAGCGCTTCCAGCGTAGTGCTGCCCACGCCCCGGCGCGGCGTGGTGACGGCGCGGATGAAGGCCGGATCGTCGTCGGAATTGGCGACCAGGCGCAGGTAGGCTACGAGATCCTTGATCTCGGCGCGCTCGAAGAAGGACTGGCCGCCGGAAATCGCGTAGGGGATCTTCTGGTTGCGCAACTGCTGCTCGAAGCCGCGCGCCTGGTGGTTGCCCCGGTAGAGGATGGCGTAGCCGCCCCAGCTTCCCCGGTGCTCGAAGCGGTGGGCCATGAGCTTCATGACCACCTGCTCGGCCTCCTGCTCGTTGTCCTTGGCCACGCTCACCTGGATGGCATCGCCGTGGCCGTGCTCGGACCACAGGCGCTTGTCGAACAGCTTGTCGTTGTGGGCGATGAGCGCGTTGGCGGCCTTGAGGATGCGCGTCGTGGAGCGGTAGTTCTGCGTCAGCGCAACCACCTTCAACTGCGGGTAGTCGCTCTGCAGGGTGCGCAGGTTCTCCACGTCGGCGCCGCGCCAGCCGTAGATGGCCTGGTCGTCGTCGCCCACCGCGGTGAAGGCGGCGCGCGGGCCGGCCAGTTGCCGCAGCAGCCGGTACTGGCTGCGGTTGGTGTCCTGGTACTCGTCCACCAGCAGGTAGCGCAGCTTGCCCTGCCAGCGGTGGAGGGCCTCCTGCTCCTGCTCGAAGAGATGCACGGGAAGGCGGATGAGGTCGTCGAAATCCACCGCCTGGTAGGCGCGCAGGGCCTGCTCATATTCGCCGTAGAGCCGCGCGGCGGCCAGTTCCAGTTCGTCCGAGGCGAGAGAGAGCGCCGCTTGCGGCTCGATGAGCGCGTTCTTCCACCCCGAGATGCGCCACTGCAGGAGCTTGCCGCGGCCCTTGTCGGCATCCTTCGCCAGCTCGGCGATGACGGAGCCGGCATCGGCCGCATCGAAGATGGAAAACCGCGGCTTCAAGCCCAGCAGCTTCGCTTCCTGCCGCAGGATGCGCACGCCCAGGGCGTGGAAGGTGGACACGTTGAGGGCCGCCAGGGATTGGCCGGCCAGGAGCTTGCCCGCCCGCTCGCGCATTTCCTTCGCCGCCTTGTTGGTGAAGGTGATGGCGGCGATGTGCTCGGGCCGGTAGCCGCAGCGCTCCACCAGGTAGGCGATCTTCTGGGTGATGACCCGGGTCTTGCCGGAACCGGCGCCGGCCAGTACCAGCAGCGGCCCGTCCAGGTACTGCACTGCTTCGCGCTGGGGGGGATTGAGCTTCGACAGCATAGGGAGCGAATTGTAGGGCGCAATAGCCGCTTGCGGCGTATTGCGCCGGATGAATCCGTTCGGCGCAATACGCTTCGCTATTGCGCCCTACCGCGGGAGCAGGGGCAGAATCTGCGCTTCCAGTTGCGCGACGGGCAGGGCGCCGACCCGGGCCAGGCGCAGCACGCCCTTGCCGTCCAGGAGGTAGAGCGTCGGCGTGCCCCGGACCACCCCGAACACCTGCGAGTGCTGCGGCGCGCGCATGGCCACCGGCATGCGGTACTCGTGGTCCTTCCAGAATTCCTCCACCACGAACCGATCCACGTCGATGGACAGATTGAGGATTTCGAAGCCGCGGCTCCGGTACTTGTCGTGCAGCCGTTGCAGCTCCGGCAGCTCCCGCTGGCACACGGTGCACCAGGTGGCCCAGAACACCACCAGCACCGCCTTGCCCTCGAGTTCGGCCGCGGTGAGCTTCTTGCCGTCCAGCAGCACGGTGTCGAACGCCGCCACCGGCTGGCCGACTTTCGGCTCGGCCTGGGCCGCAGCGGCAAAGCACAGGGCCGCGGCAAGCAACAGCTTCAGAATTTTTTTCATTATTTCCCTCTCATGCGACGACCCCGGCCAGGTGCGCCTGCTGGTCGGCATGATAGCTGGAGCGCACCAGGGGGCCGCAGGCGGCGTGGGAGAAGCCCATGGCCCGCGCTTCGGTTTCGTACATGCGGAACACGTCCGGGTGCACGTAGCGCAGTACCGGCAGGTGGTGGCCCGAGGGCGCGAGGTACTGGCCGATGGTCAGCATCTCCGCGGCGTGGGCGCGCAGGTCGCGCATGACGGCGAGGATCTCCTCGTCGGTCTCGCCGATGCCGACCATGAGCCCCGACTTGGTGGGCAGCCCCGGGTTGCGCGCCTTGAAGGCCTGGAGCAGGGCCAGCGAGTGGGCGTAGTCGGCGCCGGGACGGGCCTGCTTGTAGAGCCGGGGCACGGTCTCCAGGTTGTGGTTGAAGACGTCCGGCGGCGTGGCGCTGAGGATGTCCACGGCGGCCTCCAGGCGCCCGCGGAAATCCGGCACGAGGATTTCGATCCGGGTGGCGGGGGAGGCCACGCGCACGGCGCGGATGCACGCGGCGAAGTGCTGCGCCCCGCCGTCGCGCAGGTCGTCCCGGTCCACGCTGGTGATGACCACGTACTTGAGCTGCATGGCGGCGATGGTCTGCGCCAGGTGCGCCGGCTCCTGCGGGTCCGGCGGCAGGGGCTTGCCGTGGCCCACGTCGCAGAAGGGACAGCGGCGGGTGCACAGGTCGCCGAGGATCATGAAGGTGGCGGTGCCGCGGCCGAAGCACTCGCCGATGTTGGGGCAGGAGGCCTCCTCGCAGACGGTGTGCAGGGCGGCATCGCGCAGGATGCGCTTCACCTCGCCGAAGCGGGCGTGGCTGTTGCCGGCCTTGACGCGGATCCACTCCGGCTTCTTCAGGGGCGCGGCGGGGACGATCTTGATCGCGCTCTTGCCAAATGCGCGGGCGGTCTTCGCCTCGCCCTTCTGCTTGTTCGGATTCTGCTCGGACATGCTCATCCTTCGATCGTGCGCGCCAGATGCGCCAGGAGTTCCTCCCCCGCCGCCGCCCAATCCAGGCCCACGCCCAGGTCGCGCAACTGGGTCACTTCGAGGCCGGGGTAGCCGCAGGGATTGATCGCCGAAAACGGCGCCAGTTCCATGTCCACGTTGAGGGCCACGCCGTGGAAGCAGCAGCCGCGCCGCACCCGCAGGCCGAGGGCGGCGATCTTCGCCCCGTCCACATAGACCCCCGGCGCGCCGGCCCGCCGCTCGCCGCGCAGCCCGTGGTCGGCGAGCAGGTCGATCGCCGCCTGCTCGATGCGCGCCACCAGCTCGCGCACCCTGAGGCCGCGCCGGGCGAGATCCACCAGCAGGTACGCGACCGCCTGGCCCGGCCCGTGGTAGGTGATCTGCCCGCCCCGGTCGATCCGCACCACGGGGATCGTCGTCTCCCGCAGCAAGTGCTCCGGCTTGCCGCCCAGGCCGAGGGTGTAGACCGGCGGGTGCTCCACCAGCCACAGCTCGTCGGGCGTGGCCGCATCGCGCCGCGCCGTGAATTCCTGCATGGCGCGCCAGGTCGGTTCGTACTCCGCCCGCCCCAGACGGCGGACAATCATCGCCCCGCTCACCGCTTGTCATTCCCGCGAACGCGGGAATCCAGGGGCGTTACAAAGACGCTGGATCCCCGCGTGCGCGGGGATGACCGGGTGAATTGCGACCACTTACCACTCACAACACCACCTTCACCATGGAATGCGCCGTGAGCTCCCGGTACAGCGCATCGAGCTGCTCCCGTGAGCGGGCCGTGATGGTGCAGGTGAGGCTCAAGTAGGCGCCCTTCGCGCTGGGGCGCATTTCCATGCCGGCCGCGTCGAAATCCGGCGCGTGGCGCAGCACCACTTCGAGCACCGCCTGGGCAAAACCATCCTGGGCGCGCCCCATGACCTTGATGGGGAAGGCGCAGGGAAACTCCAGCAGGGAGCCCTCATCCGCCATGGGGACCGCGCATCACCGTCGCCTTGAACGCCTGGTACCAGCCGTGCATCCTGGCGAAGGCCGGCCCCGGCCGGCCGGCGTTTTCCTCATAGCCCACCGGCCGCCCGTCCAGGACGGTGATGGGCAGCACCTCCTTGGTGGACGAGGTCATCCACAGCTCGTCGGCGGTGCGCACCTCCTCCTCCGGCACGTCGCGCACCTCGAAAGGCAGGCCGTGGGCCGCGGCCAGCTCCAGCACCACGTCGTAGGTGATGCCGGGCAGCATCAGGTGGTTTTTCGGCGGCGCCAGCAGCAGGCCGTCCTTGACGGCGAAGATGTTGGAGGCCGCCCCCTCGGTCAGGCAGCCGTCGCGGAAGAGGAGGGTCTCCACGCAGCCGGCCTCCACGGCCAGTTGGCGCAGCAGGCAGTTGGCCAGCAGCGCCGTCGTCTTCAGGTCGCAGCGCAGCCAGCGCAGGTCGGGGGCGGTGATGCAGGCGATGCCCGTCTCCCGCTGGGCGGCGGGCGGGGTCACCAGCGGCTCCGACATGATGAACACCGTGGGCACGACCCGCGCCGGAAAGGCGTGGTTGCGCTTCGTGTCCGCGCCCCGCGTCACCTGCAGATAGACCGACTGGTCCTCGGCCCCGTGGCGTGCGATGATCTCACCGATGAGGCGCGTCCATTCCGCTTCCGGGTGGGGATCGGCCAGCCGCACCCCGTCCAGGCTGTGCCGCAGCCGGCGCAGGTGCTCGGCGAGGCGGAACGGGCGGCGCGAGTAGACGGGGATCACCTCGTATACGCCGTCGCCGAAGAGGAAACCGCGATCCATCACCGAAACCTTCGCCTCGGCGATGGGCAGGAACTCGCCGTTGAGATAGACAGTGTTCATTCGAACCACAGCCGCAGGCCGTCCCAGGCGCGGCCGAGCATGCCGGCCACGGGCACCGCTTCCAGGGCCACCACGGGGTATTCGCCGTAGGGCTTGTCGTCCAGGGTGAGCCGCAGGGTGGCGATGGGCTGGCCGGGCTGCACCGGCGCCAGCAGCGGCTGCCGGCTCACCAGGCTGACCTTCAGCTTTTCCGCCGCGCCCTTGGGCAGGGACAGGGTGAAGTCGTCGAGGAAGCCGGCCTTGACGCTGTCCTGGGCGCCCTTCCACACCTTGAGCTGGGAGACGGCCTGGCCCTTGGCGTACAGGCGCACGGCATCGAAGAACTGGAAGCCGAAGTTGAGCAGCTTCTGGGCCTCCTGGGCGCGCAGGCCGTCGGAGGCCGTGCCCATGACCACGGCGATGAGGCGGCGCGAACCCCGCTTGCCGGAGGCGATCAGGCAATAGCCGGCGTTTTCCGTGTGGCCGGTCTTCACGCCGTCCACGGTGGGGTCGAGCCAGAGCAGGCGGTTGCGGTTGGGCTGGGTGATGCGGTTGTAGCGGTATTCCTTGAGGGCGTACAGGGGGTAGTGGCCGGGGAAATCGCGGATCAGCGCCGCGGCGAGCAGCCCGAGGTCGCGCGCCGTCGAATAATGCTGGGGATCGGACAGGCCGGTGGCGTTGACGAAGCGGGTGTTCTTCAGGCCCAGGCGCTGCGCCTCGCGGTTCATCATCTGGGCGAAGCTCTCCTCCGACCCGGCCACCGCCTCGGCCAGCGCCACGCACGCATCGTTGCCCGACTGCACGATCATGCCGCGCAGCAGCTCATCCACGGTGACCGGCTTGCCCGGCTCGATGAACATGCGCGAGCCCTGGGTCTTCCAGGCCCGCTCGGACACGGGCACCGCCTGGCCGGGCTGCAGCGTCCCCTGCTTCAGCGCGGCGAAGACCAGGTAGGCCGTCATCAGCTTGGTGAGGGAAGCCGGCTCGACGCGCTCGTCCGGGTTGTAGACGGCCAGGCTCTGCCCGGTGGCATAGTCGAGGAGCAGCCAGGACTTGGCCGCCACCGGCGGGGCCTGCGCGGGCAGTTGCGCATGGCTCGCGGCGGCGAAGAAAGCGAGAAGAAAGGCGAGAAACCGCATTGGGGATGATGCTCGGGAAAGGCTCGAATTATAGCGCGGCGGGCTCAGGCGCCCAGCCGCTCCCGCAGGGCTTCCGGGGTCAGGATGACAAAGCCGGTTTGCCCTGCCAGGGCCAGGAGGTCCGCATCCCCGGTCGCAAGGGCCTCGGCCCCGCCTGCGGCGGCAGCCTGGAGGAACATTTCGTCATCGGGATCGCGGCAGGCCGGCAGGCGGGCAGGATCTTCCGGCGAGGCAGCGACCTCGGCAAAGGGAAGATAATCGGCCAGCAATTCCTCCCGCTCGGCCGCCGTCAGGCGGAACTTCGGGTATTCCAGGACCCGCAACAGCTCTTCCACCGTCGCCCGGGTGACCACCGGCACGATGCGGCCACGCTGCCAGGCCTCCCGCAGCCAGGCGAGCCGGCCGGCCTGGAAAAGGAGAGCCGAGACCACCACGTTGGTGTCCAGGACGACGCGCAAGGCTACTTGCCGTTGCGGCCGCTCTTGCGCGCCCAGGCTACCGCTTGGGCCACATCCTGCTCGACGATGCCCAGCGCGGCGAGCTTCTCGCGCACCGCGTCCGCCCGGCCGATGCGCACCGGCGTCAGCACGATGCGCCCGCCCTCGGCCTGCACCTCGAAGTATTCGGTCCCGGGAAAGGCCTGGGCCACCGCCTTGGGCAGGGTAATCTGGTTCTTGGAGGTCAGCTTGGCCAACATCTTTATTCCTTGAAGTAAGGAAGTAATGAAATGCTACCGCCTCTCTGACCGCAAGGTCAAGGCCGATTTCTTAGCGCTGAACGACGAAGGGCCGGAAGTCCAGGGCCTCGCGGATGCGCTCGGCGACGCGCCCGGCCTCCTGGACGTCCCGGTAGGGGCCCAGGTGCAGGCGGTACATGCCGTCCTTGGGATGGATGTGGATAGCCTCGGCGAGCCAGGCGAGCTGCTGCTGGAGGCGGCTGCGGAAGCTCTCCGCGTTGCCCTGGCTGGCGAAGGCGCCCAGCTGCAGGAAGGTGCCGCGGGGCTCGGGCACGGCCGGTAGCGCCGCTGCCTGGGCCGGGGGGTCATTGTCCGCCCTGACCGAAAGGGAGCCGGGCGCCGTCTCCCCCGGCAGCACGCTCGCCACCTCCACCAGCGCGCTGCCGCTGCCCACGTAGCCCAGCTTCCAGGCCGCCGCGTAGGACAGATCGATCAGCCGGTCGTGGAGGAAAGGCCCGCGGTCGTTCACCCGCACCACCGCCG
>CAYZLI010000007.1:0-51445 GCA_964479195.1 uncultured Rhodocyclaceae bacterium
ACGGACTGTTAATCCGCAGGTCCCAGGTTCGAGCCCTGGTCGGGGAGCCACCCAATCTCACTGTGAACCGGCCCTCCCAGACCTGGCTTCAATATCTTCTCCGGCACATATTCCACCCGCACGACGGTTTCATCAAGGACAATCTTTGAGACGAAGCCGCTGAAGAATGCCCTCAGTTTCGCAGGGTCCTCGGCGCTCGCGATGATCTCCCGCATGATGGTGGCCGCCTCCTCGATCTGACGATCGCCGATGTCGATGTCCGGCAGGTCCTCGTCCTCGAGTCGGCCCAGCGACCCCTCCAATGCCTCAATGCGCGCCTTGTGCTCCCGCAGGCGTGCGGTCAGGTCGCCCAGATGCGGCGCATCCTTGCCGTGCAGTTCGAGCACCTCGAAGAGCTTGTCCCGCTTCGCCTCGGTGGCGCGCAGCTCGGCCACCAGTTGCTCGC
Organism: uncultured Rhodocyclaceae bacterium; assembly: GCA_964479195.1. GTDB lineage: Bacteria > Pseudomonadota > Gammaproteobacteria > Burkholderiales > Rhodocyclaceae > Desulfobacillus. The sequence goes on from CAYZLI010000007.1 coordinate 446, forward strand.
GCCTGGCGGCCCTGGACTGGTACCACTCTCCACGCAGCTCGTAGATATCCTTCACCATCTCCGCAAGGCGATCTCGAGTCAGCACCCGGTCGAGGATGGCGGAGAGTATCCACTCATCGAGCTCGCGAGCCGGGATCCGCCTGTTCTGGCACCCCTGCCCTTTCAGCGCGGACCGACAGTTGTAGTAGTGATACGTCGCGCTGCGCCCCGTCGCGCTCTCGATCTGCATGGCGGCGCCACAGCCCCCGCAGCGCAGCAGCCCGGTGAAGAGGAAGCCGCTGTGCGGCGAGCCGCCGTTTTCCACCGGGGCGCGGCTCTTCATGATGTCCTGGACCCGCATGAAGTTTTCCTCCTGGACTATGGCCTCATGGCTGCGTGTCATCACCCACTGAGAGGCGGGGCGATTCATCCGCGAGCGATGGTCGCGCCGGTTGAAGACGATGTACCCGGCATAGACCGGGTTCTTCAGGATGAAATTGACGGTGTTCTTGTTCCACCGCTTGCCCCGCTTCCATCGCTCGGTCTCGTTGAGCTCGATCGAGATTTCCTTCGTCCCGGCCCCCTGCACATAGCGCGAAAACATATGCCGCACGATCTGGGCCTCTACCGCGTCCGGCGTAAGGCGGGTGCGCTTGCCGTCTGCCACCGTCCGGTAACCGAACGGGACATTGCCGCCGTTGTAGAACCCCTCCCGCGCGTTCTTCATCATGCTGCGCCGCGTGTCGTGGGCCAGCGATCGGCTGTACCGCTCGTCGATCAGCTCGAAGATGCCGTCGAGGAACCATCCGTCGTCCGTCTCCGTGTCGATGTCCGACACCACATACACCAGGCGCGTTCCGAACTTCTTCAATTCCTGCTTGAAGTTCGCCGCGTCCATCTTGTTCCGCGCGAATCGGTTGCTCGCCCAGACGATGAAGTAGTCGATCTTCATGGCAGCACAGTAGGCAATGGCCTCCTGGAATGCCGGCCGGCGCGACGTGCGCCCGGATTTCCCTTCGTCCCTGAAGACGCGCAGCACTACGGCCCCGAGCTGCGCGGCCTTGGTCTCCCCCTGATCCACCTGGCTGTCGATGGGCAACCCCTCGTCGGCCTGGCGGGCGGTCGAGACGCGGGCGTAGATGATCGCGGTCGGCTTGCGGCTCATGCTCACCCGAGTCTAACGGCAGCCACGAGGCGCTGTATGTGACGAACGCTCACGCTCTCACACAACTGCCGCTGAAGCCGCACCTGTATCTCGTCCGGCCTCAACCCCTGCGCCGCCAGGGCCTCGATGTACCGATTCCTTTGGAAGCGCAGATACGAATGATATGGCCGAAGTCGCAGACGGAGGATAGTGTCGTTGTGCCACGACATCGGATCGGCGTCGAGGACGCGCCACATGGTCAGGAAGGCGTCGATACCGATGGCCTCGGCCACATCGATCCAGACGCGCTGCAGTCCCATGCGCCGCAACTCGTCCAGGCGCGGATCACGGCCGTCGTGCTTCGGCTGCGCAACCTCGCCACCTGGATCGAAAAGCACGAGTTTCCCCACATCCACCCCCACTATGCCGCGTGTTTCCAACTCTTCCCGAAGGCGATGGCCGTCACCACGCCGCGCCCTACGCTGAAAGCGCGCTCGATATCGCGCTTCGACAGCACACCCTTTTCCAGAAGCATCTTGATCTGCCGAACACGGCCAACCGTCAGGATCGTGGAATAGTGCCCCTCGCCGCGCGCTGGACGCAGTAAGCCAAGCCGCTTCACGCGCTCGGCGCTCTCCGTCGGCGTGACCCAAGTAAGATTCCGCGCCCGGTTGTCGGCGCGGACCCCGTTCTTGTGGAAGGCGACCATGTTAGGCGGCGGATCGCCGAGGAACACCCGCGCCACCAGCCGGTGCACGGCGCAGTAGAGCCGCTTCCCGTGGTGGCGCAGCGTGACGTAGAGGAGACCCTTGGGACTGGGCTTCTGGCACAGGGCGCGGCCAGCCCGCCCATACACCACGCCGGAGCGTGCCACCGAGTATTCCCCTGCGGCGATCAGCCCCAGCGCGAGATCCTCGTGAGTCGCCTTCACGGCCCGCAAGGTCGCTGCTCCATGGCCGTGTGCAGGCACTCGTAGGCCGCCGCGACCTCGCCCTCAATGGGCCGGATCAGATAGTAAATCCGCCGGCTCGATGTCTCGCCGTCGCCGGCCAGAAGGTCAGAGAGTCCGGCAAGCGCCAAGTGGGCGTCATGCAAACGCTCGTGCGCCTCGGCGAGCAAGTCGCGCGGCGGCAGCGCATCGAGCGCCTTCTTTCGGCTGCGCGCCATCACGGAGGACATGGGTTCCCGCAGCAGGTCTGCTGCGGGCTTTCCGGCGGCAACGGCGGCCGCAGTGGGTTTCTTGGGCATGGCAATACTCCTCAACAAGGCGTTGTCGAACCGCCCGCCCGCTGCTAAACGGGAGGGCGGAACCGTGCGGGTTAGCAGACCGGGTTGAGGACCGGCGAGCCCGAAGGCTCCCCGCACGGCCCGCCCAAAAACGGGAGCGCCATGCTGACGGACATGAAAAAAGCCGCGTTGCTGGCGGCTTGTCCGCCTCAACCCCGGGCTGCTAAACCCGGTCGCCGTAATTGCGGCGACGCGACGATCATACGCCCGCGCGCGCGGTTTTTGTGCGATGCGGCGGGGGTTTTTTTGAAATTTCGAAGTAGGGTAGATGTTCGGGTACCTACCCCCCCCGCCAGCCGGGGGCCGGATCGGCCTGCCGAGCCCCCACCCCCTGGTCGCAGACGGGCAGCGAGGGTGAGAGCTGTGCATTTTTCCCCTGCGAGCTTCGCTTTTCATCCATTGTCGATTCCCTGATAGCCCCGTGAGTCCCGCGCCCGACTTCGCTTTCCATGAGCCTACGAAGTTGCGTAACCCTGTGCGAGTTAGCCCGTTTCGCCCCCCAGTTGCCGAGAGCCCCGCGACCGCCCCGGGGCGCCCATGGTTGCTTGTCTCTCCGTTCCACCGTGGCGCCCACACGATGCGTTGCGCTTGCCTGCAACGATGACGGTTCGGCCTCACGGCTGCCCTTTCAGGCGCTGCAGCAGGTCGCTCGCCGGCGTGCGGATCTTGGCGAGCGGGTTGGCGCGGTCCACGTCGCGGGTCACCTTGCGCATTGCCAGGTGGTCGTAGATCGCGGTGGTCTTCGGATCCGCGTGCCCCATGAGGCGCTGGCGGGTGATAAGGTCCACCTCATCCTCGCGCAGCTCAGTGCCGTAGAGGTGGCGCAGGGCATGCGGGTGGAGCTGGTCCTCCGGGATGCCCTGGTCCCGTCCGTACTTCTTCACCATCATCAACACGGCCCGCCGGCGCAGGCGGCGCGCCTCGCCGCGGTACTCGTGCTCGGGCAAGGTACGGTTGCGCACCGAGACGAACAGGACCCGGTCGCCGTCGGGCAGGGCACAGTCGATCGCCTTCAGGGCCGGGTGATCGAGGTACAGGCGCAGAAGCAGGTCTGCCTGCTCGGGCACTGGCAGGCGCCGCTGCTTGTTCCCCTTCTCCGTGACGTGCAGCATCAGGCGCGGGCGGCCGTCGATCACCTCCTGGATGACGCTCCCCTGGTTTAGGGCCACCAGTCCGGAGACGCGAAGGCCGCAGCCGATGAGCAGGCCCAACATGGCGCCGTCTCGCACCCCCTCGAAGGTGGCGAAGTCCGGGGCCCACATGATCTTCTCGGCGTTGGCCAGTGTGAGCACCTGGGGCAGCTTGAGGCCGGCCCGCGGGTATGGGATGGCCTCAGCCGGGCTGTTGGCCACCATCCCCATCTGCGCCGCCCAGCGGAAGAACTCGCGCACCGCGGCCACGTGTGGGCGGCGGGAGAGCGGATCCTTCAGCCCCTTGCGGTGCAGCCAGATCCCGCTGAAGACCAGCAGGTCGTCATGGGTGGCCACCCGCCACTCGCGCCCAGACTCGGCCAGGAACTCGGCGAGGCGCCCCAGGGCCAGGCGATACACCTGGACGGTGCGCTCGGAGCGGCCGCGGTTGTGGCGCTTGAAGGTGAGGAACTTCTCGATCGGATCAAGCACCAGGAACCTCCATTCCGGCGAACAGCCCGCCCCTTGCCCAATCCAGGGCTCGCGCGCAGACCGGGTTGAGCCAGAGGCATTCCGTCCTCATGACCGTGCCTCGGCCGCCGGAGATTCGCGCCTTCGTGGATCGCCTTTCCCAACCTGGTAGAAACTCGTCGTAGAGCGGCGACGGGTAGCCGGACAGAACCACCATGCCCTTCACCCCGCGCAGCGCATCGAGGAGGGCCAGATGGTCCTCCCGGTCCATCTCGTGGCGGTAGCCGCGGTCGGAGCCCTTGCTCACCCGGTAGCGCGTCTCGTGCAGGTAGGGCGGATCCACGTAGTGCAGCGTGTCGGCCGTGTCGTGAGCCCGGATCACGTCGATGGCGGGCCGGTTCTCGACCAACACACCCGTGAGCCGCTGGCCCACCGCCGCCAGGTTGGCGGGATACATGGCCCAGGTATGCTGCGCCGTCTCGTATTCCCGCTTGGTGTCGATACGAAAGCCCGTCGTGCCCTTCGTCGCGCCGGCGGAGCCGAAGCCCTGCATGGCGCGGACCACCATGCGGCGGGCGCGCTCGACGGGATCCTCCGCCGGCTCCCACGCCAGGTCGAACTCCGCCCGGGCGTAGGGCGTGAAGACCAGCAGTTCGGTCAGGCGCCGGCGGCTCGCCTCGTCCTGCAGCACCCGGAACAGATTGACGACGGCGCCGTCGAGGTCGTTGTACACCTCCGCGTAGGCGCGCGGTTTCTGGACCAGCACGCCTGCCGCACCGCCGAAGGCCTCCGTGTAGATCCGGTGCGGCGGGAAGTGGGCCAGGACCCAGGGCGCCAGGCGGAACTTGCCGCCGTGGTAGCGCAGCACCGGACGGGTTACGACGTGGCGCTCGCCCCCCCCAGGGGCGTAACAAGCCGCGGTTCCGTGGATTAGCCCATCAGCATGCATATTCTTCTTTCCAGTCATGAATTTAGCATCCACGGATTTCCACGGAAAAACCCGTGGATGGTCTCAAAATCCGTGGATGCTTTTTTGGGCAGCCCGGCAACCCGTGGATTTTTCGTTCCAACCCGTGGATACCTCCCACCCCCACCCCTCTTCCTTCCTTCCTTCAAAGAAAGAAAGAGATAGAAAGATAGTGGGCTGGCTCGGGCGCCGGCCATGCCAATGGCAACCCGTGGAAAAACGGCGGCAACCCGTGGAAAAACGGCGGCAACCAGTGGGCGCCACCCTCTCCGCGATCAAGGACTTGCGGAGTTTTCCACAGCGATCCACGGGTTTTCCGCTGCGCCCGCCTCCCGCAGGCGCCGGGAACGGCCCGGATCGCCCCCTTTTTCTCGGTTGGTTCTGCATGACAGGGTTTTCTCGTTGGGGGTCCGGGGGGTCAGGCCGAGGCGCTGGTGGGCGTGGCATGCAGCCCGAAGGCCTCCAGCCGGTCCAAGGAAAGGGCGGCCAGGTGCGCCACGCGCCGGTCGCCGATGGTGCGCTCCACGGTGTCCGACAGGACCACCTCGGCGTGCTGGAGCTGGGACTTGAACACCCGGTCGCTCTTCACCGGCAGGCCGTTCCATATCTCGCGCAGCCGGCTCGTGGTCTTGATATGGTCCATGACGTGGCTGGTGCGCACCAGCAGGCAGGGCTCGCTCGCTCCACCCGGGGTCGGCACCGCGTCCCACTTGTAGGGGTACTGGAACTGGCTGCTGGCAATCTCCGAGAGCAGGGTCTCGACGATCCACACCCAGGGCTCCCGGTCGGCGTTCGTCTCGCCGATGTGGGCATTCATCTCCGCCAGCAGGTCGCGCGGGAAGCCGCCCTCCTGGTGGTCCAGTCCGGCGAACTCCGCCAGGAAGCGCCAGGCCGTGAGCAAGGCCGCGTAGTTGCCGGCCATGCGCTGCGCGCCATCGTCCGTGCCCGGGGCGCGGCTGTGGCGCTGGCAGAACTCGCGCAGTCCGGCATACACCTTCTGCACCTCGGCCCGGTTCTTCCGGGCCAGGAACTCCAGCCACTGGCGCACGGGGAAGCGCGGCAGGTCCTCCGCCATCAGCGGGCCCTTCTTGCCCGTCAGCTTGGTGCGCACCAGCTTGCCGATCAGCGAGCGCACCGGCACGTCCTCGCCGATCAGCAGCACCGGCGTGCAGGTCAGGAACTCCAGCATGGCGGCGCCGCGCGGCGAGGGCTTGAAGTTGTAGGCCTCCTGCAGCACGGACACCGCGGCGTCGATCACGTCCTGGCGGTTGGCCGAGATCTCCTCCCAGCCCACGGGATGGACCGTGTGGCTGGTGGTGGTCACCAGGCGGAAGGCCGTCTTGATGGTCTCCTTCGAGAAGATCTTCATGGCCAGGGTCCGCTCGAGGCGCGCCGCCAGGGTCGATTTCCCGTGCCCCTTACTCGACTGGATCTCCATGTGCGGCCAGAAACCCAGGAACACCTTCAGGTGCGCCCCCAGTGCCCAGACCAGGGGGATCAGGGCCGCGTTCTCCCGGAAGGTCGCCTGGTAGGCGGCGACAACCTTCATGGCATCCGAGCGCGGCCCAGACGGGAAGGAGAGGTTGAAGTACGGGCACTGCTGGCGCGGGTCCATGAAGTAGGTGTCCGCCCCCTCCGAGACCGTGAGCCGCCCCTCCCGGTAGCACAGACCGACGAAGTTGCTCGCCACCCGTGCGCCCAGGTGCGCCCCGCGCTCCAGGATGTTCACCATGCGCAGGAAGGCCGACTGGTCGTAGACCGGCCCGAAGCGCTTCCAGGTGTCGATGTTGTGCAGGCGCTCGTCGTCGATCACCTTGCGCACCAGCTCGGCGCCGTGGCGCGGCACCTGCACCGCCACGGCGAAGGCCACGGTGGGCTGGGTGTCCTCCTCCCCCGTGGTGGTGGCCACCGCCCCCTGGATCGTCACGCGGGAGATCGCCGCCACGCGAAAGCCGGCGAGGTCCTTGAAGGTGGGCGTCTCCACACCCGTCTCCTCGTTCTTCTCCGTCTTGACGATGAAAGAGGTGAAGTCCTCCTTTACTCGGAATCGCCAATACACCGCGAAGTCGTGCGAGGGCAGGAACACCCGGCTGCGCCCGTTGAATCCATCTTCCACCCGCCCCGGCATGCCCTGCACCAGCCATTCCTCCGTGCGGCGCAGCGCCCGCTTCAGCTCCTCGCCGCCGCCCGCCTGCAGCACGTCGTTCACGTCCTGCCCCTCCTCCCAGTCGGACTGGTCCACCAGCATCCCCGAGATGTCCTGACGGGTGAGCGCCTCATGGATTTCCCAGGCCGCCTTCAGCCCGGGCCGGTAGCCGTAGAGGGGGCTCTTCGGGTCGTCGATCACCTTGTCCCTGTGGTCCATGCAGATCAGCACCCGCTTGCCGCGCAGCCAGCGCCAGTCCTGGCTGGCGATGTTGCCGGCGCCCAGCACCGCATAGGAGGCCGTCTGGCCGAGGCCGGCCGAATCCACCGACAGGGCGTTGATCGAGCTCTCCACCAGCACCACGGTCTTCGCCTTCGCCAGCCAGCGGATGTCCGCCGTGAAGCCGTGCCCCGACTTGTCTCCCTGGCACTGGGTCTTCAGCCCACCGTTCAGGGCCGGATCCAGGTAGCGCAGATCCACCGCCTGGATGTGCCCCGGGTTGAGGCTGCGCACGATGAAGGCCGCTGCCGGCCCGCCATGCATGGGCTCACCGGCGGCGATCCGATCCGAGGTCCAGATGTTGAAGCCGATCGCCCGCGTCTTGATCGCCCGTGCAATCACCTCCTCCGTGATGCCGCGGGAGAGCAGGTAGTCCCGCGCCGGCGCCGGGTCCGCCAGGCACTTCTCCGCGATGTACTCCGCCCGCGTCTTCTCCCGCGGCGCCTCCTGGGGCTGCGTGCGCTCCAGGGGGATGCCGGCATACTCGTGCAGCAGCCGCACCGCCTCGCCCACCTCGACCCCGCGCACCGACATCACGAGATCCACCGCCGAGCCGCCCTCGCCCGAGGTATGGTCTTTCCAGCCGCGCCGGCCGTCCTTGTCGTAGATCGAGATTGAGGCGTTCTTCTCCTGGCGCGTCCAGGCGAAGTAGTTCTTGCTCGGCGCCTGCTTCAGGCCCAGCCAGGCCGCCAGGTCGTGTAGATCGATGCGGGACTTCAATTCCTCGATGGTTGCCATCTTGTTCAGACCTGGGCGAAGCGGATGCCGGACGCGTGGGTGAGGCGCAGCGCCTCCGGCCGGCCGGAGAGCAGCGCCCACACCTCCTCCCAGGGCACCGGGCAGCCGTCCACCACGGCGCGCAGGTCGCCCGCGGCCAGGGGCAGCGGCACGCACAGCAGCGAGCCGGCCGCTGCCGCGACCAGGTGGCCGAAGGCGCGATGCAGCCGGACGGAGGCGGAGAAGGCGGCGATCGCTGAGAGGGATAGCTCGGTGAGAGAGTCATTCATTTTGTTGGGCGTCCTCATCGCGGGCAGCGGACATGCACGCGGTTTTGAAATGTCATTTTGTTCTCCGGAAAGTCTTCGTGAGGTAACGGTCGATCGAGTGTCCGCGCCGGCGCAGCAGGTTCGCCATGCGGGCGCGGTCGGCGTGGCTATGGCTGGACTGGCGCAGCAGGCCGAAGTAGCTGTTGGCGGTCTCGTAGAGCGCCTCGGGCTCTATGCCGGCGAGCCGGCTCAGCGCCTCATGGAACGTGCGCCGGCGCAGCGCGCGCCGCCAGGGCTTGATGACGTGTCCGGCGAAGTCCACGCCGCGGGCGATGGGCTGCAGGATCGTCTTGGCCGGGTTGAGCCGTACCCCCAGGTGCGCCGGCAGCCATGCCTCGATGTCCGCCCGCGCGGCGTTGAGCCACTGGGGCGATTCGTGCAGCAGCAGGAAATCGTCCACGTAGCGGATGTAGCGCCGCGCCCGCAGGTCGTGCTTGACGTGCTTATCCAACGCATCGAGATAGACGTTGGCGAAGAACTGCGACGACAGGTTGCCGATGGGCAGGCCCAGGTGCGCCGGCTGGTTGGTCAGGCGCTTGTGGGGTGGCACCCGCTCCAGCCTGGCCGGATCGCCCCGGTATTCGAAGTCCTGACGCGGGTCATGGAACAGCACCGTCTCGGCCAGCCCTAGCCACCAGGGCTCTGTGACGCGGCGGGCGAGCAGCTCGAAGACGATCCGCTTGTCGATGCTGACGAAGAAGTTCGCTAGGTCAAGCTTCAGGTACCAGGCCGGTCGATGCCAGTTCTCGGTGACGCTGCGGATCTTCGCTTCCAGGCGCCGGGCGGCGTAGAGCGTGCCGCGGCCGGGGATGCAGGCGCAGGAGTCGGCAATGAAGCTGGCGTAGAACCGCGGGGCGATCCGGTTGTGCAGCAGGTGATGGACGATGCGGTCACGAAACGCGGCCGCCCAGACCTCGCGGCACTTCGGCCGGGTGATGACGAAGCAGAGGGAGCGCCCGGGCCGGTAGCGGCCCTCCTGCAGCTCGTCGTGCAGCCGGCACAGGTTGCGCTCCAGGTCCTGCTCGAAGGCGAGCACGGAAGGGCTGTTGCGCTTCGTGCGCCGGCAGTCCACGTAGGCCTGGACCAGGTCCGCGAAAGAAAAATCAGCAGGGTGGCGCGAGGGGTGATCTGCGGACGGCGCGGGCGCGGAAGGCATTGTCCTTGTGGTTGTTGTTCTGGTTGCCGTTGTTGAAGTTCTGCGCCCAGGCATAGTCGGCGTTGCCGGCGTGCTGCGTCCATTCGTGCAGTCCACGTCGCCCCACCGATCGCTCAGCGGGGCAACTGCGCCGGACCCGACCAGGCTGCAGCCTGCGGTCTCCGTGGCGCGCATCTCGGTGGCCTCGTGAGCCAGCGGCACGACCAGATCAAAAGATCGCACAGGCATGGTGGCCGTGACCGTCATGCAGCGGGCGACATTGCGGACTTGCGCCATCCACTGGCCTGCTTGCCGATGCTGTTGGTGAGCTCGATGGCCTTGGCGTACTGGCTCGTCGAGATCAACCGCTTGTCCCGCGAGAGACGCAGCAGCAGCTCGGCCACCTGCAGGCGCTCGATCAGGGCGCCCAGGTGCGGCGCCTTGTCACGCGCGCAGTTGGCGCGAAAGATCAGCACCACGATCTCGACGCATTCGTCGCGGACCTTGCCGCCGATCGACCCCTTGAAGTCGCGCGGCATGTTCTTGACGAGGTCCGTGACGGCATCGAGCAGGTCGTAGGCGACCTTGTAGATCGGAAGCGAGGTGTGGAGACCCATGCTGAAAAAACTAAAGGGTTGAATTACTCAATGACTACTCTGCGGACGGCGCGGGCGCGGAAGGCATGGCCCTCGTGGTAGCTGAACTGGCCGCCGTTGCTGAAGCTCTGCGCCCAGGCATAGTCGGCGGTGCCGGCGTGCTGCTCGCAGGACCAGTACCAGGCACCCTTGAACTGTTCCTTGAGGTTGGCGAACAGGAGGGACTGCTCACGGCGCGCGGGCAGCTCGCCGCCGGCCTTTGCTGCCCAGGCTTTGGCGTCTTGCCAGTTGATGTCTTCGGGCTCCCCGGGCAGGAGGATCAGGTGCTGGTCCGGCGCGCCGTCCTTGCCGAGGAGGATCCCGGCGTAGTGTTCACCCTCGCCGAGGGACGGGCGGCCGGGATGGGCAGCGACAGCCTCCTCCGGCATGGCGAGGTGCCGGTCCAGCCATGCGAGGAACAGCTCGCGGGTATTGACGGTCAGCTTGGCGCCGGCGATCTCCAGCGTCACGGCTTCGGGTGCTTTGCTCATGGCGTCTCCGAATGACTGAATTGATGAAGGGCTAAATGGCTACTCTGCGGACGGCGCGGGCGCGGAAGGCATTGCCCTTGTGGTTGACGCTCTGGCAGCCGTAGTCGAAGTGCTGCGCCCAGGCAGAGTCGGCGTTGCCGGCGTGCTGCGTGGAGCTCCAGTACCAAACCGGATCGAACGCCTCGGCGCCCCCGGACTGGAACAGCTCGTCCGGCGTCTGCACCGGGAAGTCAGGCGTATAGGGACGGGTCGGCTCGCCGGCGGTGAGGTTGATGCCGGACCTGGCGTAGCACCAGTTCTTCTCGGTGGTGGGCTTCAGGTGGCGGTAGAGGATCTCCAGCTCGTCCTGGGCTGGCAGATACCAGTCCTCGGCGCCGCCGATGCGCAGGTCCTGCGCCCATTTGGCCAGCTTGCTACCAGCGGCGGCCATGGCGAGCGTGTTGGCGTGGCCGTCGAAGTAGGACTTGGCGCCGGGCACGTCCTTGCCGCGGCTGATCCAGGCACTGTCCTTATGTTCGCCTTCGTCCTTCGGCGCGACGATCAGGGCAAAAAACTGGCCGTCGACGCGGATGCGTCCGACGTAGAAACCGCCGGTCATGGGGGCGCCGATAGAGGGAAGCGCTTCAGCGGTAGAGGATTTCATGTTCGTTCCTTCCTTGTGTAGTGGTTGGTTCAATACCTGGCCCGTCGTTCAACTCAACAACCCCCCACCGGCGCTCATGTCGAGTCGCCGTGGATTGCTTGACGATCATGCTCATGGATGCCCCCCTTCCGCAGGGTCTCCGGATCGACGTTGAAGAAGCCGAGCCGCCCGCGCAGCGGCACGAAGGTCAGGACCTTCTGATCGCGCAGGAGGAAGCCGAAGGGGCCGGTGAACCACCGGCTATCGGACTTCTCGACACAGTTGATTACCCTCGCCTCTCCGACGATTCCGCCGAGCGGCAGATCGCGCGGCACGGCGATGCCGTACTCTTCCTCGCAGGTGACGTAGTCGGCCTCGGACCACTTGTCCGGCACCTTGCCGGCGTGAATCAGCAGCCGGCCGCGGAAGCTGGTCGCCCAGGTTCGGTTCTCGATGTCCTTGTGGCCGTTGACGATCAGCCAGGCCCAGGGTTGGCGGATGCTGAGAGCGGGGATCATCGCGGCACCTCCGGGTAGGCGTCGTGCAGCACGCCATCGAGCAGGCGTCCAGCCCGCTTCTTACCGACGCGGGCCTCGCTGGTGACCGGGAACCACACTCGCCCCTCTCCGTCGCCGTTATCGTCACTCTCGGCGGGAATCCACTCGCCCCACTGCTTGAACAGAAATGGCACGCCAGTCGCGGCGCACTGATCGCGCAGGGAGCGCACCCAATCCGGGTGCATGGGGCGGGCCTTGGGGCCGGATTCGCCACCGACGACGACCCAATCTAGGTTGTCAACGAGCGTTGTGTAGTACTCGATCATGGAAAGATACACATTGGTGAGATCGACCGGCCCGAGCAGCGGCTCGGCGCTCACCCAGCGCACCGCCGCAGGGGTCTCCAGCAGCAGCGGGATGCGTTCGTTGGCCGTGGCCTGGTCCTCGACGCTGACGCCGATCCAGACGTTTGGCAGCGGCCAGTCGCGATAGTGAGAACCATGTACCCGGCCGCCGTTGGCGATGGATACCTGATCGTAGTAAGCAGCGATCGCCATCGCTTCGACGGCGCTTTGTTCGCTGTTGCGGTGCCCCTTTTGGTTCTCCGCAAATGAATTCGGCATGGTTTACTTGGGCTACCCACGCCTCTCTATGGTGGGTCTGAGCCGATAGCCAGTCGAAGAATTCAAGCATTCGCGCCGGACGTTTGGTTAGAACCTGAAAAGTGTGTCTTCTGGCGTGGCTCATGCAGCCGAAAATGGCGGCAATGAACTCGAACGGCACGTCCTCGTGGAACAGGTCCGCCCGCGGGCAGACGAAGATGCGCTTGGGCTTCTTCCACTGCAGCGGCTGGGCCAGTGCCTCGCGGTGGCAGCGCACGTCGTTGAAGGCGCGGCCGTACCACACGCTGCGCGGGTTCTTCGACCAGCGGCTCTCTACCTCCCGCTTGGCATAGCAGTGCTTGCAGCCGGGCGAGATCGGGTCGCAGCCGGTGACCGGCGACCAAGTGGCGTCGGTCCATTCGATGGCGGACTTGTCAGCCATGGGATTTCACCTCAAGAGCAGCGGCTGCACCGCGCCGTTGGCGAAGACCTGGTCCAGGGGAACATCGCCGGTCGGCTCGTCGCCGTTCCAGCCGTCCGGCCAGGTGCCGGCCGCAATTAGCTCGAGGATCCGCGCGGTCTCCTCGCCGTTCAGCAGGTCGATGGTCGGGCGGTCGTGGCGGGCCGCAAGCTCGTTCACCTCCATCTGCATGCGCAGGATCCGGTTCAGGGCCATGCGCCGCGCCTCGAAGGTGAGCGGGCCGAGCCGCTGCGGGTTCTTGGCGAAGCCGCCGCCCTTGAGGGGCTCCAGGCCCGGCTTGCGCAGCCGGTGCTGCGGCTCGCGCAACTCCCGGTAGAGGGGTTTCAGGCCCTTGAGCGGCTCCAGGTGCGCCCAGCGCGGGCTGCGCAGGATCGTGTTAAGGGCCTTCTCCTGCTGCGACAGCGGGCAGCCGATGCAGCCGGTGCGGGCGTTGATCTCCTCGGCCTCGTCGCCGCCGTAGGCATCGGCCACCGCGGCGGTGCACCAGTCGCCGAACTCGGCCTGGGGTGCCCAGTGCTTGAGCCACTCCCAGACGTGGCACACGCGCCAGTGCAGGATCGGCGCCAGGGTGGCGATGCGCCCGCGCACGCCCTTGGCGTTGGGCAGCACCTCCTGGTACCAGCCCTGCCCGCACTCGGCGCCGTCCTTGCCGCAGCTCATCTCGATGCGCCGGTCGCGGATCGCGCTCTCGCCCTGGCGCACGCCGGTGATCATCAGCACGCTTCCCTCAAGGCGGCCGATCTCCTCGGCGATCGCCTGGGCCATCGGGTCCACCTTGATCTGGCGGGTGCACCAGCGCAGCGTGTTGTTGTTGGGCGGCGGCACGCCCCGGCCGAGGATGTAGACGAGGAAGCGCTTGTCCAGCAGCGCACGCACCACGCGCACGTCGATGCCGCGCTCGGCCAGGTCATCCATGAGCGAGCGGGCGGCGATCGCCAGGGGCGGCAGCTCCATGCGGGTGTCCGCGTAGAACACGGTGAGGGTCCGGGGCCGGGGAATGCGCCCCGACTCCAGGAGCCAGAGCAGCAGCGTCAGCGTGGCCGTGCTGTCCTTGCCGCCGGACCAGGCGATGCCCCAGTGCTCGTGGTCCTGCCCGTAGGCCTGCATGGACTGGACGGTGAGATCGATGCCCTCGGTCATCTGCAGGCGGCGGCCGGTGGTGAAGAGATCGCTCATCGCACACCCCTCTGCGCCACACTCAGCCCGATCACCACCGGGGCGTTCCCCGCCGCACGTTCCACTTGTTCGATGCTCATGCCGCCCCCCCCGCGCCTGCGCGTTCCTGGACCCGGCGCATCACCCGCGCCCGCTTCTGCGCCGCCGTCTCGCGCGGCGGGTGGTTCTTCGGCGCCGGCGTCACACCGAGTAGTTGCGCCCACATGCTCACGGGTTTCGGCGCCGGCGGACGGCCGCGGCGCGGCCGCTCGCGGTACATATCGATGCGGATGGGGAATCCCTTCGCCTCGAGCGCCGACAGGCGCTTGTGGTAGAGCGAGAACTCCTTCACCGTCATCATCACGGTGTGGCGCAGCGGCTTGCGGGCGTGCAGCAGGCGCCCCAGGCGCTGCAGGGACTGGGCCCGGCTGCCGTGGTGGAAGTTGAACTCGATCACTTCCTCCAGGTCCTGGGTGTCGATGCCGCAGTCGCCCACCCGCGACATGGCCACCGCCCGGTGCTCCGCCAGCACCTCCAGGCGCTTGTTGGTCGCGGCGTGAATGAAGGGGATGCCCAGCTCCTCGGCGATGCGCTGGCCGTCCGCGATCGCGTCGCAGAAGACGATCGTCTTGTGCCCGTTGAGCAGGCCCGGCAGGGCCCGGTGCTTCTGCTCCAGGTCCTGGACGATCAGCACGCGCACCGGCACGTCGTGGATCTGGCCGGCGTCCTTGAACTCCTGCCAGTCCTCGCCCAGGGCGCGCCCGGTCATCATCTGGATCAGGTCGGCGCGCCCGTCCTCGCGGAAGGGCGTGGCCGAGAGCCCGACGCGGTATTCCGCGCCGATCATCGAGAGGCGGCTGGCGTTGTCGCCCGGCAGGAACTGCGCCTCGTCGAAGCCCGCCACCACGAACCGGGCCTCATCGAAGCGCACCCGCGTCTGGTAGCTGTAGATGCGCACCACGCTGCGGATGTCGCCGGCGCCGTCGCGGATGTCCACCCGGTAGTGGTGCGGGGTCTTTACGTAGGCGACCGAGACGGAGCCGTGGGCCTTGAAGAAGGCGATCCACTGCTCGCGGATGGTCCGGGTGTGCACGAACAGCACGTGCTCGCCCGCGAGCCGCGTGAAGGCCATGCCGAGGAAATACATCTTGCCGATCCCGGGCGGCCAATAGATGCCGACGTTGCCGCTGGCCAGGAAGGCCTCGAAGGCGCGCTGCTGGCCTTCCCGCAGCTCGTAGCGCAGCACGTTGGGCAGGACGCGATCGCCTGACACGGGGTTGGGCGGCGCCACCGTCATGCCCGCCTCCAGCAGGCGCCGGAAGGTGCGGAAGGCCTTGCCCGGCTGACGCTTGGTGCTGAAGACGTAGCGCAGCAGCTCCTCCTCGCTCACCGGCTCGCCCTGCGCCGTCCAGAAGCGTCCGTCGCGCCAGGCGAGGCCCAGCTTGCCGGCGACCGCCGCCAGGGTGTCGCCATCGTCCGGCGCCTCGTCCGAGAACACGGCCTTCTCGCTGAAGCGCGAGACCTTGCTGCCGCAGCGCGGGCAGGAGGGGGACGTGTAAATCAGCGCCCAGAAGTCCGTGCCGCCGGCCGCGGCACAGCTCTCCAGGCTGTAGCGGTGCTCGCGCTCCACCAGCTCGAGCTCGCCGTGGTGGACCTTGTAGCCGGCCGGGGTCGGCTTCACGCCGTCGCGCCAGGCGTCCGAGCGGCAGGTCACGCGCATGAACTTCGGCGGCGCCGGCAGGCGGTCCAGCTCGAGCACGCCGCGCACGTACCGGTCGGCGGCGCGGTAGTCGAATACCTCCGGATGGGCGCGCAGGAAGGCGCCGAGCCGCTCGGTCTTCACCCGCCGCGACCATATGTCGCCGTTGCGGCCGTACTCGGGGTAGCTCTTCAGCCAGCCGTCATCGATGAAGCGCCGCCACAGCCGGTGATCGAGCTTCGTCAGGTGCTCGAGGTCGTAGATCGTGAAGTCCTCGTTGTGCCGGGTCGAATGGCCGATGCGCTTGAGCCGGTTGAACACCGACGTCGTGCCCGGCTTGACGCCCAGGTGGGCGTAGATCTCCGCCGGCGGCAGCTTGCCCCAGTTGTCGCGCAGGTACTGGTCCTTCTCCGGGGTCCATTCGATGCGCTGGCGCTCCGTCTTGTAGCCGCCGCGCATGGCTGCCGTGTAGATGTTGTGGCGCCGGACGCCGAACTTGGCCATCAGGACCTCGACGGTCTCCGTGCGGCCGTCGTAGATCCGGGCGATCTCGGCGACCTGCTCCGCGGTCAGGAGGGGCCGGCTCATGCCCACACCCTCAAGGCAATGCGCTCGTAGACCCCGCGCCAGCCGCCCGTGTAGTGCACCAGCATCCCCACGTAGATCGCATTGGCGATCGTGATGAAGACGCCGCCGGCGAAGCTCCAGAACTGATCCAGGTGCGGGTAGTAGTAGAGGTTCCACAGGCCCCACAGGGTGAAGAAGGCGGTGCTGGCCACGGAGAGCCCGCGCACGGCCTTGTCGCGGTGCAGGGCGAAGCAGTGGTTGAGCACGGCGAAGCCCGCCGCGGCCTCGAAGGCGCCGTTCACGATGTCTTGCCATGGGGTCATCGCGGCACCTCCGCGACGAGCTCGGCGTAGCGATCCAGGAAGGCCTGGCGCGCCTTCTTCGACTCCCAGGGGATGATGCAGTCGAAGGCGGGGGAAATGCCGTTGGTGAGGGGCCATTCGTCGTCGTGGCCCGGCATGAGGAAGGCCTGCTCGGTGGCCAGCATCACCAGGTCTGCATGCTTCACGGAAGCCGGCAGAGGCAGCGGCACGCCCAGGCGCGGCAGCACCGCGGCCTCCACCCGCGCCTCGATGGCCCGATAGTCGGGAAGGAGCTGCTTGAGCGGCGCGGACACGTCGCCCAGGAAGGCCTCCGCGGCATCGTGCAGGAGCGCGGCGAGGCGGTCCTGCTCCGGGACCAGGTAGCTGCAGAGCACGCAGTGCTGGGCCACCGAGTAGAACTCGCTGGTGTGTCCGGTGAAGCGGCCCTGGTTGCTCAGGGCATAAGCGATGTCCGCGATGCTGAACTCGTTTTCTTCCGGCGTGAGGAAGTTGAAGTAGCGGCCGGAGATGGTGAGGATGTCGGGTCTCATTGAGTCGCCTCCGCGCCGTATGGACGGAGAAAGCCTGGCATGGGCGGCGCCTTCACGTCGTTGTCCGAGGCCTCCAGATGGGCCGCGGCGGCCCAGTCCTCGGCCGCCTGGACCTGCTCCTCTGTCCAGACGGAAACGATCTCGGACGAGACGCTGATGCCCACCAGCCCGAGCAGGTCCGCTGTCACTTCCGCATCGCCCGGGCGCTGCTTGGCATCCAGGACCGGATCGGCGCGCCCCTTCAAGGCCTGGCGGATGTGCGAGGCCATGCCGCTCAGCTTGTCGGCCATGCGGGCGGCCTCGCTGTTCGTGCACTCGATCCAGTCGGCCCCGTAGTAGAGCTCGCCCCGGCCATCGATGGCGACGATGGCATAGCCCTTCAGCGCCCGCCCCGTGCTGGCCTTGACGGCGTCGCGCAGCGCGCACCAGCGGTCCAGGTGTTTGGGATCGCTCATGCCCGCCTCCGCTTCTTCTTCTCCAGCCCCCAGTCGGCGATCATCTCCTCGATGAGCCGGCCGCCGTCCTCCAAGAACTGGTGCGGCTCCATGGAAAGCTCGTAGCAGACCCGCATCGTGTTCAGGGCGTGCTCGAAGAGGTCCATGTCCAGGCGCTTCAGGTCCGACAGATCGAACTTCACCCGCTCGCCGTTGTAGAGCGAGGCCAGCACCGTGGCGCAGACGCGCCCGCCGCTGGTGCTTTTGTGCTGGCGCGCCGTGTTGAGCAGCATCGCCACCGACTTCGTGCACTCCGAGAGCTTCGCTTCCCGCGCCGCCTGGGCGCGCTCCCAGGTGTCGCTGTGCCAGAAGGCGTGGAACTTCGCCACCTGGCGGCGCGGCATCTCCGAGGTGATGCGCATGATCGCGTCCGGGTTGGGCGGCGCGTAGCGCAGGGCCGCCAGGGGCTGCGCCTCGATGTCCGGGGTGGCCGGGCGATAGGTGCCGGCACCGGCGCCGGGTTGTGCTTGTGCGCTCATGCTGCCGCCCTCCCCGCCCAGGCCCGGCGCAGCTGCGCGCGGCTTACCCGTCCGGCGCCCCCCGCCGCCTCCTCCAACGCCGCATCCACCTCCTCCCGCGAGGGTTTCGCATAGATGGCCGTGCTGGCGATCGAGCGGTGCCCCAGCGCCCGCTGAATGATGCTCATGCGGTCTTTCGCCGTGGAGCGGTTGTAGATGTTCATCGCCAGCGTGTGGCGCAGCCAGTGGGGCGAGAACCCCGGCGGCAGGCCCGCCGCCTGCCCCCAGGCCGCCATCCGTAGCTCGTAGCTCCTCACGCACAGCGCCCGGCCGTGGCGCGAGAGCACCAGGGGGTCCGCCTCCCGGCAGTCCGCCGGATGCATCTCCTGGCGCACCCGCAGCAGGTCTTCCAACGCCCGGCGCAGCGGCCGGGTCAGGAACACCAGGTGATCGTCCGCCGCGCCCTTCGAATCGCCTTTGCGGTGCTCGCGCGGCACGAAGAGATACTTCGTGCGCAGCGCCGCCAGGGCGTCCCCCACCGTCACCAGCGAGAATTCCCCGATGCGCAGGCCGGAGTGCACCAGCGCCCGGGTCACCGCATCGTCGCGGCGCGCCAGCGGCCCGCGTCCGGCCGCCTCCTTGAGGATCCGGAGCAGGCGCCCCTGCTCCTCCTCGGTCAAATACCTATCCATGGTTCGCTCCTGATGGATTGCGACCCCAGCCAACACAGGCCGCCGGGGCGGGGTCGCACACCCCCGGCAGCAGGAAAATAGAGCGCGCCAGTCGGCGCCGGACCGGCATCAGCGCCGCCTCCGCGCGGGGCCCGCCAGACGGCGCGCGCCACCACCTTGAGCGCCGTCGCAATGCCCGTGGGCGAGGCCATCGCCTCTTCGAAGGGCAGGGAGAGGCCGCAGGCCGCGTGCGCCGCCCGCAGCAGCGCCTCGGGGATCTCCACGTTCATCGGGAGGGCGAGCTGCCGGGAAGGGGCTTGCGGGCGCATGGGACGCCTCCGAGGGGCGACAAGCCGAGCACCTGCACCTCGATCTCGGCGCGGAAGATGCGGACGAAGTCCCGGGCGAGGTCCAGCCCCGCCCCGGGCGGCAGGTTGTCCGTGATGGTGATGAGGCCCCGGGCGGCCAGGGCGGCGGGCGCGGGCTTAGCCACGGGCCATGCCCTCCAGGCGGTAGAGCACCGTCAGGCGGGCGGCCACCGCCTCCAGCTCCTCCTTGTGGATGCGCTCGAAGTCACGGCGGCAGATGCGCCCGTCGGCCAGCGCCTCGGCCAGCACGCGGTCGGCCTCGCCCTCCTCCCGTCCGCGCAGGAGCAGCAGATCCAGCAGCGCCTCATCCGACTGCTCGGCCAGGCCGCGCAGATCCACGTGCACGCCGCCCGTGGCGCGGCTCACGGCCTGCGCGATGCGGATGTCGCCGGTGAGATTGGTCCACAGGATGCCGTCCGCCAGGGTCGGCTTGTGGTGGGAGGACTCGTTCGGGTTGGCCTTGTTGTAGATCGTGCCCGCCGGCGTGCCCGTGGCCGCCGCCAGGCGTTCCGCGCCGAAGTCCTTGACCACCCGATACACGGCGTCGCAAACGTCCGCCGGAATGCGTGAATCCGCCATCGACTCTCCCCTATTCGCTCTAAGGGTGGCGGCGGATACTGAGGCTGCCTGCCGTGGTGCCCGCCACCACTAGCCCGCCGGAGGCGCCAACCTCCGGCGGGTTGTTGTTACTTCGTTCTCTTTCGCTCCCCAACACTGCGGGTCAGACGCATGACAATCTCCGTGTTGCGGCTGCGCCCGTTCCTGCGGGCGGCCGCCGTCAGCCGCTCCAGCAGTTCCCGCGGGAAGCGGACCACGACCGACACGCCTTCCTTGCCTACGACCATGCCAAGCGTCTTCCGTGAAGTCATTTGTGCACATGATTACACCGCAACATCATGGAAGTCAACAGCCTTCCCTAAACTTCGGTGTGTAGTTACCGTGTAATCACCGCAGAGAGAGCCGGCATGGGAATCAGAGAGACGGCGCCCTTCGGCGTCCGCATGCCGGACGAACTAAAAGAAGCGCTCCAGCGCGAAGCCAAGATAAACGGGCGCAGCCTCAACCAGGAGATCGTGGCGCGGCTGCGATCGAGCCTGGAGCAGCCCGTACGCGTGCCGACCAATGGCTACACAGTGCATCAGGGAGGCCAACAAGGGTATTCGGAGGGCATGTCAGACGCTGAGCGGCAGATGGTTGCCGTGTTTCGCCGCATGCCGCCGGAGAAGCAGCTCGCGCTGCTGTCACTATTCAAGTAGTTCAGAGGCGAAGGTAGCAGCGGCTGCTGATGTACTCCCCGTCGTCCCCGCCCGCCGTAGCGTTGCCGACGCGGTCGTAGCCGAGCGCGATGCGCCAGGCACGCTCGCTGCCGGCGAGGGCGGCGGCCAGCATCCAGCCGAGCGAGATGAGTGCGCAGGCGACGCACAGCAGCCAGACGGCGAGCAGGCCCGCGCGGCGTCTCACGGGCGCCTCCGCACCAGCCACCAGTGCCAGCCCGTCGACGTGTAGATGCGCCCCCCACTCGTAGCGCAGGCCGCACCCAGCGCCAGGGCCAGCGCCACGGCCAGGAGGGCGAGCAGGGCGACCGTCACACCGGCCACCCGTCGTTAACGTCGATGGCCGCCAGATCGGCCAGCGTGGCCGCCGCGTTGGCCTGGTCCTGGATGGCCCCGCAGTGCCCGGCGATGGCCGCCTCCAGGGCCGAGAGTGTGTTCGCCTTGGCCAACACCCTGGCGACCAGTGCCGCCGTGCTGCATCCCCGCGCCTGGGCCTCGACGGCGAGCAGCGGCGCATCGGCGTCCGTGGCATTGACGCCCAGGGCGTCGTAGGCCAGAGCCTCGGCTCGCTTGATGGGCCAGCTCGCCATCTCGGCCGGGCTGATCGCGGCGACGACCCCATCCCGCTTGCCCTTGGCGATCCGGTCCGCATCGGCCATGATCGCCGCCCGCGCTTCCCCCAGCGGCAGGTCCTCGACGGCCCACCCGAGCACCGCCACGCCGGCGACGATGGTGATGGCGCTGCGCACGGCGCGTTGCGTAGGCGGCAGTGTGGGCTCGGGCTCGATGGCCACGGGCAGGGCACCGGAGGCGCGGGCCGCAGCCGGGTTGTCGGTTTCGAAGAGGGTCGCGCCCGCAGGGTCGTACCACAGTGATTTAGCTGTCATAGCACGCTCGTCTTGGTGTAGGTGTAGGCGGTCGCCGCAGTGGGATCGCCATCAGCGGTGAAGGTTTGGGCGGGGGTGGCGGTGGTGGTCACCTCGGCGGATAGCGCCCCGCCCGGGGTGGTCAGGGAGCCACCCGGCACGTAGGCGGCGAGGGTGTAGGTGCCGGCATAGGTGCCGTAGTAGTTGGCCACGTCCCAGGGCACGACCACCACCTCCTGGGCTGCGCCATCGGTGAACACGAAAAACCAATTGCCCCATTGGTCGCGGTCGAGGGCTTTCAGCGTGAGGCCGCTGCGGGTGATGCGGAACCCGTTGACGACGCTGCCGTCGAACTTCTGCCCGAACACGTAGCCGCCCTGAGTGGCACACCATACGGTGTCGCCCACCTGCTTGGCGCAGACAACCGTCTCGCCGGAGGCGATGCCCGAGCGGTACCAGTCGCACGTCCCCGGCGTGCCCAGGGACCAGGCCACGTTGTAGCCGCTTTCGTGCAGGACGGTCATGGCGCGGTTGGTGGTGGCATCAACGAAAATGCCGACGATGCCCGGGTTGGTGCTGCCGCCTGTGAAGCGGTAGCCCCACTGCTTGACTCCCGCAGCGGAGTATTTCTGCAGCGTGTGCCCGGAGTTCTCGCTATGCGAAAAGCCGAAATAGACGTTGCCGGCGGCGTCGGCGGTGACGGCGGGACAGCCGAGGCAGTGGCCGGCGGCCTGGTAGACGCCGCTTTTCCATTGCAGGGCGAGCGCGAGGTCCAGCTTGTAGAGGACAGCACTCACGCCCGTCTGCCACGTGCCGTTCTGGAGCAGTTCGGCCACGTAAACCGCATCGGCCGTGACGTGCAGCATGCCGGGAAAGTTGTTCTGATTGGAGGGCGTCGTCGTGTACGCCCCCGCTTTCGCGAAGGCCTGGAAAGTGCCGCCGGCCGCCAGCTTGAGCAAGCCGGTACGCTGAAAGCCCGTGTAATACCCACGCATAACCACGCCACCAGCAGGCAGCGCTTTGGCCTGGAAATGCTGAACGTTTCCGATTTTCTTTTGCCACGACACCGAGGCATCGCGCCCGCGTTTGACGAGGCCGGGACTGACCGTGCCCGGCTGCACGGTGTAGATCGCGCCCGCGCTGTCAACCACCACACCGGAGTAGTCGTCGGCCAGACCCGTCGTTCCCGAGAGGTTCGAGACCCAGAAGCGCATCGGCGTGGCCGACACGGGCACGCCGCGCTGATGCTCCATGATCGTCATGCCTGCGCCCGTGTCCTGGGTGACCAGGCGCAGAATGTCGCCCAGGCCATCATAGGGTGTGAAGGCCTGGAACGCGTTGACGCCACCGGTATTCCAGCTCGACGGACGGGTGAGGGTATAGGGGCCGCTGTAGGCCAGCGTGACAATCATCTCGTCGGCGGCCGCCGGGATGTTCTCGACCGTCACCGCGGTGATGTTCTCGGTCAGCGTCAGGGCAAACAGGTTGCCCAGTTGCCGGTTCAGCGTCACCGCGCCCGCCGCCGACGCGGGCGTCACCTTGATCAACGCCGATTTCGTCGAGGTGATGCGTTCCCAGTTCGTCGTGTCCTGCGACGGGTCGGTCGTACCTGCCCCCGTGACCGTGCGCCGATAGGTCTGGAAATCCGTCGGGCTCCAGACGTTCGTGCCCTCGGTGTAGTTCTGACCGCTCACCCATTTGCTGACGTTCGCCGCCGCCGCGGCGCTGGCGGCGCTGGCTGAGGCCTCGGTGGCTTTGGTCGTCGCCGTCGTCGCGCTCGCCGCCGCTTCGCCGGCGTTGTCATAGACGTTCTCGGCCAGCGCATTGATCTCGGGAACGAGATGATCCTTTTCCCACGTCGCATAATTGGTCGCGTCGTTGGCGAAGGTCGAACGGTTTGCGCGATCCGGCACGGTCGGCGCCGTCGTCACGGGGGTCGGTGCGGTCGGCATCAGATGAGCCCTTTCACGTTAAGCTGCAAGATCGCCTTGCGGTTGCTGTCGTAGGAGAGGCGGCTGGACCCAAGGCCGAAGACGTTGAGCCCGTCGAAGCCCGGCGCGGTGGTGGCGATCCAGGCGGCCGGCACGGCCAGCACTTCCTGCACGATCGCCAGCGCGTAGGTGGCGTCGTCCTTCGGCAGTACGACGCTGATCCGCATGTCGGTGGCGTTGCGCCGCTTCTTGATCTTCGTTTCCCCGAACTCGTCGATCGAGATGTAGCTGTAGTCGACCGGCTCCACGGTGCAGCCGTACTCCGTCCCGCCCCAGTCGCCGAGGAGCAGCGGGCGCAGGTCGCCGATCGCCACCATACCGACGCCGACCGCCTCCCCCACCCCGGCGGTGATGGTGATGGTGAGTTCCGCGTTCGGGTACGGCAGGATGTCCGAGAGGATCAGCTTGGTCTGTATCCGGTAGGGGCCGAACAGCCATTCGTACCAGTCGCCGTAGGGCCCGTCGAGGCTGCCGCTGTAGCTGAAGACCACGGCCCCGCCCGGGGCATCCTTTACCGTGACGCCGATGTCGGTGCCGGTGAGCTTGTAGATCGAGACGGCGTTGAAGAAGCCGGGGGCGAGCACGACCGTCAGCGAGGTGGTGGCCACGGTCTGGGTGCTGCATTCCGTGTCGAACATCGCCCACTTGTTCGTCGGCGCGAGGTCCTGCCAGCGCGTCGGATCGTCCTCCGGCGCCGTGGCAATGCCCGTGTGGGCCTGGAGGCACTCGTAGATGCGATGGGTCTGGGTGCGGATGCGGCGGTCGCCCACGGCATAGGTACCCCCGGTCACCCACGCGGGATGGTCGTTCTCGGTCACCGTGCTGCTGGTGAGCACGGCATCGGTGACCGGGATGGGCACCAGCACGCTGGGGACGCCCTCCCTCATTGGGCGATCTCCACCAGCACCGGCGCCTCGGAGTTGCCGTTGGTGGCGTTGGCCGTGCGCCGCGAGTGGTTCTCGATCGCTTCCAGGCGCTCGTTCATCTCTTCGAGCATCCGCGCGTTCTCCTCGCGCAGCCGGCGGATCTCGGCCAGCTGGGCGGCGCCGTTCTCGTCGGGCGCGCGCAGCCGGGCCATCAGTGCAGTAGTCTGCTCGGCCGGGTAGATGCGGGTGGCGGTGTCGGAGACGATCAGCTCGCGGCCGCGCTCGCCCGCGATGTAGGCGCCCGCGGAGGCCACGCCGCCATCGGCGAAGCCGGTCAGGCTGTTCAGGTAGTCCACCGTGCGCCGGAAGTCCCCGGCCACCTCCTGCGGGGTTTTCACGGCCAGCTGGCCCAGCCAGTACGTATAGCCCTCCTGGTCGATCTCGCTCGGGAGCTTGCCGGCGTAGGTCGCGTACAGCTGTTCGACCGTGATCATCCGGTTGCCGAGCGCCTCCAGCTCGGGGCTGCGCGGGATGGTGCCGCCCGAGCCGCCGCCGCTGCCGCCTGCGCCGGCGGAATTCACCGTCCGGTAGGCGCTGAGGGCCGACTGCAGGTGGTTCACCGCCTCCACGACCGAAAGCACCGAGTTGTCGATCCCGTGCAGGGCATCCACCTGGGCCTGGGCCTGGGCGAGCTGCTGGTCCAGCCGGTCCAGGTCCGCCTGGTGCTGGCTCTCCAGGGCGGCCAGCTCCGCCTCCGAGGTGCTGCGCACGGTCTCGATGGACTGCTTCAGGGCCTGCAGCAGGCTCTGCGCGACCGAGAGCTGCGCTCCTCCGTTCTCCTTCAGCTCCTTCAACTTGGCCACCGTCAGCGCCTGGGCCCGGACGTAGTCCTCCCTCGAGGCGAACAGCTCGGTGCCGGCGTCGGTCACCGTCTGCAGGGCGTCCTCCAGCCCCGCGAAGTTCGAGAGCGAGCCGCCGGCCCGGGCGTGCGCGAGCGCGGCATCGAGTACCCGCTGCGCCTCGTCCTGCCGGGCGGCCTCGGACTGGATGAACTTGCCCTGCACCGCCTCCAGCGAGCGGCCGATGGCGTCGAACACGGTGCGGATCGCCCGCACCTGTTCTTCGGCCGCCGGCAGCCGATCCTGCAGGGCCTGGATGTCCGTCTGGGCCTGGTCCTGGAGGCGCTTGCGCTCGGTCTCGTACTCGGTGTTCAGCCGCTCGCGCTCGGCCTCGACCGCCCGGGCGACGGCGGCCATCGCCGCATCGACGGCGTTCAGCGCGTCCTCGATCTGCTCCTTGCGCCGCTGGACCAGCAGCTTCTGGGCCGCGGCCAGGTCGTTCGTCGCGCCGGCCGCGCCCTCGGTCGCCTTCTGGGCCTCGGCCGCCGCCCGGGACCATTGATCGAAGGCATCGGCCAGGGCGATCAGGCCGACGAACTGCCGGCGGCCTTCCTCCGTCGTGCGGTCCAGGCCCTCGGCCAGATCATGGAAGCCCTCGTTGCTGCTCGGCATCGTTAGATTCAGTGCCTCGAACGAACGGGTCAGGGCGGCCGTGAGCCGCTGCTGCCGCTCGGCCTTGGGCAGGAAGATGTCCTCGTACCGGGCCAGCGTCTGGCTGAACTTGTCCACGCCGCCGGCGAGATCGATCAGGTTCATGGCCGCGGCCGTGTCCAGGCCCTGGAGGACCGGGCTGTTCTTGAGCAGCGGCAGGGCGGCCACCAGGTTGCCGATCTGCTTCGCATACTCCTCCCCGTTCTCGCTCAGGGTCGCCACGTAGGCGGCGAGGTTCTCGTCCAGGGCGCCGAAGATGGTCTCCATCCGGTGTCGCAGCACCTCCTGGACGATGCGCTCGCCGCCGCCCCAGCCCGAAGTGTCCAGCGACTGATCGTCCAGCACCTGGCCGATGCTCTCGATCTGCTCCTTGGTCAGGCCGTAGAGCTGGGTGATGGAGGCCTCGATGGCGGCGATGGGCTGGAGCAGGCCGCGCAGGGTCTCGCCGCTGGCGATGCTCGTGCCATTGTCCAAAAAGCCGAATCGACCGAACGGCGAATCGACGAACGCCTTGCTGTCCTCATACAGGCTGGGCGCGCCCGAGCGGCTGCGATCGCTGGCGAAGCGGCCCTGGAACTGGGCGGGCTCGTGCAGTGCATCCGAGAGGATCGCCGCGGCGGCGATGGCCGCGCCCACCCAGGGCAGCGCCGCGCCCAGGGCCTGTCCGGCGCCCGTGAGCTGCGCCACGATCTCCCCGGTGGCCCCGTCGCCCACCAGGCTAGAGAGGCCCAGCGACTGGCCGATGCTGGAGGTGGCGAACGAGCCGTAGAGCCCCGCGCCGCCGCCGATCATCCCGCCCCCATAGCCCGGGGTGCCCGTGCCGAGCATGTTGTAGGCGTTGCTGCCGGCTCCGCCGAGGTTCGCCCAGGAGCCACCCGCCTGACTCATGTTGACCCCGAACAGGTTGGCGACGCCGGCGTACATCGGCTGCAGGATGGGCCGCACCGCCAGGGTCAGGGTGAGCGACTTGAACACGTTCTTGATCGTGTCCTTGAAGCTCTCCAGAAAGCTCTTGCCCTGCTCGAATCCCCGGAAGAGGGAATCCACCAGGCCGCGCTCGATATTGTCGTAGAGCTTCGCCCACTCCTGGGCGGCCGCTTTGGCGGCCTCGAAGGCGCTCTGCCGGGCCGCCTTGGCCGCCAGGGCCGCCTCCAGCCGCTTCCGCAGCTCCTCGTAGGCCTCGGCGCTGAGCAGCACCTTCTGGGCTTCCAGCTCGTGCAGGATGACGGCCCGTTCGCGCTCCGCGTTCGACAGGCCGATCAGGGAGGTCTCGAACTCGATCTGCTTGATGCGCTTATCGATGCCGCCAATGGAGTTTTCCACGGCCT
Organism: uncultured Rhodocyclaceae bacterium; assembly: GCA_964479195.1. Lineage (GTDB taxonomy): Bacteria > Pseudomonadota > Gammaproteobacteria > Burkholderiales > Rhodocyclaceae > Desulfobacillus. The sequence continues at coordinate 27,498 of CAYZLI010000007.1, forward strand.
TTCTGTGCTGCTCCTCCAGATCCAGGTCCTTGGTCACCTCCTGGTTGTGGGCCTTGGCCGCCTCCAGCGCCTTCTTGCGCGCATCTTCAAGCGCCGTGTTCTCTCCGGCGCGGCGGATGGCTTGCTCGTCGGCCTTCAGTTCCTGCAGCTTGATGGCGAGCCTCTCCCGCTCCAGCTTCGTGAGCCCGCTGACCGACTCCCGCGCCAGCACATCGGCCTGCCGGATGTAATTCAACTGCAGATCGAAGGCCAACTCCTGTTTGTCACGCTCAGCCTGCGTGATGACTCCGAGCTTGAGTTGCGCCTCGGACTCCTCCTGGCCCATCTTGATGGCGATCTCGTAGAGCTTCAGCTCGCCATTCAGGCGGGCCTCGGTCATCTGGCGGGATTCCTGGCCGATGCTGCGGTAGGCGTCCGCGATCTGCGTGGCGATCACGCGCAGCGCGTCGGCTTTCTGGGCCGCCTGGGCATCCTTCTCGGCCCGCTGGGCCGCAGTGTCAGTTTCCGTCTTCTGGGCGACCTGTTGCAGTTCGATCAGCTTGCGTTCGTCCTCCAGTTTCCTGATGGCGTAGAGCTGCGATCGCTGCTCAATGGCCGCGCGAGATTTCCCCTGCCGTTCCTGCTCTTGGCTGATCTCGCTTTCTTTGGCGACGATCGCCTTTTCGGCGGCGAGCTGCGCATAGAGATTGTCGAGCTTGGCCTGTGCCAGGCGCTCCTCGCGGGTGCCCTTCACGCCGGCAAGTGCCTCGGCCTCGGCCTGGGCCACCTTGATCTTGTCCTGCAGGGTGTCATCGCGCCCGATGCCGAGCATCGCATCCCAGGCGGCCGAACCGGCTTTCTTGACGGCATCCCATGACCGCTCGAGCACGCCGAGCTGTTGCACGTGCATGGATAGATGATCGGAGAGCTGTGCCGCGAGCAGGAGGCGCGCCTGTTCTTCCTGTCCGGTCCTCACGAGATGCTGAATGTGCTCCATCTCGGTCACGTTGAGGAAATGCATGGAGCTGTTCAGCGTCTGCGCGCCCTTGGCCGGATCGTCGAACAACTTCAACAGTTCAGGGGCGAGCCGGTCCACTTCCTGCCCGGTTGCCTCCGCATAATCCTCGGCGAGCTGGGCGACGGCGCGGATCGACTCGGTACCGAGGCGCCCCGAGGCGACCAACTGCGTGACAATTTCCTTGGAGGTGCCGATCGTGAGCGTACCGGCATCGGCCATGCCCTGCGCCAGATCGCGCATCTGGCCGCGCGTCACTCCGGCGAAGTTCCCGGTAACGGCGATCGCGTTGTTCATCTCGCGCATCTCGACCGCGGCGCGGTCGTAGGCCACGGCCAGGGCCAGCGCCGTGCCGACAGTCCCCGCCATGACCCCACCCAGGCCGAGGAGCGAACCCACCGACAGATCCATTGCCTGGGCCAGCACCATAAAGCTGCCCGGCATGCGGGCAAAGTCGCCGCTCATTGCCTCGCGGGCCAGCACCATCAGCTCTCGCCGCGCCCGCGCGGTGGCGAACATGCCTCGATCGGCGCCCTCCGCCAGCCTGCCGAAGCCCTCCGCGCCGGCCGCGCCGGCCTGCTGCATGAGGCCCTTGGTCTTGGCGATCTCCTCATTCAGCCGCTTGTAGGCCAGGTCGATCGCGGCATCCTGCTTGGTGCCCAGCTCGCCGCCCGCCGCCGCCTTGTTGAGTGCGGCGAAATCCGACTGCAGCTGCCGCAGCTTGGCGCCGAGCGGGTCATAACGGTCGAGCAGGCGCTGCACCCGGTCGGAGGCGGTAATCAGTTCGGTTTCGTAGGTTTTCAACCCCGCCGCGTTCTGAAACCAGGCGCGCTGAAACGCTTCGGTCGCCGCCGTCTGCTTCTGCAGTCCGGTCAGATAGCGCTCGCCCTCGGCCCGCTGACGGGCGGTGGCCTCGGAGACTTGGTCGCCGGCCGCCTGCAGCTTGTTGAGGGCGACCTCGGCCTCCTGCGACGCCCGCTTGAAGCTCGCCGCGTCGCCGCGGATGTCGATCCGGACTTCGTTCTCACTCACCGCTCGGCCTCGCCTGCAGCATCACCTTCTCGATCACCTGGAGGAGCTCCAGCGCCAGCGGCAGATCCCAGCGCCGGGCGCGGATCAGGGCGATGGCCGGGTTGTAGTCGAGCCCGACCGGCCCACCGGGCCCGACACGCCATTGCGTATCCACCCGCTCCCACAGCTCGTCCCATATCTCCGCTTCCCACTCCAGACCGGGCGGAAGATCATCCGGGTGCACTTCCCGGTGGCTCTTCACCACCGCGGCGATGTAGGCAGGCCCGCCCTCGGCCACCCAGAGGGCGCGCGCCGCTAGTCGTTTTTTGCGGCCGCCTTCTCATCGGTGAAGAAGACGTCCAGCGACTCGGCCTCCGACAGCAGCCAGGGCATGATCGAGGTGGCGAAGTTGGCGCCGAACACCTCCTTATTCTCGTCGCTGCACTCCGCAGTCTCGCCGCTGTTGCCCACCTCCCACCAATTGACGATGGCGAACTGGGCGGCCTCCTTCATGTACTCCACGAGCTTCAGCTCACCGCCCTTCATGTGCCGGTTGCGCATCGCCTCGCGCTTCGCCGGCGTGAGGTGGCGGACCTCGAATCTCGCCCCGGACTCGGTATGGGTGACAATCCGGGTTTTCTGCTTGGGTTTCAGGTTGAGCACGTTTCCTCCCGTAGCGTAGTGGGGCTCGCTTAGTAGCTCGCCACGTCGTTGATCAGCGTCACCAGCGGCAGGTTGCCGGCGGTGTCCCGGTGGGCCGCCCACTCCAGGTCCACGAAGATCCCGCTCTTGCCCTCCTTGGGCACGGTCTTTTCGATGAACTCGGCGTTGGGCAGATCCCAGTACAAGGCGAAGGTGTTGGCCCCGCTTGCCGCCTGGCTGCCCAGGCGCATGCGCGTGGACGTGCTCGCGCGGGCGAGCGCGTAGGCGCTGGCCGAGTCGAACACCGCCTTGAGGCTGCCGCCCAGGGTGATCTCCCCCTGGTCGATGAGGCCGTGGCCCTCGCGGTTGTCCGCCACGGACATGCCCTTGGCGTTGTTGGAGAAGTTGAGCTTGCCTTCGACGATCGTCCCCAGGCTCGCGTCGTAGCCGTTGCTGATGGACCCGCCGGCGCCGGCCGCGCGCACGCTCTCGTAGGCGGTGGGCGCCGCATCCCAGGCGGCGTTCTCCTCCGTCTCTGCGCCGGCGATGATGCCCATCTCGATGTTCTGCTCCAGGGCGGTGAGGTCGTAGGCGAGCGTATTCACGAAGGCGCCCAGGGTGCGGTAGTACTTCCCGGTGTCCGTGTGCCCCAGCTCGAGCAGCGCCGTCGGGCGGTCGGTGAGGTTGAAGGGGAAGGCGTGGGCCTTGAGGGTGGCGGAGACGGCGATGTCCGCGTCGGACTGGTTGCCCACGGGCAGGCTCGCCGCGGCCACTTCCACGACCAGGCCGTGGTTGGCGCTGCCCGAGGGGATGGTGAAGCGCCCGCCGGCGGAGACGTTGACCGGCGCCCCGGCCGTCTCGCCCTGGGCCGTCCAAGTGAGCGTCGTGCCCACCGCTGTGTAGGCCAGCGTGCCGTTGCCCGCGGGCGTGGCCGCCTGGGTGTAGTGGATCGTCACCCCCGTGACGTTGGTCGGCTGCTTGGTTACCGCCTTGTGCGCCGTGGGCACGCCCAGCAAGAGCGCCAGCCAGTGGCCGATGCTGCGTAGGTCGAAGATCGAGGTGATGGGCCCCTCGACGATGGCATCGCCCGCGCCGCTCTTGCCCGGCAGGGGCGAGCTGTTGATGGACGGGTCCTTTTGCTTCCTCGGGTCGCGCCCGACGCCGTAGCGGGTGAAGGGCATCCGGAAGGCCGCCGGGGCCCCCGGCAGGGTGCGGAACGTGCTCTCCCGCTGGAGCAGGAGCTGCATCAAAGCGCCTTTGGCTTGCATGACTGGGTCCTCTCTGGTCTATGAAATCAGCGGTTCCGCCTCGGCGAAGCCGAAGCTGGCGCAATCCGGGCGCGACTGCATGGCCGTCCATTCCTGCGCCGTCACCGGCTGGATCACCCCCCGCAGCCAGCGCCGTCCAGCGAACTGGATCTCCGGCGGGCCGTCGTGGTAGGCCACGGCGAGCGGCGGCGGCTCGGCCAGGGCCACGGCCCCGGGCGGATAGGCGCTGTCCGGCAGGGGCGGCAGCGCCTCGCCGAAGGTGGCGGTCTTGAGGTCTTCCTTCGTTGTCCGAATTTTCATCGCGATCTCCTGTCTTCCAGTGTCGCCACCCGGCGCTCCATGTCGCGGAACTGCTGCTGAACCAATGCCTGGTCGCGCTGGGCGTCGTTCTTCGTATAGCGCTCGCTTCGCAGCTCAGAGACCTGCGCCATGACCGAATCCAGCTTCCCGGAGACGGTGGCCGCCCACCAGACGATGCCGCCGGTCTGGACGAGGAGCGTCAGCATCACGGCGATGGGTATCTCCTTCCCCACGTGCCAGCGCTCACGCCGCCTCGGCTCCACCAGATCGTCCTCGTGTCCCTGTGCGCTCATGCGTTCCTCAGAAGGTCATCCCCACCCGCAACCGGATTTGCGTGCCGTCGGGCCCCCAGGCCAGGACGCGCACCCGGTTGATCTCCGCCCCGAGGCGTAGCCGCCCGACATCCCGCTCCACCCAGAGCCCCGGCAGGCGGTGGATCGGGTCCGCCGAAAGGCCCGCCGCCCAGCGTGCGGGCTCTTCGGGCGGCGCCGCGGTCTCGACGGGCACGTCCAGCCCGCCGACGATCTCCCCATTCGGACTGCTCGCCACCACCCGCTTTGTCCGGTCAGGCAAGCGCACCAGGGAGAGATCCACCTTCAGCGGCGGGCAGGCCGCCGGCCCCGGCTTCAGCCCATCGGCCGGCGCCTTCAACCCGGGCATGGCCGGCGGGCCCTCCTTCGGCTTCACCGTCACGGACACGGTGCGCTCCACCTTTGCCCCCTTGGGGATCTGGTGCGCGGGCTTGGCGCTCTTGGTCGGGGCGCGTTCCAGTACATCCGACCCGTCGGCCTGCCGCTGCGCCGCCGCCGGGGTCTCGACCACCGGGGCGGGCTGCAGCCACCACCAGCCGCCCAGAACGGCGGCGGCGATGATGAGCAGGAGCGCGGCCGCGCGGCCCATCAGGCCCACCCCCCCTGCCGCTGCTTGAAGCGCTCCCAAACCACCCACAGCCCGGCGCCGAGCGCCACGGCCAGGGCCACGTAGGGCAGCCACTCGCCCAGGGAGTCGCGGATGTCCGCCACCTGGCGCGCCGCCTCGGCGGCCAGTCCCAGGGCCGAGGCCCCGGCCGTCGCCACCCCGCCCCGCACGATCCGCGAGTCGGCCATGGGCCGCTCCGGCTCGACGGCCTGGGGCATCTCGACCGGCCCTGTCTCCCGGGTTGGCATCGGCGTGAGGTACAGCGCCGCCTCGGCCGCCCGGCGCGCCACCAGGCCCGGCAGCACCTGCAGCCGCCCGGCGACCCGCGCCTTGTTCCACAGCCCGAAGGCCCGCCCCGCGGCCTGGAAATCACCCCGGTTGTGTGCCTTGAGCACGGAGCTGCGGCGGAAGGCCTCCACGCCGATGTTGTAGACCAGGCTCACCATGGCCCCGAGCTCGAACTCGCTCGGCTCCACGCGGCAGAGCGCGGCCACCGCCTCGGCGCACTGGCCCAGGTCCGCCGCGAGCAGCCCCTGCGCCTGGGCGAGGCTGATCCGGCGCCCGGCGGCCACGTCCTCCCGCGTTACCGTGGCCGTGTGGCCGTAGCCGATGGTCGGCACGCCCGCCGGGCAGAGGTAGGCCGTCAGCCGGCAGCCCTCGAAGCGGCGCACCATGTCCAGCGTCAGCCCGTTGATCTTCATATCGCCATCTCCAGGTCCATGGCCACCCAGCCGTAGGGCCGCTCCATCTGCCCGCTCTGGCGGAAGCCCGTCATCTCAAGGGTGATGAGATCGATGGGCAGGGCCCGCAGCCAGGCCTTGACCTCCTCCACCATGGCGAACTCGGCCGCCTCCAGCACCTCGCCCGGGTCGTTCTCGCCCACCTTGATCTGCCCGGTGAGCAGCATGCGGTGCTGGCCGTCCCTCGCCGCCCGCCCGTTCAGGTTCGCGTAGCCGGCCTCGCCCAGGGAGAGGAGCGTCAGCACGCCCTGGACCAGGTCCTCCTTGCGGCGCTGCGCGTGGTCCTTGTAGTCCCGCGTCACCACCCGGGTCGGGCAGGCCGCGGCGAGCCCGGCGGCGGTGGCGGCCATGCGATCGGCCAATTCACCCACGGGCGGCCTCCCTCGCCACGCGGGCCACGGCACCCTTCACCAGGGCGCGCAGGCGGCTCTCGCCCTCCTCCAGGGCCGGGCGCATGTAGGGCTGGGGCCGGATGCCGCGCCGGCCGATGGCCCGGGCCACCAGGTGGGTGAGCCGGTCCAGCGCCGTCCCGCTCGCGCCCGTCTTCTGCTGCACCCACTCGGTGAGGCCCTGGGCCGTGCCCGGCTGGCTTCCGGGCCGTCGCCCCTCCTCGACGGCCCGGGCGTAGTTCGTGCCCGCCACGACCTGGTAATGCAGCTCGCCCACCCGGTCGGCCCGAATGGACTGGGTCAGGGTGGAAAAGGCCTTCGGGGCGTGGCGCCGCGCGGAGCGCGCCACCTCCTGCGCCCCGCGCCCCAGCGCCTGCTCCACGGCGGCCGCGACCTTCTCCGGCGTCGCCTCCAGGACGCGTTGGACGTGAACGGTGTCGACGGCGATCTTGAGTTCCATCAGGCGGCCCTGCGCTCGAACTCGTCCAGCAGTACGGCATAGAGGGCCGACGGGGTACCGTTGCGCGGCGCGGAGGTCATGCCATCTCGCAGTTGCACGGGCTTGACCACGTTGCGCATGGCCATCTCGCGCATTCCCTCCGCCTGGGCCCGCAGCAGCAGGAGCCCGCGGTCGCCGGCATGGATGGTGGTCTGCGCCGCCGCCTCGCCGATGGCATGGGCCGCCAGGTAGTAGTAGCGGAAGGCGGCCCCGAAGAGGGCGACCTGCAGCGCCGTGGGTGCCGGCGAGAAGACCAACTTCATCACGCCCCCCAGCTCCGCCTGCGCCACCCGCGGCAGCCGCCCCGGGTAATTCGCCTCCCAGGGATGGGGCATCTTGCCCTCGCTCCACAGGTCCGACTTGTAGGCGACGAGATCCGTGGGCGCCGCGTACTCGGCCACCTCTGCCTGCACGGTCAGGCTGCCCAGCAGGGTGCGCGGCCGCACCCGGGCGAAGTCCAGGGCGGCGGCATCGAGCAGCCGCACGAAGTCCGCGTCGCTGGCGGCCGTGAAGACGTCCGCCGCATCGTGCAGCGAGGTCTTCAGGTCGGCCACCAGGTCGGCGCGGCTCATGGTGCCGGGCATCAGGCGGCTCCGTCACCCTCGTTGCCGGCACCGCCCGCGCCCGTCTTGGCGTCGGCCCGATCGAGCTGCGCCTCGGCGATGGCGCCCAGCAAGGTCTTCCTCGCCTCGCCCCCCTTGGCCTGCTCCAGATCGCCCAGGCGCTCCAGGTCCGCATCGGAGAGCGCCGGGATCTGCGCCACGATGTCCTTGACGCTGTGGTCCAGCAGCTCGGCGAGAGAATCGCTGGGCGCCTCGGGTTCAGGCTCGGGTGCCTTCGGCCGCAGGTGCGGAGGCACCTGGTCGGGATCGAAGTGCCGGGTCTCGCCCGGCGGGATCATCTGCCCCGCCACATAGATCGGCATGGCGGTGTCGTTGTTGACTGGGATCTTCATGTTCGCTCCGGTAAAGACCCGCCCCTCGCGGGGCGGGCAAGCCTCTCCTGGCTACGAAGAGAGGGAGGAGACAACCTTAGCGATCCACCCGCGCCGTGCCGGAATACAGCACGATGCTGGTGAGCCCGGCCTTCAGCGGTGTGGGCGTGTGCAGGAAGATGAACTGGTCGCCGTAGGCTTCCTTCTTGCCCGTGAAGCGGCCGTTGGCGTCCTTCTGGTCCTGCAGCTGGCCCATGGACCAGGCCTTCGCCATGCGCCAGCGCGTCAGCCCGCGCTCGCCGACCAGGACACGCTGGTCGGCCATGGCCAGGCCCGGGGCGTAGAACTTGAAGTTCGGCACGTCCTTGATGCGGCCCAGGTTGCCCGTGATGGCCAGATCCGTGCCCGGTCGGGCGCTGTTGGCGCCGAAGGTCTCGGCCTGTTCCACCATGGTCATCACCGTGCCGCTCATGAGGCCGTAGTTGGCCTTGTAGAAGCGCTGGTCCTCGATGACGCTCTTGCGCAGCCCGTAGCGGTAGAGGAAGTCGTCCCACTTCTCCTTCGCCTTGAGCGCGCCCAGGTCCGTGTCGAACTTGTAGACGTTGGTGGTGTAGGTGTAGCTGGTCACGATGGCCGCGGCATTGGCCGGCGCCGTCGGCACGCCCAGCTCGGAGACGAAGGTGAGCTCCCCCAGGTTCCAGTCCATGGACCAGTACAAGCCCGCCGCCTGGGTGCCGGTGCCGTCGTATTCCGTCTTGGCGGCGCCGCCCACCGTGACGGTGACCGGGTAGAGCGTGGAGCCCACCTGGTTGCCCTGCAGATCGTAGATCTTCTTCGGCCGCAGCACGGGGAAGTTGTCCAGCACGAAGGTCTTCTTCGCGCCGTCGCCCGTGGCCGTGGCTTCGCCCGCCACATCCGTGCTGGCGTACTGGTCGGCTGCGTTGAGCAACTCGTCGGCGATCAGCTTCTCGCCGTCCTCGCCGATGATGCGGATGGCGTTGCGGGCGTTCTCCGCCACCACGTCCCAGTTCACCAGCTGGCCGTTGCTGGTGAGGTAGCGCAGCTCGTCCGAGACCTCGAAGGCGAGCTTCTGCGGCACCAGGTAGGCCGTGTCCATGGCCTGCTTGACACCGGCGCGGGGGATGGCGCCGCCCTCATACACCCGGGTGTTCGCCCGTCCGGCGGCCGTGGTGTCCCGGTAGCTGTAGGGTATCTGGGTGGTCGCGCTGAAGGCGGCGGTGCCCACGTCCACGAACTGCAGCCCCACCATGCCGTACAGGGCCTCGCGCAGCACCGTGCGCTCGAAGGTGGCCGGCACGGCCACGTCGGAGACCTTGCCGTCACCTGCGGCGAGCAGCTTGTGCTCGGCATGGAGCTGGGCGCCGTGAATCGCGTCGAACTCGGCCAGCACGCGCTCGGCGATCTCCTTATTCACCGCCAGCAGCTGGCCGCCCGTGGCGGCGAAGCGGATGTTGTCCGGCAGGCGGCTGATGCCCAGGCGCCGGTCGGCGATCTCCTGCAGCGCCTTCACCTCGTTGGAGGCATCCACCGAGATGATGACGCTGCCCGCCGGGGCGTAGCCCATGGCCGCCAGCTTGCGCGCCGCGGCAAGCTCGTTGCCGTGCTTAATCTGGTTCTCCGCCAGGCGCTTGACCTGCTCCGCCGTCATCTCCGGCGTGATGAGGTCGGCCACGTCGGCGGACAGGCGCTTCCTCAAGTCCTCGTCGAAGTCCTTCACGGCGTTCAGGGCGTCGCTGAGGATCTTCACGTTGGCCTCGCGCTTGTCGGCCAGCGCCTTGGCGTCCGTCTCGCGCTTCGTCATGGCATCGGCAAGCAGGCGCTGCACGTCGGCCTCGGAGAGCTGCTTGGCGAGATCAGGCACGGCGATCTCCAGCTTCACCACCTTGTCGCCGATCTGCTCGGCGAGCTTCTTGCCCGATTCCTCGAAGGAGGCGATGAGCAGCTTCGCCTGGGCTTCGTCGGTGATGCCGGCGAGCGCCTTCTCGGCCGCACCCGTGAGGGCGGCGATGACGGGTTCGGCCAGCTTGAAACCGGCGAGCGAGGCGGCCAGGGCCGCCATGAGGGTCTTCCACATGGTTTGAATCTCCTGTGAGAGTTCGGACAGCAATGTCGGATGGATGAAGGTCGGCACGCCGCCGGCCTCCTCGGAGAGCTGGATCGGGTCCAGGCGCTTGATGCAGGGTCGGATCACCAGCCCCGCGCCCAGCAGCACCGGGCCGTGCTTGGCGCCGGCCTCGTTGTCCTGCCAGTTCTCGTGGTACTCGGCGCTCAAGTAGCGGAAGCCCTTGTCGCGGATGGCGGCGAGCCCGAAGGCCGTCCACTCGACCGACGCACGCAGCCGGTCGCCTTCCACGGAGAGCTTGAGGATCTTCCCGGCGGCCCCGCCGCCCGGGTTGTGGGCCACGTCGATGAAGACGTCCTGGCCGAAGACGCGCGCCTCGAAGTTCGCCACCATCGCCAGCAGCATCGGCCGCGTGATCTCGAACTTGCCGTAGCGCGGATCGGAAAACGACCCGGTGCGCGTCACCGTCACCCAGCTCGTCGTCTTGCCCTCCTCCAGTTCCACATGGAGGCCGGAGAGCGCACGCAGCACTCCGGAATAAGCCGGCGCGTCGAGTCGGATGATTCTGGCTTTGCCCATCGCCACCTCGCGTGAATGCGCGGCGGGCTCAGGAGCGAACTGTCACCCGCCGCGCGATGACCCACTACGGATCACGCCGCGAGTGTCGGGGGGATGGCTATGTCAAAAAAAGGGGCGGGGTATGTCGCTTAGGCGGAACGCGCGACGGCTAACTCCTCGGCGAGTAGAGGACTTCCACCCCCAAGTGAGTGCGCCCTGCCGGGCGCACCAACGAAAAGCCCCGCCGGAGCGGGGCCTGTCGGGGTGGGGTGCGCCCTGGTCAGAGGGGCGTGGTCCGCATGTAGCGGTTATCGTGCTTCTTTTTCTGCCGCAAGGATTCGATCTCGGATGGCGTCAGCATCCGGGGAGCGGACGAGATAGCGGGCTTCGGACTCGGTGAGGAAGTCGAAGCCGTAGCCGAAGTGGGCTTTCCACCAGGTTTCAAGATCGCCGCCATGTTTCGCTCTCAACTGCGCCAGGGTGTCATCAGACAAGGCCAGTTTGGACGAATAACCCTTGCCTGTCAATGTGGTGGCGAGATCGACCCGTCCGCCCGCGGCCTCGATGTAGCCGCGCAGGTTGGCCAGGGTGCCGCCCTGGCCCACGAAGTCGTCCACCAGCAGGTAGTGCGCCCCGGCGCGCACTTCGCCGTCGAACAGGGCTGGGGTGGCCAGCCGGTGGTAGCCGTCGGCGCCGGTGTGCCCGACCCGGTTGATCTGCACGATACTGTCATCCACTGGCAAGCCCAGACGGCGCCCGATGAGTCCGGACAGGGCAGTCGGGATGACGTTCACCCCGGACTCTTCCAGCGCCTGGACGGCGACCACGGTTGGGACGGACGCACCGAGGGACTGCCGGATGGCGTCGATTGCACCGGGACGGATCGTGTCCACGACCAGGCGCTTGGCCGCCGCGATGTCTCCCGCCTTGGCGGCGGCGTAATCCGGATGCTTCTTGACGATGCTCTCCTCGGCGTGGATCAGCACGTCCGGGAAGCCGCCCCAGGCAGCGCGCGAGAGCGTTTCAATGGATGACATCGGCGCATTATCGCCCAGTCGCTCCCGCACCGCCTTGAGCGGCGCCCGGATCATGCCCTGGGTGAGCTTGCCGCGGTCATGGAGCTGGCTCTTGCCCTTGCCCAGCGCGCCCGCCCGCTGCTCGGGTGTGAGGCGCGAGAGCGCCTGCAGGGGCGTCTCCTTGCCCGCCCGGTCTGCGGCCGTGATCTCGTCCTTGAACACGATTTCGACGAAGGACAGCGTGTTCGGGTGCGCCGGCCAGGGGCACTGCTCGCGGGAGGGATACACGCCTGGACCCAGCCCGTGCACGTTCTGGGTGGACAGCAGGTCGCAGATGTCAGGCTTGGGGTGGGACGGCGAGAGCAGGAAGCGCCAGCCGCCGAAGTCCGGGTGGTCCTCGCCGCCCATCATGTAGGCCTCGCCGTGGGCCCGGTTGATCTCCGTGCGGAAGAGGCGCAGGGCGTTGTCCAGGGGCGCGCCGGTGCCGGTCATGAGCTCCTGCGCCCGCCTGGAGAGCGCCGAAGCGTTCGCGGCGGTGATCTTGCCGGCGACCTCGCCCGGCACGGCCTCGCCCCGCGCCAGGAACTCGCGGGCCGCCTGGGCGGCGCCGTGGCCCTGGATGACGGCCGACTCCAGGGCATTGACGATCGCATCCCGGGCGCCCCGGTCCAGGCGCCAGATGCGGTCGGAGAGCTGCAGCCCCTCCTCGGCGATGAAGGTCTGCACGAAGAAGAGGGCCCGCTCCGCGACGGCCGCGCTGGCGGCCGAACTGACCACAGCCCCGGTGTCCAGCACCGTCCCCAGCACGGGCCGGGCCCCGTATTCCGCCGCCTTGCCCAGAGCCTCTTCCAGCAGCGCATCGCGCTCGGCCGAGAGCCGCCGCAGGATGCCGTCCACCTGGTCCAGCACGGCGCGCATCTCCTGCAGCGCCAGGTTGTCGTCGGGGCCGGCGTGCGCCCGGATGCGCGCCCCGATGTCCGCCGCCTGGGCGCGATAGAGATCGATCAGCGCTTGGGCGGCCTCGGCGTCGAGTTTCTCCACCGCCCGCTGCCCTAGGGCGGTGGCGCGCTTGATCTGGGCCTTGGAATTCACTCCGGCCAGTGCTCGGACAGGCGCCGGGAATGGGTAACAGCCGTGGCACTCTCGCCCTTCGGCGCATTGCCAGGCGTGATGCTCACCTTTGGCATGCGCCCGGGCGCGGCGATCTGACCGGGCTCGGGGTACGGGTCGCCGTCCTTCGCCTCCTCCTCCAGGCGGGCGCGGATCTCCTGGGCGTTGAAGCCCAGTTCCTCCCACACCAGGCCGCGCGGCAGGCCGATGGCCTGCCACTTCAGCGCCCGGTCGGTGGTCTGGTTGGGCGTTTCCGTGCGCCGCTCGGCGAACTTGATCGTGAACTCGTCCGGGTCCGGGTTGATGCCGCGCAGCAGCAGATCCAGGTGGAAGCCCTGGGTGTAGGCGTAGGCGAGCGTGTCCTGGATGAGGTCGATCTCGTCGTAGTAGTCGCGCTTCAAATCCTCCAGGATGTCGCGCGCCAGGTCCTTGTTGTAGCCCATCAGGCCCTTGGGCAGCGGGCTGCCGGCGAAGAACGTGTCGAGGAGGTGCACCACGTCGCCGATCTGGTCCAGGTTGGCGTCCCCCTGCACGGCCGTGACCGAGCCCTTCCTGTTGAGGTAGAAATCCGTGGTGATCTGCCCTTGCTCGCGCTCGTTCTCCCGGCGGTAGGCCTTGAGGTCCTCGGTCGTGGCGCCCTCCAGCACGTGGGCCAGGCGCAGCGGCGCGCGCACGCGCCGGCGGATGACCAGGTCCTCCTCCGTCATGCGCAGCTTGCGCCAGGTGGTGCGGGTGGCGTCCAGGAAGGGGCGGCCCAGCGCTCCCAGGTCGTCGTAGTTGTCCGGGTCGAAGCGCGCCAGCGTGAGCTGCCAGAGGGGGAAGACGGCCAGCTCGGCCCCGGTCACCACGTCCATCTGCACGTAGGCGCGGCGCACGTCCTTGAAGCGGCCGTTGGCGTCCACGTCGGGGATCAGGGTGTCGGCCGGCATGCGCACGCCCGCCACCACGTTGGCGGCCCCGTCCAGCACCCACTGCAGGGGCAGGGTGCCCTCCATCGCCAGACCGCGGGCGTCGGACTTCAGCTTCTCCGGGTGGGCGAGCTGGAGGCGCCGCACGTAGTCGTTCCACAGCCGGCGCAGCTTGTCATCGCCGCGCGGCTGGGTGAAGACCAGCCCGCCCTTCACCGCGTCCCGCGCGATGCGCGAATGGATGCGCCGCACGCGTCCGTCCAGGCGGTCCATCTCGCGGATGTCCAGGATGGCCTGGCGCACCGCCGGATCCACCCAGAAGACGGAATACGTGTACTTCAGCGCGTTCTCCGGCGTCGCGCGCTGCCCCTGCTCGGTGCTGCCGACGGCATCCTCGTTGGGCAGGCGCGTCTGCGGCGTCGCGGGCTTCGCCGGCGCCACCCAGCCCGCCACCCGCGCCCTCAGGTCATCGAGAAGTCCCATTGCGCATCCTTTCCTTGGTCTTTTCCATGCTCTCCAGCGCCATCTGCCCGGCATGCACCGCCCGCTCGCCGGGCGGGCGCGGCCGGTGCGGGCCGATGTAGGCCACGTTGCGCCAGCCCTCGATCAGCCCCGCCTCGTGCAGGGCCTTGATCTCCGGCACCAGTTCGGGCATGAGCGCCTTCACCTGGGCCACGTTGGCCGCCACCCGGGCGCGCTCCTTCTCATTCAGCGGCTTCACTGAAGCACCTGCCCCAACAGCTGCTCGCGCGTGACGCGCTTCGTCTCGATCACCGTGGGCACCACGAGATCCACGCCGCGCGTGGCGAGCGCCCAGACGCCGGCACAGGCGGCATCGAACAGGTCATCACCGATCTTCGGGTCGGCCATCTTGAAGCTGCTGTAGGTGGCCTTCGTGGCCACGGCCTTAATGTTGGCCACCTGCCGCACGTAGGCCTGCCAGTCGGCGGCCCCCTCGGCCCGGCGGTCCAGGCGGATGGGCGGCACCTCGTGCAGACGGCCGTTGGCCGCCTCCGCCACCAGCTCGGCGCCGTCCTCGAAGTAGGCGATCGCGGCCTGGCCGTTGTGGAAGACGGAGCGCAGCGCCGAGGCCATGGAGTGCTTGACCATGCCATCGAAGCGGATGGGGGCGAAGGGCCAGGCGCCCCAGGTGCTGGCCGTGCTCTCGCCCTCGCCGATGGTCCGGCGGTCGATCTCCGTCAGTCCCTGGGCGTAGAGGCGGTCGTTGAGGCTGGTCAGCATGCCCACGCCGTAGGCGTCGCCCATGGCGCAGTCCGGGCGGAAGTAGTCCCAGAAGCCCAGGAGGTCCAGCTCGATCACCTTGTCGTCGGTGCCGGCCGCCCAGGTCTTCACGAAGGGGAAGGTGACGAAGTTGCCGATCTGCTCGACCACCACCAGGGCGGACTTGGAGGCGGTCGGGTTCTCGCCGTGGCCCGTGTGGTCGTAGCCGAAGGAGATCAGCCCGCGCTTGCGGTAGCGCACCCCGGGCAGGGGCTGCGCCGGCTGCAGCCCCGCCGCCAGACCCACGGCCATAGCGCGGCGGATGTGCTTCTCCCAGATCCAGTTCTGGCTGGCCACGTTCTTGCACAGGAACTGCCGGATGAACTCCCCCTCCGGCATCTGCGCGCGCATGTCCAGCATGAAGCGCTCGTTGAGGATGCCCAGCTCGATGCCCAGATAGACATCCACCGCCGGCAGCAGGTGGTAGCCGCCCGAGTCGATCAGGCCCTGCAGCACGTCCGCGCCCTTGAATACCCCGGTGATGCGCACCTGGGGCTGGAAACTCGCCGCGTCCCGATCCACGCCCAGGCGCCGCGCCGCCCCCAGCATGGGCAGGAAGCGCGACAGCAGCCGGTCCGAGGGCATGTCGTCCGTCTCCTCCAGGCTCGCCGCGGTGAGGGCGTCGCCGTCGATCTGCGCCATGATCCCGTAGGCCGCCGCCCCCGAGCCGTTGGCGAACTGGTACTTGGTGTCGGAGACCTGCTCCCGCCCCTGCTTGTAGGCGATGAAGGCGCGCAGCATCTCCGAGCGGCGGATGGCGTCCAGGTGGTAGTTGAGGTTGTTCTGGCTCTGCTGCTGCCTCGGCGCCACGATGCCCGCGGTCTGGTGCGCCGTGGTGGCGTTGTGCTCCAGGAGGTACATCTCCTTGACGGCCGTCTTGCCCGTGCGCCGGCAGGACACGTCCACCGTGTTCGGGTGCGCGTCCATCTCGACCATCTTCAGCACCTGCACCGGGTCCAGCTCCACGTTGTGCACGTGCTTGTGCCACAGGGCATGGGGCCGGATGCCCGTTGCCGGGTCCGGCCGCGCGTACTGCATGATCGCCTGCTCGGCGCGGCTGGCGACGATGATGCGCTCGGCGCGGGAGACGCGGCTCACGTCCCGCCCCCGTTCTGCTGCTGGTGCTCGATCAGGATCGGGTCCGCGTCCCGCTTCGCCCCCGCCCGCTCCATCAGGCCGCGCAGGTCCTCCAGGGCCTTGGCCTGGCGCGCCGAGTAGTCCGTCAGCGCCTCCCGCGTCTCGCTCTGCGACTGCAGCCGCCCGAACTCCTGCTCCTCCTCGTCGATCGCCTTCTGGGTCATGCCCATGTCGGCCAGGGACAGGTTGTTGCGCGAGAGCAGCTCGCCCAGGGGCTTGAAGAGCGGGTGGGCGTTGATGTCCTTGATGGTGTGCAGCTTGCCGTCCTCGCCCATGTACTTGGCGACAATGAGCACCCCATCCTTGTCGGTGTAGTACTGGGGCGCCTCGATCTTCACCCCGTCGGCGATGATGGTCTGGAGGATCTGCTGCAGCACGGCGAAGAGCGCCGCCTGCAGGTCCGCATAGAGGCCGTTGAGGTGCTTCGGATTGCGGCTCTCGAAGGCCGCGTGGTGCTGCATGAAGAGCTGGGTTTGCTTGGTGCAGGCCGCCTGCTCGGCGCACCAGACCCAATCCACGTCGCAGGAAGCGCAGAAGGCGTACTTCCCCGGCCGCGCCGGGAAATAGGTGGCGGTCTTGGCGGAAAGCCCGTGCTTGAGGGCGTTGAAGCGCGTGCGCTGTGCCTCCTCCGGCGTCGGATGCCCCGCCAGGTTGGCCGCCGCAGCCGCCTTCCCCTGCGCAGTGCGCGGCCCCGTCGCCGACTGCCAGGCCTTCAGCGCCGCCCGCTCCCACGGTGCCTGCTCCGCCTCGGAATCGCAGTACGGGCAGGCCGCGAAGTAGGCCCACGGGTGCCACTCCCGCTCCGGCGCCTCCTCGATGCGCGCCGGCGCGGCGGCAAACGCCCGCCGGCACGCCCCGCACCGGAACGTCACCCCGGCCAGCTGCTTGGAATGATCAGACTTCGCCATCCTGCCGATTGTCGGCAGGGGCATCAGGACAGAACAAGGGTCTGGGGATGTCGCGGGGGCGGCTATGCCCGCCCAGGCTGATGCGAGATGCCGCCGCCCAAGCGGTCCTCTGCACGGACCTCGGCGATAAGGTCATCCTGCACGGGATCGCGCGCACCACCGCGGGCGAGATGCTCGCCATACCACGCCACGATCAGTCCGGAAACGTTGTCCTCTGGCCCCGTCACGGAACAAGGCGATGTCCAGTCCACTCGCCTCGCAGATGCGCTCGATGGGCATCCAGTCGAACGACACAGCGCCGTCCGAATCTCGCGTCAGTTTGAGGTCGGAGAAATCAAGCCCATCCGGGACGGTTACAGATACGAGGGGGGGGGTGATCATGGTAGGCACTTCCGCCGATAGAGTCGCCAAGATTATCGCACGGGATCATGCCGCCAAACGCCACCGTTCCGGTAGCTCTATTCCGATGGTTGCGGTTCGTGGTGAGACTAGTACGGGGAGCCACCCAACCGTCCTCAGAGTTTTCCCCGTTTCAAACTACCCAAGCAGCCCGTACTGCATCGCGATGAGGGCAAGTTCGGCCGCGTTGGCGGCGTCCAGTTTCCGCTTTACGTGGTACATGTGGGTGCCGACGGTGTGCGGGCTCAGAAAGAGCAGCTCGGCGATCTCCGCCACGGACCTTCCCTTGGCAAGCAGCAGGAACACCTCGAATTCGCGCTCGCTCAGCACGTCGATGGGATTGCGCTCGCCGGTGATCTGCTGCATCGCGAGCTGCTGGGCGATGGCCGGCTCGATGTAGACCTTGCCCTGCGCGACGCGGCGAATGGCCTGGATGAGTTCCTCGGCGGCGCTGCGCTTGGTGAGGTAACCGAGCGCCCCCGCGGTGAGAACCCGCCTGGGATGGACGAGGTCCTCGTGGGCCGACAGGACCAGGATGCGCGCCCCCGGCTCCCTGGCGAGGATGCGGTTGAGCGCCTCCAGGCCGCCCATCCCCGGCATCGAGATGTCCAATACCACGACGTCGGGCCGCGCTTGCGCAAAGCGCCGGACTGCCGCCTCGCCGCTTTCCGCTTCCGCCACCACCCGGATATCCGGAGTGCCTTCGAGCAGGAGCCGGAATCCCATGCGCACGACCGCGTGGTCGTCCACGAGCATCACCGAGAGCGTGCCGGGCTTCATGGTTGGTCCAGGGGCAGCGTCACATGGACGCAGACGCCCTTCCCGGGGGCGCTGACGAGATCGAACCGCCCGCCCAGCGCCTGGGCCCGTTCCCGAAGGCCGAGGAGTCCGAACTGGTAGCCGCCGGCCCCGCCCGCGCCCATGCCGCGTCCGTTGTCCTCGACCGAGACTTGCACCGCGCCGGGGGTGCGGGCGACGCGGACCACGGCGTCCCTCGCCTGGGCGTGGCGCAGGACATTGGTGAGGCCCTCCTGCACCACCCGATAGATCGTGATGTTGCGGGTCTCACCGAGGCCTTCCAGGTCCCCGTCCAAGTCGAGCCGCACGGCGAGCTCGGGATGTCTGGCCTGGACCGTGCGCACCTCCTCGCGCAGTGCTGCCGCCAGTCCCAGGTTGTCGAGGACGCTGGGCCGCAGCTTGCGGATGATGTCGTGCACCGCGTCGTACATCCGTCCTGCCACGCCGACGATGGCCTGCGCGCCGCTCCTGATCTCGGGCAGGTCTTCGCTGGCGCGGTTGGCCAGGGACTGGGCGATGGTCTTGACCCCGGTAATGCATTGGCCGAGCTCGTCGTGCAGTTCCCGGGCGAGCTTGCGCCGCTCCTCCTCGACGCGCTCCTGGATGAGCTGGGTCAGGAGGCGCTTCTGTTCGAGCTGCCGGTGCTCGGCCATGCCGCGCTCCAGCGCCTCGGCCATGCGGTTGAAGCCCTGGCTGATGGCGGAGAATTCGGGCAGCCCGAAGGGGGGCAGCCGCGTCGACAGGCGGCCCCGTTCCATCTCGCCGAGCGCGGACAGGACGGCGCCGATCGGCCGCAGGGCGCGCCCGAGCAGCCAGAACACGAGCACGTTGACGGCGACGAAGAAGCCCAGCCCGATCCAGACAAGCCGCTGCATGTCATCCCACGCGTCGAGCACGGCGCGCGACGAATCCGGCACGAGGGTCAGGGTGGCGCCGGGGATGCGCAAGCTCAAAGCCTCGGTGCGCGGGGCCACGAGCCTGGAGAACCATTGCGGCGCATCGCGCCCGGCCTTGTACGGGGAGGGCGGTGAAACGTAGACGAGTTCGCCGGTGACGCTGTCGTTCAGCCGAATCTCGTGGGCACGCACGCGGCCGAGGCTGCGCAGGTAATCCAGGGTCGTCTGGTACGGCGGCCCCGCCTGGGGCATGAACTGGCCGCCGTAGACCGCGGTGGTCAAGAGCTGCACGGTGACCTTGGTCGCCGCCTCCATCTCGTCGCGGATCGACCGCCGCAAGTCGCTCACGATGATCTGCCCGACGGTGGCGGAGAACGCCAGCATGAGCACCGTGATCAGCAGGTTCAGGCGGAAACGCAGGCTCAAGGCGCGCCCCGTTCGGTTTTCGCGCGCAGCGCCACGACGTTCCCTTCCCCCTGCCAGGGGGAAGGGCTAGGGATGAGGGTGCGGCAGTCGATCATTACGCTACCTCCCCCAAGCGGCGCAGGCGGTCGGTGGCCCGGACCAGGGCGGCGGCGATGGGCGGGTCGAAGGCCGAGTGGCCGGCCCGCTCCACCAGCACGAGCTCCGAGCCTTTCCAGGCCCGATGCAGCGCGTGCGCCGTGCCGGGCGGACAGACCAGGTCGTAGCGCCCTTGCACGATGACGCCGGGTGTGGCGGCCAGCCGCGCCGCCCCCCGGAGCAAGGCGCCGCGGTCGAGAAAGCAGTCATGGGCCAGGTAATGAAGCTGGATTCCGACCCGGTCCACCAGGGCATCGTCGGGGCTGGGCGTCGCCGCCGCGGATTCCAATTCCAATTGCGATTCCGACTGCGGCCCGTTCAAGTCCGTCACGAAGCGCTCGTACCGCCGCCACTCGGCTGCCGCGGCGAGCCGCTCGCCCCCATCGCCCGAAAGGAGGCGCTTCCGGTAGCCGTCGAGAATGCCCCGGGCGGACCGGGCGCCCGCCCCCCGTGCGAAGCGCTCCCACGCTTCGGGCACGAACGCCCGCAGCGTGCGCAGATACCAGGCGATTTCGCCCCGGGTGCCGAGGAATACGCCGCGCAGGATCAGGCCCCGCACCCTTGCCTGGTGGCCAGCCGCGTAGGCAAGGGCGAGCGTCGCCCCCCAGGAGCCGCCGCAAAGGAGCCAGCGCTCGATGCCCAGGGCCTCCCGCAGGCGTTCGAGGTCGCGCACCAGCTCGCCGGTGGTGTTGGCGGCGCACTCGCCGCGCGGGGTGCTTCGCCCCGTGCCCCTCTGGTCGAGCAGCACAATCCGGTACGCCCCGGGATCGAAGAAGCGGCGGTGGTCGGGCGTGCATCCGCTCCCCGGACCCCCGTGCAGAAACACCACGGGCAGCCCCTTCGGGTCGCCCGATTCCTCGAAGCGTATCCGGTGCCCCCCGCCTACCGGGAGCCAGTCCTCCACGGCGGGCCGGATCGGCGGGTAAAGGATCTCCTCGACCGCCGGAAGGACGCCGCCCGACCCGGCGCGCCCCGGCGTGTCCCGCGCATCCGGCCCCGCGACCGGCGATTCGAGTCCCACAGAATTGTCCTGCATGGTTAAAAAGTAGGCTCTGGCGCGGGGGGAGTAAACCCGCACGATATTTAATGAATTTCATTAGGCCGGCACGCCGATTTTGACGTGGGCGGATTCGCCCGCAGGCGCTATACAAAAAGAGAAGTGAGCATTGCTGCCGCTTCGATTTTCATTGATCGGAGGAGACCAGCCATGGCTTGGAGCAAACCGAGCTTCACCGACCTGCGCTTCGGCTTCGAAGTGACGATGTACATCTGCAACCGCTGACAGCCTGGCAGAGTCCGCAAACGGACTCTGCCCGCCCTCGGCGGCGCTGTTTCCCCACCTCGCGCTCCAATCCGGACACGGCCCGATGCGGATTCGCGTTCTCGGCTCCGCAGCGGGGGGCGGCTTCCCCCAATGGAACTGCAACTGCCGCAACTGTGACGGCGTGCGACGGGGGACGATGCGCGCCTTCGCACGCACCCAGTCGTCCATCGCGGCGACCGGTGACGGCAGGAACTGGGTGCTGTGCAACGCCTCGCCCGACATCCTCACCCAGCTCAAGGCGTTTCCCCAGTCCCAGCCCGCGCGGGCGATGCGCGACACGGGGATCGGGGCCATTTTGTTGATCGACGCCCAGATCGACCACACGACCGGCTTGCTCATGCTGCGCGAAGGCAAGCCCCTCGACGTTTATTGCACTGCCCGGGTGGAGGAAGACCTGATGACGGGCAACCCCCTGTTCCGCATCCTCGACCACTACTGCGGCGTCCGCCCGCACCGGCTGCCCCTCGATCCCCTGGAGCACTTCGACATCGCCGGTGTTCGCGGCCTGCATTTTGCGGCCGTGCCCCTGAAGAGCAAGGCGCCCCCCTATTCCCCCCACCGCGAGCATCCGGGAGAAGGTGACAACATCGGCCTGCGCATCGAGGACACGGCGACGGGGCGCAACCTGTTCTACGCGCCGGGCCTCGGCAAGATCGAGCCCCATTTGGCGCCTTTCCTCGAGCAGGCGGACTGCCTGATGCTGGATGGCACCTTCTGGAGCGAGGATGAGATGCCGCGCCTCGGCATTTCGGACAAGCGGGCGCGGGAGCTCGGCCACCTGCCCCAGTCGGGCGAAGGCGGCATGCTCGAGGTGCTCGCCCCCCTCGCCAAGCCGAGGAAGATCCTCATCCACATCAACAACACCAACCCCATCCTGGACGAGGACTCGCCCGAGCGCGCCGAACTGACCCGCGCCGGGATCGAGGTGGCTTACGACGGGATGGAAGTGGAACTGTGAGTACAGCGCGCATGGTTTTTTGTGCTGTGTCGTCCCCGCGAAGGCGGGGACCCAGCGACTCTCAGCTACGCCACTGGATTCCCGCTTGCGCGGGAATGACATCGTGCCTCTGCAATCGGTGCTGGACCCCATGACCGCCCCCGAAAGCCTGCCCTGGAGCCGCGAAGAGTTCGAGCAGAAGCTGCGCGGGAAGGGCGATGCGTACCACATCCATCACCCCTTCCACGTGATGATGGTCGAGGGCCGGCTCAGCAAGCCGCAGATCCAGTGCTGGGTGGCCAACCGTTACTATTACCAGATCGGCATCCCGCTCAAGGACGCGGCGGTGTTGTCCAACTGCCCGGACCGGGAGGTGCGGCGCGGCTGGGTGCGGCGCATCCTGGACCACGATGGCTTTCAGGGCGAAGAGGGCGGCATCGAGGCCTGGACGCGGCTCGGCGAGGCGGTGGGCCTCGCCCGCGAGGAGCTAACCTCGCTCGGGCGGGTGGTGCCGGGCGTACGCTTCGCGGTGGATGCCTACGTGAACTTTGCGCGCAGCCGGCCCTGGCAGGAGGCGGTGTGTTCCTCGCTCACCGAGCTTTTCGCGCCCCACATCCACCAGCAGCGGCTCGATTCCTGGCCGGACAAGTACCCCTGGATCCGGCCCGAGGGCTTGCAGTACTTCCGCGACCGCCTCGGCCAGGCGCGGCGCGACGTGGCGCAGGGGCTGGAGATCACGCTGGATCACTTCGGCCGCTCGCGGGCGCTGCAGGAGCGGGCCCTGCAGGTCCTGCAGTTCAAGCTCGACGTGCTGTGGAGCCTGGCGGACTCCATCATGCTCGCCTGCTGCGACGTGAGGATCGAGAATGACGTCCCCTACTCCCCTATCCCGCGCTGACGTGTTCGGGCTCTCGCAGCATCTGCGCTTCCAGTGGGAGGAGGCGCAGGGCTGCTACGTGCTGCTCTATCCGGAGGGCATGGTGAAGCTGAACGGCAGCGCGGGCGAGATCCTGCGGCGCCTGGATGGCGCGCGCAGCGTGGGCGAGATCGTGGGCGAGCTGCAGGAGGCCTTCCCGGGCGCGCCCGACCTGGAAGGCGACGTGATGGCGATGCTGGAGGCGGCCAATGAGCGCGGCTGGATCGAACGCAGGCTTGCGTAACGCTATCTCCCGGCCCCTGTGGCTGCTGGCGGAAGTCACCTACCGCTGCCCGCTGCACTGCGCCTTCTGCTCCAACCCGACGGAGTACATCCGCCATACCGCGAACGAGCTGAGCACGGCGGAGTGGCTGGACGCGCTGCGCCAGGCGCGCAAGCTGGGCGCCATTCAACTCGGGCTTTCCGGCGGCGAGCCCCTCATGCGCGAGGACCTCGAGGCGCTGGTGGCCGAGGCGCGGCGCCTGGGCTACTACACCAATCTCATCACCTCCGGCGTCGGCCTCACCGAGAGCCGCATCGCGGCCTTCAAGCGCGGCGGGCTCGACCACATCCAGCTCTCCATGCACGACATCACGAAGGAAATCGCCAATTTCATCACCGATACCAACACCTTCGCCCTGAAGCAGCGGGTCGCGGCGATGATCAAGGGCCACGGCTACCCCATGGTCCTCAACGTGGTGCTGCACCGCTATAACATCGGCCACGTGGCCGAGATCCTCGACATGGCCGAGGCGCTCGGCGCCGACTACGTGGAGCTGGCCAATACCCAGTACTACGGCTGGGCCCTGCTCAACCGGGCGCAACTCCTGCCCACGCGCGAACAGATCGAGCAGGCCGAAGCGGCGACCAACCGCTTCCGCGCCCGGGTCGGCAACCGCATCAAGGTGTACTTCGTGGTGCCCGACTATTTCGAAGAACGTCCCAAGGCCTGCATGAACGGCTGGGGCTCGGTGTTCATGGTGCTGGCCGCCGACGGCACCGTGCTGCCCTGCCACTCGGCTCGGGTGCTGCCGGGGCTGCAGTTTCCCAACCTGCGCGCCCACCCGCTGGAGTGGATCTGGCGCGACTCGCCCGCCTTCAACAAGTACCGCGGTGAGGACTGGATGAAGGAGCCCTGCCGCTCCTGCCCGGAGCGGAGCAAGGATTTCGGCGGCTGCCGCTGCCAGGCCTATTTGCTCACGGGCGATGCCGAGACCGCCGACCCGGTGTGCGCCCTGTCGCCCCACCACGGGGTCGTCGTGCAGGCGGTGGAAGAGGCGCAGAACCCGGCGCTGCGGGCCCAGCCCATCCGGTTCCGCAACGACCGGAACTCGCGTGCACTGGTGGAGGGCGAGCGCGGCGCGCTGCCGGCGGAGCTGCACGCATTGCCGTGATCCCGGCGTTTCGTCAGCGGAACACCC
>CAYZLI010000008.1:0-3546 GCA_964479195.1 uncultured Rhodocyclaceae bacterium
TGGGCCGGCTCAGTTGAAAGGGCGCGGCCAGATCGACGACATTGAGCAGGCGCGCGGTTTGTCCGGCGGCGGTGGCCAGCAGACGCGGCAGTGCATCGAGGGCGCTGATGCGCGCCAAATCCCTTACGTCGCGCTGCACAAGCGTCTCGATGTAATCGCGGTACCAAGCAGCTCGGCGCCGGGCCGACGGACGGGCGAGAGCCGCCGGATAGCCGCCGGAGGCGATGCGTTCGGCCAGTTCCCGTCCCAGCCGCGGCCGCGTCCCGGCCGGGAGGTTCCCTCCGAACAATGCATCCAGAAACCCGGCCGGCCTGCTTGCCAACTCCGCTTGCGCCAGGGGGTGCAGCCGGAGAACCTCCAGCCGCCCGGCCAGCGAATCCGCCAGTCTCGGCACCAGCAGCACGTTGGCCGAGCCGGTGAGAATGAAGCGGCCGGGCTTGCGCGCACGATCGACCGCAGCCTTGAGCGCAGTAAACAGTTCCGGCACGCGCTGCACCTCGTCCAGCACCGTTCTGTCCGGCAGATCGGCCACGAAGCCCATCGGGTCGGCCTGGGCCGACGCCCTCAACACGTCGTCGTCGAAAGTCAGGTAGGCGTAGCCGGCCGCTTCACCGACCAGGCGGGCGAGCGTCGTTTTGCCGCATTGGCGCGGGCCATGGACCAGCACGACCGGCGTATCGGTCAGTGCCTCAGTGAGTCGGGGCTGCAGGAAGCGCGGAAGCAAAGGACGATCGGCCATGGCGGCCAATTGTAAGCGCGTCCTCGGCCAAATGAAAGGTTATGCCTCGGCTAAATGAAAGGATATTGTTCGGCCAAGTGAAACCTGAAGGGAGGGTGGCCGCCGGCTTTGCTCATTTCCCAGCCGCCCCCGCCGGCCGCCGGCTGCGCGTCGTCTCCAGGTGCTGGCACAGGCGCTCGGTGCCGTCGAGCAGGCGCGGAGTGTGGCGCTGGATCAGTTCCGGCGGCACGAAGAAGAGGTTGTCGCGGGCGACGGCGGTGACCGAGGTCCAGCGCTTCCAGTCGTCCAGCCATTCCGGCCGCGAGTTGCCCATGCCGCTGGCGACGATGGTTTCGGGGTTGGTGGCGATGACGGCCTCGACGGTGACGGTGGGCACCATGGTCGTCAGCTCGCCGAAGACGTTTTCGCCGCCGCACAGGCGGATGGCGTCGGAGATGATCTGCGGCCCGCCGACGGTCATGAGCCGCTGCTTCCAGATCTGGTGGAAGGTGCGCACCTTCGGCCTGGCGGCATAGCGGGGGGCGGACGAGCGCTTCGCCCGCGCGGCGCTGGCGGCGGTCGGCCTCGCCGAGCTGGCCGATCGCGAGCTGCACACCCCGGACCGACGCCGGCGGCTCCTCGATCAGAGGGTAAGAACGATCTTCCCGATGTGCTCGCCGCTTTCCATGAGGGCGTGCGCCTGCGCCGCCTGTTCCAGCGGATACGTGCGATAGACCACCGGCTTGATCTTGCCCGCCTCGATCAGCGGCCACACGCGTTCGCGCAGGCTGTGGGCGATGGCAGCCTTGTAGGCGACCGGGCGCGGGCGCAGGGTCGAGCCGGTGATCGTCAGCCGCTTCACCATCAGGTCGCGCAGATTGACCTCGGCCTTTACGCCCTTCATCGAGTTGATCAGCACGATGCGGCCTTCCTCGGCCAGGGCCGACAGCTCTCGCGGCAGGTAGTCACCGCCCACCATGTCCAGGATCACGTCCACGCCGCGGCCATCGGTGCGCTGCTTCACGGCTTCGACGAAGTCCTCGGTCTTGTAATTGATGGCGCGTTCCGCCCCCAGGGCCACGCAGGCCGCACACTTTTCTTCGCTGCCCGCCGTCGCCAGCACCCGGCTGCCCAGAGCCCGGGCCATCTGGATGGCGGTGACGCCGATGCCGCTGGAGCCGCCCTGCACCAGCAGGACCTCCCCCGGCTGCAGGTGGGCGCGCTCGAACACATTGCTCCAGACGGTGAAGAAAGTCTCCGGCAGCGACGCGGCCTCCACGTCGCTCAGCCCGCGCGGCACGGGCAGGCACTGGGGCGCCGGTGCGACACAGTATTCGGCATAGCCGCCGCTCGACACCAGCGCGCACACGCGATCACCGACCGCGAGCCCGTCCACCCCTTCGCCGAGCACCATGACGGTGCCGGCGACTTCCAGCCCGGGAATGTCCGAAGCACCCGGCGGGGGCGGGTAGATGCCCTTGCGCTGCATCACGTCCGGCCGGTTGATGCCCGCTGCGGCGACGCGGATCAATACCTCGCCCGCACCGGGTTGCGGAACCGGGCGCTGCCCGATGCGCAGGACGTCCGGCCCGCCCGGGGCCGCGATTTCGACGGCCCGCATGGCCGCATTCGCGGCAGTCGTCATGGTCTGTCTCTCCTCGAATGGGTGGTGCTTCAATCCGCCTGGATCATCCCGACGGTCGGAGAACTCGGACGCGCCGCATAGGCCTTGCGCGGCATGCGTCCGGCAAGATAGGCCTCGCGCCCGGCCTCTATGGCCTTCTTCATGGCCGACGCCATCAAGACCGGATCCCGTGCAGCGGCGATGGCGGTATTCATCAGCACGCCGTCACAGCCGAGCTCCATGGCGATGGCTGCGTCCGACGCCGTGCCGACTCCGGCATCGACGATGACCGGCACCTCGGTCGCATCGACGAGGAGCCGCAGGTTCCAGGGATTCAGTATCCCCATGCCCGAGCCGATGAGCGAGGCGAGCGGCATGATCGCCACACAGCCGATCTGTTCCAGCGTTCGGGCCTGGATCGGATCATCCGAACAATACACCATGACCTTGAAGCCGTCGCCGACGAGGATTTCCGCCGCTTTGATGGTCTCCGGCATGTTGGGAAACAGGGTGCGCTCATCACCCAGCACCTCGAGCTTGACCAGCGGGTGCCCCTCCAGCAGCTCCCTGGCCAGGCGCAGGGTGCGCACGGCATCCTGCGCCGTGTAGCAGCCGGCGCTGTTGGGCAGATACGTGTAGCGGGCGGGGGGAAGAAAATCCAGCAGGCTCGGCACCGATGCGTCCTGGCCGATGTTGGTGCGCCGCACCGCCACGGTGACGATCTCCGCGCCGGAGGCTTCCACGGCACGACGGGTCTGGTCGAGATCCTTGTACTTGCCGGTGCCGACCAGGAGGCGGGACCGATACTCCTTGCCGCCGATATAGAGTGTCTGCATCGCGTTGTGCTGCCGGCGGAAAAATGGGGGCGGCTAGGAAGGGCCGCCCCCCGCAGGAGGAGTCTACGGGGAGCGCCTACCGGCCTGTCCTGAGCTTGTCGAAGGGCTCAGATCAGGCCGGCACCGCGTGCCCACTTGTACTTCGCCCCGAGCACTGCGACGGGAATCTCCGTCGAGTAGGCGTAGGCGGGAACACCGTGGTCATAGAGGTATTCCGCGGCTTCTTCGACCTCCACGTCACCGGCGAGCGAGGCGACGATCGGCTTGGCGATGCCCTTTGCCCTCATCTCTTCCACCACCTCGACCACCAGCCTGGCGAACACCATGGGCGGCGTGATGATCGTGTGCCAATAGCCGAGGATGATCGC
>CAYZLI010000008.1:3646-31840 GCA_964479195.1 uncultured Rhodocyclaceae bacterium
TGGCGAACACCATGGGCGGCGTGATGATCGTGTGCCAATAGCCGAGGATGATCGCGTGGATGCGCGGATCCTCGAGCCCCAGGCGGATGGTGTTCTTGTAGGTCGAAGGAGGCTCGCCGCCGGTGATGTCCACCGGGTTGCCGGCGGCGCCGAAGGGCGGGATGAATTTGCGGAATGCGGCATCCAGGTCTTCGGGCATGGCCATGAGCGACAGGCCGTTGTCCACGCAGGCGTCCGAGAGCAGCACGCCGGATCCGCCGGCGCCGGTGATGATGACGACGTTCTCGCCCTGGGGCGTCGGCAGCTTCGGGATGCCGCGCGCGTACTCCAGAAGGTCGCGCAGCGAACGGGCGCGGATGACGCCGCACTGGTTGAAGACGTCCTCGTAGATCTTGTCGTTTCCGGCCAGCGCCCCGGTGTGGGAACTGGCGGCACGGGCGCCGAGGCTGGTGCGGCCGGCCTTCAGGACCACCACCGGCTTCTTCCTGGAGACGCGCTTCGCGGCTTCGGCGAAGGCGCGGCCGTCCTTCAAGTCCTCGCAATGCTGGGCGATGATCTCGGTGTTCTCGTCCTGCTCGAAGAACGTGAGCAGATCGTCCTCGTCGATGTCCGACTTGTTGCCCAGGCCGACGATGGCCGACACCCCCATCTTGGCGGAACGGGAAAAACCGATGATGGCCATGCCGATGCCACCGGACTGGGACGAGAGGGCCGCCTTGCCCTTGACGTCGTAAGGGGTGCAGAAGGTGGCGCACAGGTTTTTCGGCGTGTAGTAGAAGCCGTAGATGTTCGGACCCATGAGGCGGATGTCGTACTTGCGGGCGACTTCGACGATTTCCCGCTGTCCTTCGACATTGCCCGTCTCGGCGAAGCCGGAAGGAATCAGCACGGCACCGGGGATCTCCTTCTCGCCCACTTCGACGAGTGCCTGGGCGACGAACTTGGCGGGGATGGCGAAGACCGCGACATCGATCCTGCCCGGCACGTCCTTGACGCTCTTGTAGGCCTTGCGCCCCATGATCTCGTCAGCCTTGGGGTGGATCGGGTGGATCGCGCCCTGATAGCCGCCGTTGATGAGGTTTTTCATCACCGAATTGCCGATCTTGCCGTCTTCCGAAGAGGCGCCGATCACGGCGACCGCATCCGGCTTCATGATGCGGTTCATCTGGCGCACGATGTCTTCCTGCTTCGGGCGGTACTTCGGAACCGGGGGCGCGAAGTCGAGGACGATGCGCACGTCGGCGGCGATGGCGTCGGCTTTCGTCGCGAACACCGGGTTCAGATCCATCTCGGAAATTTCGGGGAAGTCCGAGATGAGGTTCGAGACGCTTTCGATCAGCGTTGCCAGCGCTTCGCGATTCACCGGCTCGGCGCCGCGCACCCCTTTCAGGATCTCGGCGGCGGCAATGCCGTCCAGCATCGACCGCGCGTCCTCGCGCGTGGCGGGCGCGAGGCGGAAGGTGACGTCCTTCAGCACCTCGACCAGCACGCCGCCCAGACCGAAGGCGACCAGCTTGCCGAAGGAAGGATCCGTCACCGCGCCGATGATCACTTCCTGGCCGCCGCCGAGCATCTGCTGCACCTGCACGCCGAGCAGGGTGGCCTTGGGATCGTACTTGCGGGCGTTCTCCATGATGGTGACGAAGCCCCCCTCGACATCCGCGGCGTTCTTCAGGCCGACCAGCACACCGCCCGCTTCGGTCTTGTGCAGGATCTCCGGGGAAACGATCTTGAGCACCACCGGAAATCCCATGTCCGTCGCCAGCTTCGCGGCCTCCGCGGAAGATTTCGCCACCCCCTCCTTGGGCACCGCGATCCGGTACGCGTCGCACACCAGCTTGCCTTCCGGCGCGGTGAGGGAGGTTCGCCCTTCCGCCTTCACCCGATCGAGTATCTTTCTGACAGACGCCTTATCGTAAGCCATGATTGTCACCTCCAGTTCGTTCGGAATTGCGGCCTCGCCCGCCGCCCGGGCCGCCCTTGGCGAACGGGCCGGAATCTCTTCTGATGGCAGCCGGGTTACTTGTACATCGTCTGGTTCTTGGTGCCGGGCGCGTATTCCCGCCGATCGACCCAGATATTGAGCACCGCAGAGCGGCCGGTCTTTCGTATTGCCTCGCGCGCCCGCTGGAGCGCCGGGGCGATCTGCGCCGGATCGCGCACCTCCTCGCCATAGCCGCCCAGCATCTCCGCGAACTTGCTGAAGGGCACGTCGGAGAGCAGGTTGCCCACGTTGCCGCGCTCCTCGCCGTACTTGGCCAGTTGGCCATAGCGGATCTGGTTCATCGCCGAGTTGTTGCCGATGACGGCGAGATAGGGCACGCCGAAGCGGTTGGCGGTCTCCATGTCGAAGGCGGTCATGCCGAAGGCGCCGTCGCCGTAGTAGCAGAGGACTTCCTTGCCCGGATTGGCGAGCCCGGCGGCGATGGCGAAGCCGGTGCCGACGCCGAGGGAGCCGAGCGCGCCCGGGTCCATCCACTGGCCGGGCTTGCGCGGACGCACGGCCTGGGCGGATATGGTCACCACGTCGCCGCCGTCGCCGATGTAGATGGTGTCCTCGCCCAGGAACTCGTTGAGCTCGTAGGCAACGCGATAGGGATGGATCGGCGTGTTGTTGGAGCGGAACAGCGGCATCAGTTTTTCCGTGGCCGCCGCTTCGGCCTCGGTCAGCTCCGCCATCCACTTGCGGCGCGCTTGCCGCTTGTCGTTCTTGATGCGGCCGCCGGCCGCCTGCAGGACGGCAGCGAGGATCGCTCCCGGATCGCCGACCAGGCCGAGATCGAGGTCGCGGTTCTTGCCGACGGTGCGATAGTCCATGTCGATCTGCACCAGCGTGAGTTCCTTGCTGATGCGCTTGCCGTAGCCCATGCGGAAGTCGAACGGCGTGCCGACGATGACGATGACGTCGGCCTTGGCAAAGGCCTGCGAGCGGGTGCGGTCGAAGTGATGGGGGTCGCCGGGCGGCAGCAGGCCGCGGCTGGCGCCATTGAAGTAGCCCGGGATGTCGAGGCCGCGCAGCAATGCGACGGCTTCCTCGTGGCCGCGCGCCGTCCATACCTGCTGGCCGTAGAGGATGGCCGGGCGCTCGGAATTGACCAGGATGTCGGCCAGCTTCTCGATGTCGCGCGGATCGCCGATCGACTTGGTGGAAGCGCGGTAGCGGCCCGGTCGCGGGATGACGGCCTTGGCCAGATCGATCTCGCGATCCAGGATGTCGCGCGGGATCTCGAGGTAGGCGGGCCCCGGAGCCCCGTTGAAGCACTCACGTGCCGCCATGGACACCATGTCGGCCACGCGCTCGGTGCTGGGAACGGTGGCTGCAAACTTGGTGATGGGCGCCATCATGTCCACGTGCGGCAGATCCTGCAGGGAGCCCATCTTGTGCTGGCTGAGGGCACCCTGGCCACCGATGTGGATGATCGGACTTTCGGAGCGGAAGGCGGTGGCTACGCCGGTCACCGCATTGGTGCAGCCGGGGCCGGCCGTCGTCACCACGCAGCCCAGCCTGCCGGTTTGGCGCGCATAGCCGTCGGCAGCATGGGCCGCGACCTGCTCGTGACGCACGTCGATGATGCGGATGCCTTCATCGACGCAGCCATCGTAAATGTCGATGATGTGGCCGCCGCAGAGCGTGAAGATGGTGTCGACCCCCTCGTTTTTCAGCGCCCGGGCCACCAGATGGCCGCCCGAGATCACGTCGGCGTCGCGGCTCTTCTGCTTGAGCGTATCGTCGGCCGTGGTCGTTGCCGCCTTTGCCTCGCGCGCCGTTGCTGCACTAGTCATAATTCACTCCTTCGTCGATTTGGAACGGCGGGACAGCAGTCAGGCCATATCCCACCAGTGGGTGCCCTGCCCATCATGCGATATACGATATGTGATATATTAGCACCCGTCAACAAGAATTTCACCCACGCCCACGCTCCTCCCCGCCCGCTGGCGGGCCCCTTCTGAACATGTGATCAGCGGCGGCCGGGGCCGTCGGAGAGCCGAAGCCCCTCTGCCTGCCGGCGCCTCCAAACGCCCGATCAGCCGCCTACCGACTGGCCCGCGAGCTCGTTTGCTGCACCACAACAAACCATCAAGCCGGGGGAAGACGTAGGATAAACATTAACTATTCATGTATAAACGACAGCTCCGAGCAAAATTGCTGTTGCAACGCAATAAAACACCGTATATGATATATCTCAAGTGCAAGGCGACGGGATACGATCAAGATGGAGCTGATGATCAGTAAGACTCGATGCGGCAGCCGCCACAGGATTTTTTGTTTAACCGTTGAGGGAGTACCCACCATGAACAGCCATAACGCAAGACCCTCGGATATCCATGCCCGATTGCGCTCGGCCAGGATGACGGCGACGGAACGCCGCGACGCCATGGCCTATCTGCAGGGGGGCGAGGCGCTGGCCGATCTGCTGCGGGAGGCGGCGCGCCGATTCCGCTACGTGAAGGAGTGCTTTGCCCAAGTTCTCCGTAGCATGGCCCAAGGACTCCCGCGCCTGGGCGGCAACGACGGCCGGCTCCCCGCCGCGCGCAGTCGCCTCGATTGTGCGTCGCGGCGCCGTCAGGCCCAAACCCGCTAGCCTTACCTCGCGCTCAGCAGCGCCTGCCGATCATTCGGTCCTAGGGCGCACGCTCCCCCACGGCGTCAGCGGAAGTCGTTCCGCTGACGCCGCAATCCCTCGGGTACGATCGCCCACCCAGCCACCCGGGGCCCGCATCACCCCCGCCTTCCCTGATCGCCATATATGGCGTATGTGATATATTAGCCCGCGATAGGAAAGGGCAAATCGCCGCCTAGCGCCGATTGCCCATGCCATCACCTCGGGAGCCAGCCATGCGCATTCTGCTTGTCGAAGACGACGCCATGCTCGCGGATGCGGTTGCGCTCTCGCTCACCCAGTCGGCTCATGCCGTGGATCTCGCCCGCAGCGGCGAGGACGCCGAGCGTGCGTTTTCGGCCGGCGACTACGGCCTGGTGATCCTCGACGTCGCCCTGCCCAAGATGAACGGCTTCGAGGTGCTGCGGCACATCCGCCGGCGGCGCTCGACGGTGCCGGTGATGATGCTGACCGTCAATGACGCCGTCGAGGATCGTGTCATGGCGCTGGATATCGGCGCCGACGACTACGTCACCAAGCCGTTCCATCTCGCCGAGCTGGAGGCAAGGGTGCGCGCCCTGATTCGCCGCGCCCACTCCGGTTCGAGCTCCATGCTGACCCACGGCCGGCTGCGCCTGGACATGGCCGGCCGCCGCATGTATTGCGATGACGTGCCGCTGGAACTTTCTGCGCGCGAGCTGGCGGTTATCGAACTGCTGCTCTTGCGCGAGCGCAAGGTCGTTACCAAGCAGCAGATCGCCGACCATCTCTACGGCTGGGAGGAGGGCTCGACCTCCAATACCATCGAAGTCTTCATCCACCGCCTGCGCAAGAAGCTGGAGCCCTACGGCCTGGACATCCGCACCATTCGCGGCATGGGCTATCTGGTCGATCGCCCACCAAATGGGCACTAGCGCCGCGCTCCTGCGCACGCAGCTGCTCACGCGGCTGCTGGTGCCGCTGGCCCTGCTGCTCGTCGCCGACGCGCTCGTCAGTTATGGCATCGCCTTGAGCTTTGCCGAGAAGGCCTACGACCGCTCGCTGGTGGAGATCGCGCGGGAGCTGGTGCTGCAGTTCCATGACAGTGACGGCACCGTCCGGCGCGACCTGGCCGAGGCGCTGGGCCGGGTGCGGCGCGACGATCCGCTCGACCGCATCTATTTCGAAGTTGGAACCATCGATGGCCGCACCCTCTTCGGGGACTCGATACCCGGCGCCCGGAATGCGCGCAAGCCGGATGCCCTCGAGCTGGTCTATGACCACGACATCGATGGAACCCCGATCCGCGTGGTGGAGCTGAGTGTCGCCGGCACGGCTTCGAGCGCCACACCGATCTGGGTGCGCGTTGCCGAAACAACGCGCAAGCGCCAGGGCATGGCGCGCGAGATCGTCGCCAGCGTGGTGCTGCCGCAGATCCTTCTGATCCTGATCGCCGGCGCCGTGGTGTGGACCGGGGTCGTGCGCGGCCTGTCACCGCTGCAGCGGCTGCAGGGCCAGATCGCCGCCCGCTCCCATTTGGACCTGAGTCCCGTGCTGGAAGAGCGCGTTCCCGGTGAGGTGCGCCCGCTGGTGCATTCGATCAACCAACTGATGCAGCACCTGGACAAGGTGCTGACCCTGCAGAACCGGTTCATCGCCGATGCGGCCCATCAATTGAAGACGCCGGTGGCGGGACTCGCGGCCCAGATGGAACTGCTGATGCGCGAAACCGATCCCGCCCGCCGGCGCGAAGCCACCGGCAAGGTCTATGTCGGCGTCGAGCGCCTCTCGCGGCTCGTGTCGCAACTGCTGGCGCTCGCCCGCAACGAGCCCGAGGCCATCCGTTCCGTCGCCTTCCAGCCGATCGACCTCAATGCCCTCGCCCTCGAAGCCTCCGCCGACTGGGTGCCGGAGTCCCTCAAGCGGCAGATCGACCTCGGCTTCGAAGGGCTGGAACGGCCGGTGTTCGTGAACGGGGAGGCGGCACGGCTGCGCGAGCTGCTCGACAATCTGCTGGACAATGCGATCCGTTATAGCCGCGACGGCGGCCGCGTCACCGTCCGCATGGGCGATTCCCCGCAGCCTTCGGTCTCGATCAGCGATGACGGTCCGCGCATCCCCGAAGGCGAGCGCGCGCGCGTATTCGAGCGCTTCCATCGGCTGCTCGGCCATAGCAACGACGGCACCGGTCTCGGCCTCGCCATCGCCCTCGAGATAGCCCGCATGCACGGCGCCGAGATCCGCCTGCAGGACGACGCCGACGGCGTCGGCAACACCTTCATCGTCAGTTTTCCCCCGCCTCCCAGGACGCCGAACGCGCTCGTGTAAGCCGGCGTTCAGCTTCGCGCAAGCTTCAGGTCAGCTCGAAGACAGGGAGGCTTCAGCTTGCATCCCTAATCTGTCCTCACCGCCGCGTGCGTCCAGCCGCGCAGCGGTTACTCCAACACTCCAACCCCACCAGAGAGAGGACAGAAATGGACATGCTAACGAGCTCGATGTTCTGGGTGATGCTCGCCCAGATCATCATGATCAACATCGTATTGAGCGGCGATAATGCGGTAGTCATCGCCCTGGCCAGCCGCTCGCTGCCGCCGAAACAGCAGAAGCAGGCCATCCTGTTCGGCAGCTTCGGTGCCATCGGCCTGCGCGTGGTCCTGACCTTCTTCGCCGTCTATCTGCTGAGCCTGCCCTATCTCAAGCTGGTCGGCGCCGTGCTGCTCCTGTGGATCGCCGTCAAGATGCTGCTGCCCGGCGAGGGTGAGGAGGAGATGCAGGCCCATAGCGGTTTCTGGGCGGCCATCCGCACCATCATCGTCGCCGACTTCGTCATGAGCCTGGACAACGTGATCGGCGTCGCCGCAGCGGCCAAGGGCAATCTGGTGCTGCTGATCCTCGGCCTGGGCATCAGCATCCCGCTCATCATCTACGGCAGCACGCTGATCCTGAAGCTGATGACCCGCTTTCCCATCATCGTCACCCTGGGTGCCGGCCTGCTCGGCTGGGTCGCCGGCGAAATGGCCGTCTCCGATCCCGTCCTCACCGCCTGGGCACACCAGCGGGGCAATCCCGCGGATACCTTGACGCCCGTCGTCGGTGCGGCCTTCGTCGTGTTGACGGGCAGATGGCTTGCGGCCCGCGCGGCCGCTGCGGCAAGCGTCGGCAAAACCGCGGTGTTCGAGGAAGGGGAGGCGCAGCCCGAAGCTGCGAGGGGTCTATGAACACCGCGCCAATCGACACCCGTGACGGTTGCGGCGACGCGAAAAACGTGCTCCTTGTCGTGCGCAGCGATCGCGACATGGACTGGGCGGTGAATTTCGTCATCCAGCTGCAGCAGCGCGAGTCGGTCCGCATCCACCTGCTCTCGGTGCAGAGGCCCTTCACCGGTCATGTGCGCATGTTCTTCGACGAGGCGGCCATCCGCGCCTTCCACCTGGAGGACGGGGAGGCCGAGGTCGCGCCGGTGAGGAAGGCCCTCGGTTGCGCCGGGGTGCCCTGCGAAACCTATATCCGTGTGGGCTTCAGCGCCGCCACCATCGCCGACTTCGCGCGGAAGCACGCCTGCCGGCAGATCGTGATGGGGCCGCCGCGCCAGCGGCTCATGCCCCAGCTGCTGCTCGGTTCGCTGACCGACCAGGTGGTGCACATGTTGCAGAACACCGGACAAGTCTGCGACGTGGTTTGATCCGCCGGCGCCTCCCCCCGCGGAGCCCTCACGAACAGAGGGTTCTGGACTGTTGCTGATATATGAGATACCGTATATGTCAAGCACGGAATCCAGCGAGGGGAGAAATGAGATGAAGAGAATATTGGTAGCGGTGTTCGGGCGTTCGCACATCCCGGTACTGCTCGTGAAGTAGGCGCGCCGCAGGCTCCGCCCGGACGCAGACAATGGTGGATCGAATTCCCACGCGTGCCCGGGCGCCCCGCGCCCGCCCTGGGGTGCGCATGACGGTGCAAGCGCTGCACGCGGCGACGCAGGCGAGCGTGCCGGCGGTCGCGCTCGCCTTGCAGCCGATCCATGCCAACGCGAGCCTGCGCGACCAGGCCTATGCTCTGCTCAGGCAGGCGATCGCCGATGCCGACATCTACGGCCACGAGAAGGAGATCCGGCTCGACGAACGCCAGCTCACCCAGGCCCTGGGCGTCAGCCGTACGCCGGTGCGGGAGGCGATGACGCTCCTCGAGCGCGAGGGCTTTCTGCGGACGGTGCCGCGGCGCGGGATCTTCATCGTCCGCAAGACGAAAAGCGAAGTCGTCGCGATGATCCAGATGTGGGCGGCCCTGGAGAGCATGGCGGCGAGGCTTGCGACGCTGCACGCTCCGGATGGCCGGATCGCGGCTCTGCGCCGCGTGTTCGAGGATGAGCTTTCCCTTTCGGCATCGCCTGACCGCATGGACCAATATGCCGAGGCGAGCATTGCGTTCCACCAGGCGATCGTCAATCTGGGCGGCTCGCAGACGATCGCCAATGCGCTCAGGAATCTGTTCATTCACGTGCGCGCGATTCGCCGGCGCACGTTGTCGATGGGCGATCGCGCGGAGCGTTCCATCGCCGATCACCTGAAGATCGTGGAAGCGCTGGAGCGCCGGGAAACCGAGCTTGCCGAGCGGCTCGTTCGCGAGCACACGCTTGACCTTGCGGGGTTCGTCGAGGAGCAGTGCGAATTTCTCGATTGACCCCCCATTGCCTGAGCTGACTACCGGGCTCCGGCCGGCAAAATACCCGGCCCTGGGTATTCCTTCATCATGACCTGCGGCCTAGACTGCCCCAGCCGCGAAGCCTCTAACCTTGTTCGTCGGATAGTTGTTGACAATTGCTGATATATTAAATACTGTATGCCCCATAACGATACTGACGATGGGTGCCGACCCGCGTCAGACCCCTAAACCAGCAGAGACAGAGGGCGACGGCTTGAACATCCATGAATATCAGGGCAAGGAGATCCTGAAAAAACACGGAGTTAGCACTCCTCGCGGCATCAAGGTCACCTGCAATCCCGCCGACATGGGCAGGCTGCTCAAGTCGGTGCTGTAACCGTCTACACCGCGAAGAGCGCGCTGCTCCACACACTGCCGGGGGAATCCGTGATGGGCTATCAAGACTCCGCTGTCGCTGCCGGTGCCGGCCCGGTGAAGCGCGGGGTTCGCGCCACGGCCAAAGGGCGGGTAGCCGATGCGCAGGCCCTCGCCGAGGTGCGCGCCCTGCTGGGGGGGGAGCCCCCCCGACGTGACATGCTCATCGAATACCTGCACCGCATCCAGGACCGTTACGGCCATGTCTCGGCGGTGCACCTGGTGGCGCTGGCCGCCGAGATGCGGCTTGCCATGACGGAAGTATATGAGGTGGCGACCTTCTATCATCACTTCGACGTGCTACGGGAGGGCGAAGCGGCGCCGCCGTCCCTCACCGTGCGTGTATGCGATTCGCTGTCCTGCGCGATGGCCGGCGCCCAAGACCTGCTCGAGCGCCTTCCCGCCCTGCTCGGCGCCGAGGTTCGTGTGATCCCGGCGCCTTGCATCGGCCGGTGCCACGCGGCGCCCGTCGCCGTGGTGGGCCGGAACCCGGTGGACGGCGCGAGCGTCGCGACAGTCCAGGCGGCCGTGGAGGCGCAGGCCACCGAGCCGGCGCCCGCCGATTACGTCGCCTACGCGGCCTATCGCGCCGCAGGGGGCTATCGGATCCTGCTCGACTGCGTGAAGGGCAAGCGCGAGGTGGAGAGTGTCATCGCCGCCATGGAGCACTCCGGCCTGCGCGGCCTCGGCGGCGCCGGCTTTCCGGCGGGGCGCAAATGGCGCATCGTGCGCGCCGAAGCCGCGCCGCGCCTGATGGCGGTGAATATCGACGAAGGCGAGCCCGGCACCTTCAAGGACCGCCACTACCTGGAGCGCGATCCCCATCGTTTCCTGGAAGGCACGCTGATCGCCGCCTGGGCGGTGGGCATCGAGGCAGTCTACATCTACCTGCGCGACGAGTATGCGGCATGTCGCGCCATCCTCGGCAAGGAGCTTGCCGCGCTGCAGGCGAATCCGCCCTGCCCGCTGCCGCGCATCGAGCTGCGCCGCGGCGCCGGGGCCTACATCTGCGGCGAAGAGTCCGCGATGATCGAATCCATCGAGGGCAAGCGCGGCATGCCGCGCCTGCGCCCGCCCTATGTCGCCCAAGTCGGGCTGTTCGGCCGCCCGACCCTGGAGCACAACATGGAAACCCTCTACTGGGTGCGCGACATCCTGGAGCGCGGGCCCGACTGGTTCGCCGGGCACGGCCGCCATGGGCGCAAGGGCCTGCGCTCGTTCTCCGTCTCCGGCCGGGTGCGGAAACCGGGCGTGCATCTGGCGCCGGCGGGCATCACCGTCCGTGAGCTGATCGACGAATACTGCGGCGGCATGCTGCCGGGACATGAGTTCTACGGCTACCTGCCCGGCGGGGCTTCGGGCGGCATTCTGCCGGCGGCCCTGGGCGACATTCCCCTCGACTTCGACACCCTGCAGCCCTACGGCTGCTTCATCGGCTCGGCGGCGGTGATCGTGCTCTCGCAGCACGACCAGGCGCGTGAAGCCGCCCTCAACACGATGCGCTTCTTCGCCGACGAGTCCTGTGGCCAATGCACGCCCTGCCGCGTCGGCACGGCCAAGGCGGCCGGCCTGATGGCGCAAGGCCGCTGGGACAAGGCTCTGCTGGACGAGCTGGCGCAGGCCATGGCGGACGCCTCCATCTGCGGGCTCGGCCAGGCGGCACCGAACCCGATCCGCTGCGTCGTCAAGTACTTCCCGCAGGAGCTGGAATAAGCATGAACGCGCCCGACAGGCAGCCGGCGGCACCCGCGTTGATCGAATTCACGCTCAACGGCCGGACCGTGCGGGGGCATCAGGGGGAGCCCCTCATCCGCACGGCGAAACGCCATGGCATCGACATCCCGCACCTCTGCTACAAGGAAGGCATGCGGCCGGACGGCAATTGCCGCGCCTGCATGGTCGAGATCAAGGGTGAAAGAGTGCTCGCGCCCTCCTGCTGCCGTACGGCGACCCCCGGCATGGAGGTCTCGACCGACAGCCCGCGCGCCACGCATGCGCAGAAGCTCGTGATCGAACTGCTCGCCTCCGACATGCCGGAGCAGAGCTACAGGCCAGACTCCGAGCTCGATCACTGGAAGCGCGAGCTGGGCATCGCCCAACCGCGCTTCGCGCGGCGCCGGCAGCCCGCGCCCGATCTCTCGCATCCGGCCATGGCGGTGAATCTCGACGCCTGCATCCAGTGCACCCGCTGCGTGCGCGCCTGCCGCGAGGAGCAGGTCAATGACGTGATCGGCTATGCCTTCCGCGGCGCCCATTCGGCGATCGTCTTCGACCTCGGCGACCCGATGGGCGCCAGCACCTGCGTCGCCTGCGGCGAGTGTGTGCAGGCTTGCCCCACGGGCGCCCTGGCACCGGCGCGCGACGCCTACAAGCTGCACGCCGACAAGCAGGTCGCCTCGGTCTGCCCCTACTGCGGCGTCGGCTGCCAGCTCACCTACCACGTCAAGGACAACCGCATCGTGCGCGCGGAAGGCCGCGATGGGCCCGCCAACCACGGGCGCCTATGCGTCAAGGGCCGCTTCGGTTTCGATTACGTGCACCACAAGCAGCGCCTTACCAAGCCGCTGATCCGCAAACCCGGCATGCCGAAGTCGGCGGATTTCGTCATGGACCCGGGTGATCCGCTGTCCGTGTTCCGCGAGGCCACTTGGGAAGAGGCGCTCGATCTCGCCGCCGGTACGCTGAAGCGCATCCGCGACGGCCGCGGGCCCGGCGCCCTGGCCGGTTTCGGCTCGGCCAAGGGCTCCAACGAGGAAGCGTACCTGTTCCAGAAGCTGGTGCGCACCGGCTTCGGCTCGAACAACGTGGACCACTGCACGCGGCTGTGCCACGCCTCGAGCGTGGCCGCCCTGCTCGAGGGCATCGGCTCGGGCGCCGTGTCCAACCCCGTCATGGACGTGACGAAGGCCGACGTGGTGCTGGTGATCGGCGCCAACCCCATCGTCAACCACCCGGTAGCCGCGACCTGGATCAAGAACGCGGTCAAGAACGGCACCAAGCTGATCCTCGCCGACCCGCGCCGCTCCGAACTGGCGCGTCACGCCACCCACTATCTGCAGTTCCGCCCCGACACCGACGTGGCGCTGCTGAACGCCCTGATGCACGCCATCGTCTCGGAAGGACTGGCGGACGAGGCGTTCATCAAGGATCGCACCAGCGGCTACGCAGCCTTGCGCGACAACGTCGAAGCGTGCAGTCCGGAAGCCATGGCCCCGGTGTGCGGCATCCCCGCCGAAACCATCCGGCAAGTGGCGCGGCTCTACGCCACCTCCAAGGGCTCGATGATCCTCTGGGGCATGGGGGTGTCGCAGCACGTGCACGGCACCGACAACGCCCGCTGCCTGATCGCGCTGGCCATGATGACCGGCCAGGTCGGCCGCCCCGGCACCGGCCTGCATCCCCTGCGCGGGCAGAACAACGTGCAGGGCGCCTCGGACGCCGGTCTCATCCCCATGGTCTACCCGGACTACCAGCGGGTGGACAACGAGGAGGTCCGGAAGAAATTCGAGGCGCTGTGGGGGGGCAGGCTCGATCCGAAGCCGGGACTCACCGTGGTGGAAATCATGGACGCGGTGCACGCCGGAACCATCCGCGGCATGTACATCATGGGCGAAAACCCGGCCATGTCCGATCCGGATGTGCAGCACGCGCGCCAGGCGCTGGCCGAACTGGAAATACTGGTGGTGCAGGATATTTTCCTCACCGAAACCGCCTACCTCGCCGACGTGGTGCTGCCCGCCTCCGCCTTCCCGGAGAAGACCGGCACCTTCACCAATACCGACCGCATGGTGCAGATCGGCCGGCAGGCCCTGCAGCCGCCGGGCGAGGCGCGGCAGGATCTCGCCATCATCGTCGAGATGGCCAGGCGGCTCGGACTCGACTGGCACTACGACCATCCGCGGCAAGTATTCGACGAAATGCGCAAGGCCATGCCGTCGATCGCCGGCATCACCTGGGATCGGCTCGAGCGCGAGCACGGCGTCACCTACCCGTGCAGACAGGAAGGCGATCCCGGCGAGCCGGTGATTTTCGTCGATCGCTTTCCGACGGCGAGCGGGCGCGGCACGTTCATGCCCGCCAAGATCATTCCGGCGGCGGAGCGGCCGGACGGCGACTACCCGTTCGTGCTCATCACGGGGCGCCAGCTCGAGCACTGGCATACCGGCAGCATGACGCGCCGGGCCGCGGTGCTGGATGCCCTCGAGCCCAACGCGGTGGTGTCCATGCACCCCCTCGCCCTGCAGGCGATCGGGGCCGAACCGGGCGACGTGGTCGCGGTGGAATCGCGCCGCGGCACGGTGTGCCTCTACGCCCGGGCCGACGACGGCATGCCGCAGGGGGCGGTATTCATACCTTTCGCCTATTACGAGGCGGCGGCGAATGTGCTCACCAACCCCGCGCTCGATCCATTCGGAAAGATTCCCGAGTTCAAGTATTGCGCCGTGCGCGTTTCGAAGGGCGGCGAGTTGGCCCCCCTCGGCAGCTTCGGCGGCGGACAGGCGCTCGCGGATAACACGATGTAGCAACCCTGCCTTCAGGAGACAACTATGGACAAAGCCCTATCCGGCATTCGCATCCTCGACATGACCCATGTCCAGGCCGGCCCCACCGCATCCCAGCTCATGGCCTGGCTGGGTGCCGATGTCATCAAGCTGGAACCGCCCACCGGCGACGTCACGCGCGGGCAATTGCGCGACGTCCCCGACGCCGACAGCCTCTACTTCACGATGCTCAACTGCAACAAGCGGTCGATCACCGTGAACATGAAAAATCCGGTCGGCAAGGAGGTCTTCATCGGCTTGATCAAGCAGTGCGACGTGCTCATGGAAAACTTCGGTCCGGGAGTGCTCGATCGGTTGGGCTTTCCCTGGGAGCGGGTGCATGAGATCAATCCGCGCATCGTCATGGCGTCCATCAAGGGCTTCGGTTCCTCCGGACCCTACGCCGACTTCAAGGCCTACGAAAACGTCGCCCAGGCGATGGGCGGTGCCATGAGCACGACCGGCTTCCTGGACGGGCCGCCGCTGGTGACCGGCGCCCAGATCGGCGATTCGGGCACCGGCCTGCACTTCGTGATCGGCATCCTCGCCGCCCTGCACCAGCGCCATCGCAGCGGGAAAGGCCAGTATGTGGAGTGCGCGATGATGGACTCGGTCATGAACCTCTGCCGCGTCAAGTTCCGCGACCATCAGCGGCTGGCCCGCGGCGTCCTGTCGGAATATTCGGTCTCGACCGAAGGACTCACCGAGACGCCGCGTGGGGGCAACGACTCGGGCGGCGGCCAGCTCGGCAATGCCATCCGCTGCAAGCCGGGCGGGCCCAACGACTACCTGTATGTGGTCGTGCAGGAGGCGGTGTGGAACGCCCTGGCCAGTCGCATCGGCGGCGAGAGTTTGGCGAAGGATCCCCGCTTTGCCAGCATCGGCGAGCGGCGCCGGAACCAGACAGAGATGTGGCGCCTGCTCGACGAGTTTGCCTCGCGCTACACGAAGCGGGAGCTGATGGCGACCCTCAACGAGCTCAACGTGCCCTGCGGTCCGATCATGTCCACCGAGGACCTGGCCAACGACGAGCACGTGCGGCTGCGCGAGATGTACGTGGAACTCGACCATCCGAAACGCGGTAAGTGGCACAACGTGGGGATGCCCATCAAGCTTTCCGACTCGCCGGCGAAGATCGAACGCTCGCCGCTCCTGGGCGAGCAC
Organism: uncultured Rhodocyclaceae bacterium; assembly: GCA_964479195.1. Taxonomy (GTDB): domain Bacteria; phylum Pseudomonadota; class Gammaproteobacteria; order Burkholderiales; family Rhodocyclaceae; genus Desulfobacillus. The sequence continues at coordinate 19,005 of CAYZLI010000008.1, forward strand.
ACCGAGGAAATCCTGCGGGAGGTGCTCGGCTGCAGCCCGACGGATATCGCCTCCTTCAAGGAAGCCGGCGCCTTCAGCAAGGAGCCGCCCAAGGTCGCTGAGTACCACGCCCTGCGGGGTGAAGCGCAATGAGTGACGGGTGCTGTTCGGCCGTAGGCCCCGGCTGCAGGTGAAGTACGGCCGCGAGAATTCTTTCTCGCTGACTGCTTATAAATAGACGGAGGAGAGACATCATGGCTGCGTCGTTCAAGCAAGGATTCATAGGAGCGGTTGCGTTACTCGGCAGCATGGCTGCGGCTGCGCCGGCAACGGCCGCATGGGAGCCCACCAAGCCCGTGGAGTTCATCGTCCCCGCCGGTACCGGCGGCGGCGCGGACCAGATGGCCCGGTTGCTGCAGGGCGTCATCGCCAAGCACAACCTGATGAAGCAGCCCCTGGTGGTCATCAACAAGTCGGGCGGCGCCGGCGCCGAGGGCTTCCTGGACGTGAAAGGGGCCAAAGGCGAGCCCCACAAGATCATCATCACCCTGTCCAATCTGTTCACCACGCCGCTGGCGACGGGGGTGCCGTTCAACTGGAAGGACCTGACGCCGGTGTCCATGCTGGCGCTCGATCAGTTCGTGCTGTGGGTCAATGCCGATACCCCGTACAAGGCGGCGAAGGACTACTTCGAGGCGGCGAAGGCGGCCGGCCCGGGCAAGCTCAAGATGGGCGGCACCGGGTCGAAGCAGGAAGACCAGATCATTACCGTGGGCCTCGAGAAGGCCACCGGCACCAAGTTCATCTACATTCCCTACAAGGGAGGCGGCGACGTGGCCGTGCAACTCGTCGGCAAGCACGTCGATTCCACGGTGAACAACCCCATCGAGGCGGTGGCACAGTGGCGCGGCGGACAACTGCGGCCCCTTTGCGTGTTCGACGATACGCGCATGCCGTATAAGGCCAAGGTGACGCAAACCATGTCCTGGAACGATATTCCCACCTGCAAGGAAGCGGGGGTGAACCTCGATTACGTGATGCTGCGCGGCATCTTCATGCCCGCCGGTGTAAGCGCAGAACAGGTCGGGTTTTTCGTGAACCTGTTCAAGAAGGTGCGCGAGACGGCGGAGTGGAAGGAGTTCATGGAGAAGGGCGCATTCAACAATACGTTCATGACCGGTCCCGACTTCGTGAAGTGGCTCGAGAAGGCGGAACAGACCCACCGCGAACTCATGACCGAGGCCAAGTTCATAGCCGGCAAGTAACCATGGCCGGAATGGCCCGGACACGATGCTCCGGGCCATTGTTCCACTGCCCGCATCGTCTTCAATCCAAGGAGACCACAGATGCAACGGGAAAACGAAGGCGTCGCCCTGGTATCGACCAAGGCGATGGAAATGGCTGTCGCGCTGCTGATCATGGCAGTCGGGGCGGTGGTCATTGTCGACAGCAACCGTCTCGGCTTCGGTTGGGGCGACGAAGGGCCGCAATCCGGCTACTTCCCGTTCTACATCGGGCTCACTCTCTGCATCAGCAGCGCCATCACCATGGTCCAGGCCCTGGCCAAGCCGGGCGACCTGGGCGGCTTTGTCGAGCGCGGCCAGGCCAAGCTCGTGCTCGCGGTCCTGATCCCCAGCGCGTTCTACGTGATCGCGGTCGGCTTGATCGGGATTTACGTTGCCTCGGCGATCTTCATCGCCGCATTCATGGCGTGGCAGGGCAAGTTCGGATTGATCAAGTCTCTCTCGGTCAGTGCGGCGGTTGCGGTGGCCCTGTTCCTGATGTTCGAAGTGTGGTTCAAAGTGCCCCTGCCCAAGGGCCCGCTGGAGCACCTGCTGGGTTATTGATCGCGTTCTCCGCCCTGAGAACAGGAACGAGACCGGCGGTGCGCCGACTCGCCGACTCATTGTCCGACCCGGCACATTTGGAGAATTACCTTGGAAGAGATAACTGGACTATTTCACGGGTTCGCCGTCGCGTTTTCGGCTTACAACGTGATGCTGATGCTGGTCGGCGTGCTGTTGGGCGTGCTGATCGGCGTTCTTCCCGGACTGGGCGGTGCCAACGGAGTGGCGATTCTGCTGCCGCTCACCTTCGCCATGAACCCCACCTCCGCCATCATCATGCTCTCGTGCATCTACTGGGGAGCGCTATTCGGCGGGGCAATCACGTCGGTGCTGTTCAACATTCCCGGCGAACCCTGGTCGGTGGCCACCACCTTCGACGGATACCCCATGGCACAGCGGGGGCGTGCCGCCGAAGCGCTCACTGCTGCGTTCACCTCGTCGTTCGTGGGGGCATTGGTCGCGGTACTGTTGATCACCTTTTTGTCGCCGCTCGTTGCGAAGTTCGCGCTGAAGTTCGGCCCCCCCGAGTTCTTCTCGGTATATCTGCTGACCTTCTGCAGCTTCATCGGCATGAGCAAGGGCTCTCCGTTCAAGACCCTGGCGGCCATGATGCTCGGCTTTGCCCTGGCGGCGGTGGGCCTCGATACGGTGACCGGTCAGTTGCGGCTGACGTTCGGCTTCACCGATCTGCTGAAGGGCTTCGACTTCCTGATCGCGGTGATCGGGCTGTTCGGCATCGGCGAGATCCTGCTGACCATGGAAGAAGGTCTGGCCTTCAAGGGGGCGAACGCCAGGATCGATCCGCGGGTCGTCTGGCAGACATGGAAGAAGCTGCCCGCTTACTGGATGACCTCCCTGCGCAGTTCCCTGATCGGCTGCTGGATGGGGATCACGCCGGGTGGCGCCACCCCTGCCTCCTTCATGAGTTACGGCGTGGCGAAGCGCATGTCGCCCAACGGTTCCAAATTCGGCACCGGCGAGCTGGAAGGCGTCATCGCGCCGGAGACCGCGGCGCACGCGGCCGGCACCAGCGCACTGCTGCCCATGCTCACGCTCGGCATCCCGGGATCGCCCACCGCCGCCGTGCTGCTGGGCGGCCTGCTTATCTGGGGCCTGCAACCGGGACCGCTGCTGTTCGTCGAGCAGAAGGACTTCGTGTGGGGTCTGATCGCCAGCATGTATCTCGGCAACATCGCCGGGCTCCTGGTGGTGCTCACGACGGTGCCGCTGTTCGCCGCCATCCTGCGCATCCCGTTCAGCATCATTGCCCCGGTGATCATCGTCGTTTGTGCGGTGGGCGCCTACACGGTTCACAACTCGATGCTCGATGTCTATCTCATGCTCGGCTTCGGCGTCCTCGGCTACCTCCTCAAGAAGCTCGACTACCCGCTCGCGCCGCTGGTCCTCGCGCTGGTTCTCGGAGACCGTGCCGAAGACTCGTTCCGGCAGGCGATCCTGGGCTCGGGCGGAGATCTCACGGTGTTCTTCTCCAACGCCCTCGTCGGATCGATCACCGGGTTGGCGCTGATCATGCTCTTCTGGCCGCTGTTCGCCCGGGTGCTTCACCTGTTCCGGCGCCACCCGGACGACGTCGTCAAGCTGCACGCCGGGAGGACCTGACATGACCGTGATCGCGATGACCCAGATGATGGCCACGCTGGGCAAGGACGTCACCGACGGCGTCGCGCAGGCGCTGGGCCTGAAGCTGGTGCAGCACGAAGTCGGCGACAGCGTGGCGCAGCGCATGCAGGTGAAGAAGAGCCTGATCCGGCGCATGCGTGAAGGCCAGGCCGGCTGGTTCGAGAAGCGCGACGTGGACCTGAACACCTTCGCGGTTTACGCGGCCGAGGAGGTGCTCGAGCGGGCACTGGAAGGCAATGTGCTTATCCGCGGCTGGGGCGCCACCAGCCTGCTTTCCACGGTGCGCCACGTGCCCTGCGTCCACGTCTGCGCGCCGCTCGAGTCTCGCGCGCAATGGCTCATGGAGCGGCTCGGCACCGACGATCGCGATCTCGCGCTGTCGGAACTCGAACGTTCCGACGCCGCGCACGCGGCGCGCATCCGGCACAACTTCGGCGTGGTGCTGGGCGATCCGCTGCAATACGACATGGTGCTCAATACCTGCCGCGTGTCGATCGACAGCTGTGTGGAGCAGATCGTTGCGCTCACCCGGCGACCCGAGTTTCAGCCGACCGAAGAGAGCATCGCGCACCTGCGCGACCTCACCCTTCAGGCACGCATTCGTGCGGCATTCAGGGACAGCCCCGAGGCGACCGACATCGACTGCACGCCAAGCACGGATGGCGGCGCCGTGACGCTGTGCGGCATCGTCATGAACGAGCAGGAGAAGCAACTGGCCGGCGAGCTGGCGCGGGGCGTGGCCGGGGTGACGTCGGTCGATAATCAGCTGCGGGTGATGGCGATCGGCACGAAGCGATTTACGGGGAGCAAGTACGGCTGAGATGACCGACCTGGCGGCCTCCACCTGCGCGCCCAGGGCCGCGGAAACGGAATTCGGTCCGTGGAATCCCGGGATCGAGTCCTGGCTGCCGCGGCCATTGCTGCCGCTGTCCACCATCTTCAGGCCGGAGAACGTTTTCACCAGCCTCGAACACGCCCAGGGACGGCGTGACCTGACCGGTCTCGAGTTCGAGGAAGTCGTGGCCTTCCGGCCGCAGCGGCTGGTGTTGCACGAACTCCTGATCCGCGTCACGGCGGATCTCTCGGTTCCCGATGGCCCGCGGCTCGACGACCTGGGCATCAGTTTCCGCCACATGACGTCGACAATCCTCGACACGTACATCGTGCCCCACATGGCCACGATCACTGCCGCATACGACAGTCTCAGGCGCAAGCTGACGGCGGTGATCGATGCGGAGCTCTCGGCGGCGTTCGCGGCGTCCCACGAAGCCGCGACTGGACCGGGCGTACGGCGAAAGGGCAGCTTGCTGGGACTGTTTTGCCGCGCCCGCCAGGCTGCCCCCACGAGCACTGGAAGCATGAGCGTAGGCGATCGGGAAGAACGCCTTCTGAGAGCCTGGGACGCGAAGGCGCAGTCGGACGAGGACGAATTGCGCAGGGCCGCCTACCGTGCACTGGCACGGGTCGGCTGGGCGCTGTTCAAGTGTTATGGCCGCCTGTGGGGCGCTCGCGAGCAGATTGCCTCGCTCGCGGTCGATATCGCCTGCAACGACCATGGCGGCGAGGAGATCGGCCGGCTGATCGAGCCCTATCTCATCGAGGCTGCGCGGCGCCAGGGCTACCACCTGCTGCCGGCGCAGGAGCGCCCGGTGGTGATGAATACCAAGGGAGCGTCCGCCTCCGGCAAATCGACGATGCGCCCACTGCAGAAGACGCTCGCGGAAAGAATCGGCGTCAGCTGGAGCGACTTCGCGTTGATCAGCCCCGACATCTGGCGCAAGCAGCTGATCGACTACAGCTCGCTGGGCCCCTCCTACAAGTATGCCGGCGCCTTCACCAGTGAAGAGCTGCGGATCGTCGACCAGAAGCTCGATCGGTACATGGCGCGCAAGGCGCAGCGGGGTGGGATGTCGCATCTACTGATCGACCGGTTCCGGTTCGACAGCTTTGCACCTGACTCCGACGAAGCGGGAAGCAACCTGCTGACGCGCTTTGGCCGCATCGTGTACCTGTTCTTCATGATCACGCCGCCCGAAGCCACGGTTGACCGCGCCTGGAAGCGCGGTCTCGAGGTCGGCCGATACAAGGCGGTGGACGATCTGCTCGGCCACAACGTGGAGGCTTACTCGGGCACGCCGAATCTGTTCTTCACCTGGGTAAGGCGCCAGGACAAGCAGGTGCATTATGAGTTCCTCGACAACAGCGTGGCGCTGGGGGAACGGCCGCGCACCATCGCCTTCGGCTGGAACGGCGAGATGAACGTGCTCGATGTCCAATGCATGCTCAACGTCGAGCGGTACCGACGGCTGAACATCAACGCCAAGGGCCCTCGGGATCTCTACCCGGATCCCAGGTCGATAGCGGCGGAGAACAACGCCAATTTCCTTGTACAGTGCGCACGCCGGCTTCCGGCGCTCAATTTCGCGGACCAGGAGAGCGGCCGGATTTATCTGCGCCTGGTCTCCGGCGCGCCGGTCTGGGCAGATCGGGAGTTGCTGCGCAAAGCGATGGCGGACCCTGGCCGACGGGCCGCTCTTGCGGCCGTGGCCCCCGGGGCGCTTGACGGCTCGATTCCCGGTGCCGAACGGCCGATGCGCCTGGAGGAACTGCTGGACCCCACGCGCATCCACACGCTTGGCCGCTGGGGCGACACGCATTGAGATGCCGCCCTAATGGCTCCGGCCGCGCCTGCGGCGCGTCTAATCCAGGAAGTCGCAGTGCTTCTCGACAAAGTCCGCCAGATCGAGCGAGTGCTGGCGCACGAGCCGCTCGGCGAGTTCGGTATCGCGCCGCTCCAGTGCCTCGATGATGCGCATATGATCGACAATCGAGCGCGCGGCCCGGTCGCTCTGGGAGATGGTCATCTTGCGGATGGCACGCACATGAAGAAAGATGTTGCTGATCGTATCGGCAATGATCTTCGACCCCCCGAGCCCGACAATCTCCTGGTGGAAGGCGATGTTGGCGTCGGAGTACTCTTCGATGTGTTCGGCCGGTGTGGCGTCACGGAAGCTGTCGAACATGTGGCGCAGCCGCGCGATGTCCTCGTCGCTCGCATGCAGCGTGGCGAGCCGGGCGGACATGCTTTCGAGAGCCGCCCACATCTGGATCATCTCCACGATTTCCCGCTTGGTCTTGCGCACGATGAAGATTCCCCGGCGCGGAAGCGTGCGCAGGAATCCCTCCTGCTCCAGCAAGGTCATCGCCTCGCGAATCGGCGTGCGGCTGACGCCCAGGGCCTCACTGAGCGCACGTTCGTCCAGGCGGATTTCTTCTCGTGCGCTGTACACGTCCGCGTCGGCAATCGCCTGCTTCAGCATCGCATACGCCTGGTCGCGAAGGCTGTTGGGCGCGCTGATCGGCTGCAGCGACAGGGTCAGCGGTGGAGGACGTGTTTCTCGCTGCGAGAGGATCGAAGACATATCGAATCGAGGCCCCATTCAACTTGACCACGTATACTACACTCCAGGGTGATAATTTGGCGTATCAGGTGCCAGTAGAGGATCAATCTCCATGGGCCGGCCGGCCTCATATTGCGTGAAACGACGGCTGTCGATCCGGCTTACTTCGCCCCAGCCGCCCGCCGGCCGCGCGCCGTCTCCAGGTGCTGGCACAGGCGCTCAGTGCCGTCGAGCAGGCGCGGCGTGTGGCGCTGGATGAGGTCCGGGGGCACGAAGAAGAGGTTGTCGCGGGCGACGGCGGTGATCGAGGGCCAGCGCCGCCAGTCGTCGAGCCATTCCGGCCGGGCCTCGCCCATGCCGCTGGCGACGATGGCCTCGGGGTTGGCGGCGATGACAGCCTCCACCGTGACGGTGGGGGCCATGGTCGGCAGCGCGCCGAAGACGTTCTCGCCGCCGCACAGGCGGATGGCATCGGAGATGATCTGCGGCCCGCCGACGGTCATGAGCGGCTCTTTCCAGATCTGGTAGAAGGTGTGCACCTTCGGCCTGGACGAATAGCGGGTGCGCTGGTCCTCCAGGCGCTCGCGGAAACGCGCCGCTGCGGCGCGCCCCGTCTCGGCGCTGCCGGCGAGCTGGCCGAAGCGCTCCAGCGTGCTCGCCACGTCCTCGATGCGGTTCGGCTGCGTCACGTAGAGGGGCAGGCCGAGCGTGCGCAGCTTGGCCACGTGCGCCTGCGCATTGCCGCTCTCCCAGGCGATGACCAGGTCGGGCTTCTGCGCGGCCACGGCCTCCAGGTCGATGCGCGAATAGCCGCCGACGCGGGGAATCTTCTTCGCCGCCTCCGGGTAGTCGCTGTAGTCGACGGTGGCGACGATGCGGCTGCCGGCGCCCACGGCGAACAGGCTCTCCGTGACGTGCGGCGCCAGGCTGACGATGCGCTTGGCCGGCTGGGCCAGGCGCACGATGGCGCCGGTGTCGTCGCTGACGACGATTTCGGCATGGGCGGGGCCGGCGGCGAGGAGGACGACGGCGAGCAGGGGTCTCAGCATTCGGGCTTCCATTCCTCGAGGGCGGTGGCGAGGCGCTGCCAGTCCGCTTCGGCTCCGGGCAGGCCGCAGCGCAGCAGGCCGTGCTCGGGGAAGCAGCGGGTGAGGATGGCGCGGCGGGCCAAGTGTTCGTACAGCGTGTTCGCCGCGTCCGTGCGTACCGTCGCGAAGAGGGAAGCGGCGGTGGCTTCGCCCAGGGGCCGGAGCAGGGCGGTGAGCCGCGCCGCGGCGGTGGCGAGGCGCCGGCGGCATTCCGCCTGCCAGGCGCTGTCCAACAGCGCTTGGCGGGCGACGGCCCGGGCCGGGCCGGACACCGGCCAGGGACCGAGGGCTTCGCGCAGGCGGTCGAGCAATTTCGGCGCGGCGAAGGCGAAGCCCACCCGCGCGCCGGCCAGGCCGAAGAACTTGCCCAGGGAGCGCAGCACGACGAGGTTGGGCGCCTGCGTGCCGCCGGCGAGCGGGGCCACGCAATTGTCCGGGTCGGCGTCGCCGAAGGCCTCGTCCACGATCAGCCAGCCGCGGCGCCGGCGCAGCTCCGCGGCGGCCTCGATGAGCGCCTCGCGGGGCAGGGTGTGGCCTGTCGGGTTGTTCGGGTTGCACAGGGCGACGTAGGGCGTCCGGGCCGCCAGGGCCTGCGCGAGCGCCTGCTCGGGCTCGGCGGCCTGCGCCCGGAGCAGCCGGTGGCCGGCCCGCGTCCAGGCCAGGGGGTGCTCCCCGTAGAGCGGCGCGACACAGGCCACCGTCCCCGGGGGAAGGAGCGCCGGCAGGAACTGGATGCCGGCCTGGGAGCCGGGCAGGGCGGCGAGGCGCTCCGTGCCGTAGTAGGCCGCCGCGGCGGCCTCCAGCCCGTCACCCTCCTCGGGCAGGCGCCGCCAGCAGGCCGGATCGAGGGGCGGCACCGGGTAGCCCTCGGGATTGATGCCGGTGGACAGGTCGAGCCATTCGCCCAGCGCGATGCCGTGGCGGCCCGCCGCCTCCCGCAGGCGGCCCCCATGCTCAAGCACGGAGGAGCCCCCAAGCCAGGAACAGGGCCAGCCACAGGGCGAGGCTCGCGCGCACCAGGGCCAGCGCCCGGCCGAGGTCCTCGCCCCGCGCCGCGCGACCCTCGCCCAATTGCGGGCGCGCCTCGATCCGGCCGTGATAGATCGCCGCGCCGCCGAGGGCGAGGCCCAGGCTGCCGGCGCCGGCGGCCATCACCGGGCCGGCGTTGGGACTCTCCCAGCGGGGCGCCTGGCGCCGCCAGCAGGCGAGTGCCTGGCGCGTGGCGCCGAACAGGGCGTAGGACAGGGCCGTCAGCCGCGCGGGCAGCCAGTTGAGGGCGTCGTCGAGGCGCGCCGCGGCCCAGCCGAAGTGAAGAAAGCGCTCGGTCTTGTAGCCCCACATGGCGTCCAGGGTGTTGGCCAGCCGGTAGAGCACGGCGCCCGGCCCGCCGAGCAGCGCGAACCAGAACAGGGCGCCCAGCACGGCATCGTTGCCGTTCTCCAGGGTCGATTCGACGCCGGCCTTGGCGACGCCAGCGGCGTCCAGTTCGCTCGTGTCGCGGGAGACCATCCAGCCCACATGCCGGCGGGCCCTTTCGAGATCGCCGGCCGCGAGATCCGCCGCCACGCGCAGCGCGTGCTCGGCCAGGCTGCGCCCGCCCAGGGCGAGGTAGAGCAGGACGGCGTCGGTGGCCCAGCCCAGCGGCGTGCGCGGCGTGGCCCAGGCGGCCACGGCCACCCAGGGCAGGATGAGGAGACACCAGGCGAGCAGGCCGGCCAGGCGCCGCCACGCCGTGCCCGGCCCGCGATTGCAGGTGCGCTCGGCAGCCTCCGCCAGCTTGCCGAAACCGACCAGGGGGTGCAGCCGCCGCGGCTCGCCCAGCAGGCGGTCCAGGCCCACGGCGAGGAGGGCGGCGGCCGGCAGCCAGAGGGCGGGCGGGAGGGCAGCCGGGAAAAGCTGGGCGGGGGAATCGGGCGACATGAGAAGATTGGCGGGCGAACAAGGAATTCTAGATGAAGAACGGCAAGACCCCCACCCTGATGGTCCAGGGCACCACTTCGGACGCCGGTAAAAGCACCCTGGTGGCCGCTCTGTGCCGGGTGCTCAAGCGCCGCGGCGTGCGCGTGGCGCCCTTCAAGCCCCAGAACATGGCGCTGAACAGCGCGGTCACCGTCGATGGCGGCGAGATCGGCCGCGCCCAGGCCTTGCAGGCGCTCGCGGCGGGGCTCGAACCCCATACGGATTTCAATCCGGTGCTGCTCAAGCCCAGCACGGACAAGGCGGCCCAGGTGATCATCCACGGCAAGGCGCAGATGGATCTCGACGCCCGCGCCTACCACGAGTACAAGCCGCGCGCCATGTGCGCCGTGCTGGAGTCCTTCGGGCGGCTGACGGCCCGCTACGAGTGCGTGCTGGTGGAGGGCGCCGGCAGCCCGGCGGAGATCAACCTGCGCGACCGGGACATCGCCAACATGGGCTTCGCCGAAGCGGTGGACTGCCCGGTGATCCTCATCGCCGACATCGACCGGGGCGGGGTTTTCGCCCATCTCGTCGGCACCCTGGACCTGCTCTCGAAGAGCGAACAGGCGCGGGTGGTGGGCTTCGTCATCAACCGCTTCCGCGGCGATATCTCGCTGCTGCAGCCGGGGCTGGATTGGCTGGAAGCGCGCACCGGCAAGCCGGTGCTGGGCGTGCTGCCCTACCTGCACGGCCTGTACGTGGATGCCGAGGACGCCCTGCCCCGCGCCGCCACGGGCGGCGAGCAGGCGCGGCTGCGCGTCATCGCCCCGGCGCTGCCGCGCATCGCCAACGCCACCGACTGCGATCCCCTGCGCCTGCACCCGGAACTGGCCTTCCGCTACGTCGGCCCGGGCGAGGCCATCCCGCCGGCCGATCTCATCGTGCTGCCCGGGTCGAAAGCCGTGCAGGCCGACCTCGCTTGGCTGCGCGCCCAGGGCTGGGAGGCGGCGATTCGCCGGCATCTGCGCTACGGGGGCAAAGTGGTCGGCCTCTGCGGCGGCCTGCAGATGCTGGGCCGCGCCATCCACGACCCCCACGGGCTGGAAGGGGCGCCGGGCAGCGCGCCGGGCCTGGGCTGGTTCGACTACGAGACCACCCTGGAGCCGGAAAAGAAGCTGGAGAACGTGACGGGCCGGCTTACCCTGACCGGCGCGCCGGCCCTGCGCGGCTACGAGATCCACATGGGCGTCAGCCGCGGCCCGGCGCTCGCGTGCCCGGCGGCGCACCTCCTCCCCTCTCCCTCAGGGAGAGGGGGTGGGGGTGGGGTTGCGGCTCCGGACGGCGCCATCTCCGAAGACGGCCAGCTCCTCGCCACCTACTGCCACGGCCTCTTCGACCACCCCGAGGCCCAGTCCGCCCTGCTCGCCTGGGCCGGGCTGCGGGACGCGGCGCCCATGGACCTCGCCGCGCGGCGCGAAGCGGACCTGGACCGACTGGCCGACGCGGTGGAGGCCGCCCTCGACTGGTCCGTACTGCGGGGGATTATCCCGGCGTTTTGAGTTCCAGCGGCAGTCCGGCGGCGACCAGGGTGACCCGCTTGCAGGCCGCCGCCACGCGCTGATTGAGCCGGCCCTGCTCGTCGGCGAACAGGCGCGAGACGGGCTGCATGGGCGTGATGCCCCAGCCGACTTCGTTGGAGACCAGGATGATGCGCCCCGGCAGGGCGGGCAGGTCATGGATCAGGGCGTCGGTCTGCGCCGCGAGTAGCGGGCAGTCGACGGCTTGGCCGGCTTCCGCCTGCGCCGCCGCGCGTCCGGCGAAGAAGAGGTTGGACAGCCACAAGGTCAGGCAGTCCACCAGCAGGCAGGCGTGGGCCGCGGCATGTTCCTTCAGCGCCGCGGCCAGGTCGAGGGGCGCCTCGACGCAGGCCCAGTCCGCCGGACGGCGCGCCCGGTGGTGGGCGATGCGCCGGGCCATTTCCTCGTCCCTGGCCTCACCCGTGGCGACGTAAACGACCCGTAGGCCGCTCTCCCGAGCCCGCTGTTCCGCCAGCGCGCTCTTGCCCGAGCGCGCGCCGCCGAGTATCAATTCCGCCATGGGGCCGGAGCGTAACATGGGCGCCGGTTGCATCGGTCGCCGCCAGCCGCGATAATCCGCGCCGACCGAACAAAATGGAACACGGTGAAAGGAACCTCGGGGGTTCCCTAGTCCGTGGCGGGCCCGCCGCTGTAACCGGGGACGGTCGCTGCATGTCATTACGAAGCCACTGGGGGTCGCCCCGGGAAGGCGCAGCGAGCCGAGCGATCCGGGAGCCAGAAGACCTGTTCGGCCATTTTCGAACCCCCGCCGGGGTTTCGTCGTTGCGCTGGCCGCGCGACGGCGCGACGCCGGCCTCTCGAAAGGACGAATCGGATGCATTCCACCGCCGCAGCCCGTGCCATTCCCGTTGCCGAACACCCCATCGCCGCGCCCGACCCGGCGCTTGCCGCGGCGCTCAGGCACAAGATCGACACCAAAACCAAGCCGCTGGGCGCCCTCGGCCGCCTGGAGGAACTGGCCCTGCAGATCGGCCTCATCCAGCAGAGCCTCACCCCCGAGCTGCGCCGGCCGGCCATTCTGGTCTGCGCCGGGGACCACGGGGCGACCCGCGCCGGGGTGTCCGCTTTTCCCCAGGAAGTGACTTGGCAGATGGTGGAGAACTTTCTTGCCGGGGGCGCCGCCATCAACGTGCTGGCGCGCCAGGCCGGCATCGAGTTGACCGTGGTCGACGCCGGCGTGAACCACGATTTCGGCCAGCGCGACCGGCTCGTGGATGCCAAAGTGGCCTACGGCACGGCGAACTACCTGGAAGGCCCGGCCATGAGCGCGGCCCAGTGCGACGAGGCGCTGGCCCGCGGTGCGGCGATCGCCGCCGGCATCGCCGAGGGCGGCTGCAACGTGATTGGCTTCGGCGAGATGGGCATCGGCAACACCGCCTCGGC
>CAYZLI010000008.1:31940-49361 GCA_964479195.1 uncultured Rhodocyclaceae bacterium
GCGGCTGCAACGTGATTGGCTTCGGCGAGATGGGCATCGGCAACACCGCCTCGGCTTCGCTCATCACGAGCTTGCTCACCGGTGTGCCCCTGGCCGACTGCGTGGGCCGGGGCACCGGCCTGGACGACGCGGGTTTGGCGCGCAAGCAGGACCTGCTCGCCCGGGCGGCGGCCCGCTACGAAGGAGATGGCTCGCCGCGCTCGGTGCTGGCACACTTCGGCGGGTTCGAGATCGCCATGCTGGCCGGGGCCATGCGGGAGGCGGGGCGCCGGCGCATGTTGCTGCTCATCGACGGCTTCATCGTCACCTCGGCCCTGCTGGCCGCGGCGAAGCTGGAACCCCACATCCTTGCCTACTGCGTCTTCTCCCACCGCTCCCAGGAGCGCGGCCACCGCCTGCAGATCGAGCACCTGGGCGGGCGCGCTCTGCTCGACATGAACCTCCGGCTGGGCGAGGGCACGGGCGCGGCGCTCGCCTACCCCATCGTGAAGAGCGCGGTCGCCTTTCTCAACGACATGGCCAGCTTCGAGTCGGCGGGCGTGAGCGAGAAGCTGTGATCCGTCGCGAGGCCGAGTACTTCTTCGGCGCCCTGCGCTTTTTCACCCGGCTGCCCGTGCCCGCCTGGGTCGGGCATTCCGCGGAGATGCTGAACGGCGCGGCGCGCTACTTTCCCCTGGTGGGCATCCTGGTGGGCGCGGCCGGGGCGCTGGCCTTCGAGCTCGCCGCCTTCATCTTCCCCCTGAGCGTCGCCTTGCTGTTCGGCATGGCCGCCACGCTCCTGCTCACGGGCGCTTTCCACGAGGACGGCTTCGCCGATGCGGTGGACGGCTTCGGCGGCGGTTGGGACAAGGCGCAGGTGCTGGCGATCATGAAGGATTCGCGCATCGGCAGCTATGGCGCCATCGGCATCACGCTCCTGCTGCTCGGGAAATTTCTCGCCCTCCTGGAACTGCCGGATGACTGGATCGCCGTGACCCTCGTCGCCGCCCACGCCGCCTCGCGCTTCTGCGCCGTGACGCTGATCGCGACACTCTCCTACGTGCGTGAGGACGACACATCGCGATCCAAGCCCTTGGCGAACGCGCTGGGCTCGGGCGCTCTGGCGGTGGCGGCGCTGTTCGGTCTCGCGCCGCTGCTGCTCCTGCCCGGGGAAGCCGCTGCGGGCGGCCTTGCCCTGGCGGCGGCCGTCACCTTCCTGGCCGCCCGCTATTTCGTGAAACGCATCGGCGGCTACACGGGCGATTGCCTGGGCGCCGTGCAGCAGGGAACGGAGCTGGCCATCTACCTCGGCGTTCTCGCCGTCGCATGGAACTTTTCCTGATCCGCCATCCCGAGCCGGCGGTGGCCCCGGGGGTGTGCTATGGGCGCAGCGACCTGGGCCTCGCGGGCGACGCGGAGGCGGCCGCGGTGCGGCTGCGGGCGCATCTGCCCGCCGCCATCGCCGTCTATTCCAGCCCGCTCGCCCGCTGCCGCGCCCTCGCCGAGCGCCTGGCCGAGCGGCCGGTTTTCGACGAACGCCTGGTGGAAATGGATTTCGGCGAGTGGGAGATGCAGCGCTGGGCGGATATCGAGCGCGCCACGCTGGACGCCTGGGCGGCGGATCTGCTGCATTTCGCCCCGCCGGGGGGCGAGTCGGCGGCGCACCTGCGGGCCCGGGCGCTGCATTTCCTCGACGACCTGGGGGCCGCCGGGCACGCAACGGCGGCCCTCGTCACCCACGGCGGCCTGCTGCGCGTGCTCTGCGCCCATTGGCTGGACCTGCCGCCGGCGCGCTGGCGCGAGCTCAGTTTCGATTTCGCGAGCGTCAGCCGGGTCGTGCTGGACGCGGATGGCGTCCGCGTCGCCTTCCTCAACCGTCGATAGGCGGTGGGCGAAATCTTTGCTATCGTGCGCGGCCATATGGTCTCCGACCCCATCCCGCTCGCCGAGCTCTCCCGCGCGCTGGTCATCAAGCTGCGCCACCACGGCGACGTGCTGCTCGCGTCGCCCGTCTTCTCGGTGCTGAAGAACCGTGCGCCGCACCTGGAGATCGACGCCCTGGTCTATGCGGACACGGCGCCCATGCTGACCCAGCATCCGGCCGTCAGCCAGGTGCACGGGGTCGATCGCGGCTGGAAGAAGCTCGGCCGCTATGCGCGCCTGGCAGCGGAGCTGGCGCTCCTGCGCCGGCTGCGGGCGCGCCGCTACGACCTCGTCGTGCATCTCACGGAAGCCACGCGCGGGGCCTGGCTGGCGCGCATGCTGGGGCCGCGCTTTGCCGTGGCGCCGAGGACGCCCGGCCGGCCGCAGTTCTGGCCGGCGAGCTTCACCCATCTCTATGCGCAGCCGGCCCACGCGCGCCGTCACACGGTGGAGCGCCACCTGGACGCCTTGCGCCGCCTGGGCATCCAGCCCGGTGAGGACGAGCGGGGACTCACGCTGGTGCCGGGCGAGCCGGCCGAGACCCGCGTCGAGGGGCTGCTCGCCCGCCATGCACTGGCCGCGCAGGACTTCATCCATGTTCATCCGGGCTCGCGCTGGCTGTTCAAGTGCTGGACCGCGGAGAAGAACGCCGAGCTCATCCGCAAACTGCACGAAGCCGGCCGGCGCGTCGTGCTGACCGGGGCGCCGGAGGCGCGCGAAGGGGCCTTCGTGGAGGCCATCGTCGCCCAGGCCGGCGTGCCGGTGGTCAACCTCGCCGGGCAGTTGAGCCTGAAGGAGCTGGCCGCCTTGACCGCCCGCGCCGCGCTGTTCGTCGGGGTGGATTCGGCGCCCATGCACATGGCCGCCGCCATGGGCACGCCGGTGGTAGCCCTGTTCGGTCCCTCGGGCGATCTGGAATGGGGGCCCTGGCGCGTGCCGCATCGGCTGATCGTGAGCGAGGCCCATGCCTGCCGCCCCTGCGGCCTGGACGGCTGCGGCGGCGGCAAGGTTTCCGACTGCCTCGTGACGGTGCCGGTGGCGCCGGTGCTGGAGGCCATCGCCGCCTTGTCGGTCGGGCGATGAAGCTGGCCATCGTCCGCCAGCGCTACAACCCCTACGGCGGCGCCGAGCGCTTCGTCGAGCGGGCGCTCGCCGCCCTGGAGCGGCAGGGCGTGTCGGTGACCCTGATCGCGCGGAAATGGACGCCCGCGGCGGGCCGCTCCGGGATCGTCTGCGATCCCTTCTACCTGGGCCGGCTCTGGCGGGATGCCGGCTTCGCCCGTTGTGTCCGCCGCGTCGTGCGCTCCGGGGCCTTCGACCTGGTGCAGAGCCACGAGCGCATCCCCGGCTGCAGCCTGTTTCGCGCCGGCGACGGCGCCCATGCGGCCTGGCTGGCACAGCGCTCGCGCCGGGACGGCCCCCTGGGCCGCCTCTGGCTGCGGTTCTCCCCCTGGCACCGCTACATGCTGTGGGCGGAGGCGCGGATGTTCCGCGACCCGGCGCTGAAGGCGGTGATCTGCATCTCGCGCATGGTGCGCGACGACATCCTGCGCCATTACGGCGTCGACGCGGCGAAACTCCACGTGCTCTACAACGGCGTCGACCTGGAGGACTTCCATCCGCGCCTGGCCGCCCTGCACCGGGAGGCCCTGCGGCAGCGGCTCGGCGTGCCGCAGGAGGCGCCGGTGTTCCTCTTCGTCGGCTCGGGCTTCGCGCGCAAGGGGGTGGCGACGCTGATCGAGGCGGCGGCGCGCATGCGGCACCGGGAGGCCCGCTTCTGGGTGGTGGGCAAGGACAAGCGGGCCGCGGCCTATCTGCGCCGGGCGCGGCGGGCGGGCGTGGGCGAGCGCTTCCATTTCCTCGGCGGCCAGCAGGACGTGCGCCCCTACCTGGGCGGCGCCGACGCTTTCGTGCTGCCCACCCTTTACGAGCCGCTGTCCAACGCGGTGCTGGAAGCGCTCGCCTGCGGGCTGCCGGCCGTGGCCACCACCACCTGCGGTGCGGCGGAACTGATCCGCGCCGGGGAAAACGGCTACGTCTGCGCGGCGCAGGACGCCGCCGGGCTGGCCGGCCACCTGGATACGCTGGCGCAGCCGGGCGCCGCCGCCGCCATGCGCGAGGCGGCCCGGGCCAGCGTGGCCCATCTGTCCGTCGAGGCCATGGCGCAGCGGCTGGTCGAGCTCTACGGGAGCCTCCTGCCCGCATCCCCTCAGCTATAATTCGCTGTTTTCCCGGCGCATCTCATCTTCGATGACCTTCAGCCCGGCGACCAGCCGCGAGCTTTATTTCCGTTTGCTCGGCTACGTGCAGCCCTATTGGCGGGTCCTGGCGCTGGCCGTGGCGGCGATGGCGGGGACGGCGGCCACGGAACCCCTGTTCCCCGCGCTCATGAAGCCGCTGCTCGATTCGGGTTTCGTCGCCAAGCAGCAGGAATACCTGCTGCTGATCCCGGCGGGCATCGTCGGCATCTTCCTGGTGCGCGGCGTCCTCGGCTACCTGGCCGCCTACGGCATGGCCTGGGTATCGAACCGCGTGGTCAACGATCTGCGCGCGGCCATGTTCGACCGGCTGATCCGCCTGCCGAGCGCCTATTTCCAGGGCACCGCCTCCAGCGTCCCCATGACGCGGGTTTCCTACGACGTCACGGGTGTGGCCTCCGCGGCCACTTCCGTGATCACGGTACTGGTGCGCGACTCCCTGGTGGTGGTCGGGCTGTTCGCCTGGCTGCTCTACCTCAACTGGAAACTGACCCTGGTCAGCCTGGTGCTGCTGCCGATCGTCGCCGTGGTGATCCGTGCCTTCAGCGGCCGGCTGCGCGCCATGAGCCGCGCCACGCAGAGGGGCACCGCCGCCATGACCCAGGTGCTGCAGGAGAGCATCGCCTGCAACCGGGTGGTCAAGGTCTTCGGCGGCGAGGAACAGGAGGCGGGGCGCTTCGCCAAGGCGAACAACGACCTGCGCGGTTACGGCATGCGCCAGGCGATCGCCGCCGCGGCCACGGTGCCCATCGTGCAGATGCTGGCCTCGATTGCGCTGGCCGTGGTGGTGTACGCGGCGCTGCTGCAGGCGGCCAACGACGAGACGACCGTCGGCAGCTTCGTCTCCTTCATCACGGCCATGCTCATGCTGCTGGCCCCCCTCAAGCATCTCGCCGACGTGAACGCGCCCCTGCAGCGGGGGCTCGCCGCCGCGGAGAGCGTCTTCACCCTGCTCGACGAGCCGTCGGAGGAGGACCGGGGTACCCGGGTCCTGCCGCGGGCGGTGGGGCGGATCCGTTTCGAGGACGTGTCCTTCCGCTACCCTTCCGGAAGCCGCCCGGCCCTGTCCCACGTCAGCCTCGCCATCGAGCCGGGCGAGACGGTGGCCCTGGTGGGCGCCTCCGGCAGCGGCAAGACCACCTTCGCCAACCTGCTGCCGCGCTTCCTGCAGCCCACCGCCGGGGGCATCCTGCTCGACGGCCACGATCTGCGGGAGCTCACCCTGGCCAGCCTGCGCGGCAACATCGCCCTGGTCAGCCAGGACGTGATGCTCTTCGACGACACCGTGGCCGCCAACATCGCCTACGGCGCCCGGCGCGCCGCGGCGCGGGAGGCCATCGAGGCAGCGGCCCGGGCGGCGAACGCCCTGGACTTCATCGCCGCGCTGCCCGAGGGCTTCGACACGCCCATCGGCGAGAACGGCACCCGCCTGTCGGGCGGCCAGCGGCAGCGGCTGGCCATCGCCCGGGCCCTGCTCAAGGACGCGCCGCTGCTGATCCTGGACGAGGCCACCTCGGCCCTGGACAGCGAATCGGAGCGCCAGGTCCAGGCGGCCCTGGAGGTCCTGATGGAAAACCGCACCACCCTGGTGATCGCCCACCGCCTGTCCACCGTCGAGCGGGCGGACCGCATCGTCGTCCTGCGCGAGGGCGCCATCGCCGAAATCGGCAACCACCGGGAGCTGCTCGCCCGCGACGGCCTCTACGCCCAGCTCTACAAGCTGCAGTTTGCAGCGGAGAAGGAGGCGGCCTAATGACCGACCGCCGAACCCTCACCCCCAACCCCTCTCCCTGGCAGGGAGAGGGGAGCTTCGTGGTGCTTGCGCACGAAAATGAGATGGGAGGCCGCTTGAGGATCGTCCATACCGAAGCCTGGCAGTGCTGCGAAGAGGCTTCAGCATGAAGATCGTCCATACCGAAGCCTCTTGTGGCTGGGGCGGCCAGGAAATCCGCATCCTCACGGAGGCGCGCGGCCTCATGGCGCGCGGCCATGCGCTCAAGCTGCTCTGCCCCCCGGAGGCGCGCATCTACCTGGAGGCGCAGCGGCGCGGCGTGCCGGTGGAGGCACTGCCCATCGGCCGCAAGGGCCTGCGCGGCATGCTGGCCCTGCGCCGCTGGCTCAAGGCGCATCCGGCGGACGTGCTGAACACCCACAGCTCCACCGACACCTGGCTCGCCGCCCTGGCCTGCGCCACCCTCGGAGCCGCGCCGCCCATCGTGCGCACGCGGCACATTTCGGCGGCGGTGCCCGACAACGCCGCCAGCCGCTGGCTCTACACCCGGGCCACCCGCCACATCGTCACCACGGGCGAGAAGCTGCGCAGCCAACTGGTCCGCGCCAACGGCTACCCGGCCAGCCGCATCACCTCCATCCCCACCGGCATCGACACGGCGCGCTTCGTCCCCGGAGACCGGGCGCAGGCGCGCAGACGGCTCGGCCTGGACGAGTCGGCCCATTACGTCGGCATCCTCGCCACGCTGCGCAGCTGGAAGGGGCATCACCACCTGATCGAGGCCTTCGCCGAGCTCGCTGCGCCGGACTGGCGCCTGCTCATCGTCGGCGACGGGCCGCGGCGCGACTTTCTGCGGGAGGCGCTGGCGGGATCGGGCCTGGGCAACCGCGTGCAGATGGTCGGCCAGCAGGACAATGCGGAGCTCTGGCTGCAGGCCTTCGACGTCTTCTGCCTGCCCTCCTATGCCAACGAGGGCGTGCCCCAGGCGGTGCTGCAGGCCATGCTCACCGGGCTGCCCATCGTCACCACGCCCGTGGGCAGCATCACCGAGGCGGTGACCGACGAGGTTACCGGCCTGATCGTGCCGCCCGAGCGGCCGCATGAGCTCGCTGCGGCCCTGCGCCGGCTGATCGGGGACCCGGTGCTGGCCGCCCGCCTCGGCGCCGCCGCCCGCGCCGAGGCGCTGCGCCGGTTCGGCCTGGAAGCCATGCTCGACGGCATGGAGCGGGTGTTCGCCGCGGCCGCCGGCCTGCGCCCTGCCCCCGTTGGCGAGGGGGCCGCCGCGTGAAAGCGATTTCCACCGCGATCGAAGGCGCGCTCATCCTCGAGCCCAAGGTGTTCGGCGACGCGCGCGGCTTCTTCATGGAGACCTACAACCGGCGCGTGCTGGCGGAACGGGTGGGTATCGACGCGGAGTTCGTCCAGGACAACCATTCCCGCTCGGCCCGTGGCGTGCTGCGCGGCCTGCACTACCAGATCCGCCAGCCCCAGGGCAAGCTGGTGCGCGTGGTGGCCGGCGCCGTGTTCGACGTGGCGGTGGACCTGCGCCGCCGCTCGCCCAGCTTCGGCAAGATCGCCTGCGTCGAGCTTTCCGCCGAGAACCGGCGCCTGTTCTGGCTGCCGCCCGGATTGGCCCATGGCTTCCTGGTGGTCTCGGATTTGGCGGACTTCCTCTACAAGGCCACGGACTACTGGGCGCCGGAGCACGAGCGCTGCATCCGCTGGGACGACCCGGAGCTGGCCATCCCCTGGCCCTTGGCGGTTGCCCCCGTCCTCTCCGGCAAGGACGCCCAGGGGGTGGCCTTCCGCGACGCGGAAATCTATCCATGACTACCATTCTCGTCACTGGGCGCCACGGCCAGGTCGGCTGGGAGCTGGCGCGCACGCTCCTGCCCCTCGGCCAAGTTGTCGCCTGGGGCCGGGCCGAGGCGGACCTGGCCGACACGGATGCCCTGCGCGCGGCCGTGGCGCGGCTGCGCCCCGATGTGATCGTCAATGCCGCGGCCTACACGGCGGTGGACCGCGCCGAGACCGAGCCGGAGCTGGCCGGGCGCATCAACGGCCTCGCCCCGGGCATCCTGGCCGAGGAAGCGCGCCGCACGGGTGCGCTTCTGGTGCATTACTCCACGGATTACGTGTTCGACGGCACAAAGGAGGGTCCCTACGAGGAGGACGACCATCCGGCCCCCCTGAATGCCTATGGCCGCAGCAAGCTCGCGGGCGAGCAGGCGATCCGCGCCGCGCAAGCGGACCATCTGATCCTGCGCACGAGCTGGGTCTACGCGGCGCGGGGGGCGAACTTCCTGCGCACCATCCTGCGCCTCGCCGCCGAACGCGACGAGCTACGCGTGGTGGCCGACCAGGTGGGCGCCCCGACCTGGGCGCGCTTCATCGCCGAGGCGACGGCCCACGTGGTGGCCTGCGCCCTGGAGGAGCGGCGCCGCGGCGCCTTCGCCAGCGGCACCTACCATCTCGCCTGCGCCGGGGAGACGAGCTGGCACGGCTTCGCCGCGGCCCTGCTGCGGGAGGCGGCGGCCCTGCCCGGGGCGCCGGCCCTGCGCGCCCGCAGGGTGACGCCCATCACGACGGCGGAATACCCCCTGCCGGCGCCGCGCCCGGGCAACTCGCGCCTGGCCACGGCCCGCCTGCAAGTGCGCTTTGGCGTGACCATGCCGGCCTGGGAGACGGGCCTGCGTCTGTGCCTGGAAGAGCTTTACGGGAGCACAGCATGATCCTCGTCACCGGCGGCGCCGGCTTTATCGGCGCCAACTTCGTGCTCGACTGGCTGCGGGAGACCGGCGAGCCTGTACTGAACCTGGACAAGCTCACCTACGCCGGCAACTTGGAGAACCTGGCGGCGCTGGAGGGCGAGGCGCGCCACATCTTCGTGCGCGGCGACATCAACGATGGCGACCTGCTGGCCGCGCTGCTGGCACGGCACCGGCCGCGGGCCATCGTCCATTTCGCCGCGGAAAGCCATGTGGACCGCTCCATCCACGGGCCCGCCGAATTCATCCACACGAACATCGACGGCACGTTCTGCCTGCTCGAAGCGGTCCGCGCCCACTGGACGGCGCTGCCGGCGGGGGAGCGGGAAGCCTTCCGCTTCCTGCATGTCTCCACGGACGAGGTCTATGGTTCCCTCGCGCCGGAGGAGCCCGCCTTCACGGAGACGCACCCCTACCAGCCCAACAGCCCCTATTCGGCCTCCAAGGCGGCTTCGGACCACCTGGTGCGCGCCTATCACCACACCTACGGGCTGCCCACGCTCACCACCAACTGCTCGAACAACTACGGGCCCTTCCAGTTCCCGGAGAAACTGATCCCGCTGATGATCCTCAATGCCGTCGCCGGGGAGCCCCTGCCGGTCTACGGCGACGGGCTGAACGTGCGCGACTGGCTCTACGTGGGCGATCACTGCTCAGCCATTCGCGCCGTGCTGGCGCGCGGCCGGTTGGGGGAGACCTACAACATCGGCGGCGCAGCCGAGATGGCGAACCTCAACCTGGTGAAGACGGTGTGCGCGCTGCTGGACCGCCTGCAGCCGCAGTCGCCGGTCACGCCGCACGAGAAGCTGATCCGCCACGTCACCGACCGGCCCGGCCACGACCGGCGCTACGCCATGGACATTACGAAGATCTCCCGCGAGCTGGGCTGGCGGCCGACGGAGAGCTTCGCCAGCGGCATTGAGAAGACCGTGCGCTGGTACCTCGACCATCCGGAGTGGGCGGCGCGGGTGAAAAGCGGCGCCTATCGGGAATGGGTGCGGCAGAACTACGGGAGCAGACCATGAACACGACCATCCCCCCATCCCCCTTCCCGCGGAAGGGGGTGACGAAGGTTCGCTGCGCTCCATGCTTATGGCTTGCGCCGCCTTGGGGCGGCCCGGCGGAGGCGCCATGAACCGAAAAGGCATCATCCTCGCCGGCGGCTCCGGCACGCGGCTCTACCCGGTCACGCTGGCGGTGTCCAAGCAGCTGCTGCCCATCTACGACAAGCCGATGATCTACTACCCCCTCGCCACGCTGATGCTGGCGGGCATTCGCGACATCCAGGTGATCTCCACGCCCCAGGACACGCCGCGTTTCGCGCAATTGCTCGGCGACGGCCGTGGCTGGGGATTGTCGCTCTCCTATGCCGTGCAGGCCGCCCCCGAGGGCATCGCCCAGGCCTTCCTCATCGGCCGCGACTTTCTCGCCGGCGCGCCCTGCGCCCTGGTGCTGGGGGACAACATCTTCTACGGCCACGAGCTCGCCCACCAGCTCCAGGCGGCCGCCGCCCGCAGCCGCGGGGCGACGGTGTTCGCCTACCCGGTGCAGGACCCGCAGCGCTATGGCGTGGTGGAGTTCGACGCGGCCGGGCGCGCCGTGAGCATCGAGGAAAAGCCGCGCGAGCCCCGCTCCCGCTATGCCGTCACGGGGCTCTACTTCTACGACGGGCGGGTGGCCGACATCGCCGCCTCGCTGCGGCCTTCCGCCCGCGGCGAACTGGAGATCACGGATCTGAACCGCCGCTACCTGGAGCTGGGCGAGCTGGACGTGCAGCTCATGGGGCGCGGCCACGCCTGGCTGGACACGGGCACCCACGAGTCGCTCATCGAAGCGGCCCATTTCATCCAGACCATCGAGAAGCGCCAGGGCCTGAAGATCGCCGCCCCCGAGGAGATCGCCTACCGCATGGGCTACATCGACGCGGCGCAGTTGCGGCGCCTGGCCGAGCCCCTGAACAACAGCGGCTACGGGCGTTATCTCCTCAGCGTCCTCGAGGACGGCGGAGCGCCTGTGTGACGGCGCGGGGCGGGGGCAGCTCGGCCGAAGCCGCGCCGCGGGACATCCTCGTCATCCACGTCACGCGCATCGGCGACACCCTGCTCGCCACCCCGGCCCTGCGCGCCATCGCCGCCGCCCATCCCCAGGCGCGGCTCACGGTGCTGGCCCATCCCAAGCGGGCCGAGATCCTGCGCCACCTGCCCTTCGTCGCGCAGGTGGGGACGATCACCAAGCATCGGGCGCCCTTCCTGGGGCGCTTGGGGGGGCGTCCCTACGACCTCGCCTTCGTCTATGGCTATGACCGGCCGCTGGTGGCCTACGCCCTGCGGGCGGCGCGCCGGGTGGTGGCCTTCCGCCAGGGCGATCCGAAGCTCGATGCCCGGCTCTACCGCTGCGTCACCCCGCCGCCCCACAGCCGGCACGCCGCAGCGGGCCTGCTCGCGCTGCCCGAGGCGGCGGGCATCGGCCCGGCGGGCTGGCGCCTGGCCTACCGGGTCAGCGAGGCGGAGGCACGCTGGGCGCGAGACGAGCTGGCGCGCCGGCTGCCCCGGGGCGCCGCGCCCCTCGTCGGCCTGCAGGTGGCGAGCTTTCCCACCAAGGCCTGGCGGGACTGGCCGCTCGAGCATTTCATCGCCCTCATGGCGCGCATTCTCGCCGCCCATCCCCGCGCCCATTTCCTGATCTTCGGTGGGAGGGAGGAGCAGGAGCGCACGCAAGCCCTGCACCGGCGCTTCCGCACCCGGTCCACGCTGTTCGCCGGCCGGCTCAGCCTGCGCCAGACCGCCGCCTTGATGAGCCGGCTGGACCTCTACGTGGGCGTCGACACCGGCCCGACCCACATCATGGGCTGCTTCGACGTGCCCCTGGTGGGGCTCTACCACTGCCAGTCGCCCAGCCGTGTCTTCGGCCCCCTGGAGCACCCGCGGCTGCACGCGGTGGACCATCCGCGGCTCGGCCAGGAAGGCTCCACGGAAACGCCCATGGCCGAGATCACGGTGGAGCGGGTGTGGCAGGCGGTGCAGGCGGCGCTGGCGGCGCGAGGACAATGAGGCTTGTGGAAGCGCCGCCCTCGCCGCGATTTCCGCTGCCACAATCGCGCCGGGGCGGCGCTCCCACACAGGCCGCTACTCGCTTCTCATTGGTCCCAGCCGACGGCGTCGAGGAGCGCCCGCATGCGCAGCTCGTAGGTCGGCAGCGCGCGGCTGCGCTCGTGGCCGGCGCGGGCGATGCGCTCGCGCACCTCGGGGTGGGCCAGGTAGTAGGCCGCCTTGTCCTTCAGCTCTTCGGGGCTCCCGAAGGTTTCGATCTCCCGGCCGGGGGTGAAGTATTCCAGCACCTCGTCCGTGTGATCCGTGAGGAGAAAGGCGCCCGTGGCCGGCACGTCCAGCAGCCGCAGGTTCTGGCCGGTGAGCCGCTGCGGATCCCAGGAGCTCACATTGAGGACGATGCGGCTGCGGTTGTAGAGCTCCACCAGGGGTGCGCCCCAGATGCCCGAGCCGGCCCAGCGGCGCATGAGCGCCCGATCCAGGAGGCGTCGGCGCTTGCGCCAGCCCGGCCCATAGATGCGCAGGTCCCGGTCGAGCAGGGGGCGGAGGAAACGCTCGCGCCGCTCCCCATGGCCGCCGACGAAGACCAGGTCGGCGGCGAAATTGCCCTCGCCGCGGGCGAGCATCGGGTGGTAGAGCTGGGGGTAGACGCCCAGGGCGGGCAGGTGGCGGATGCCGCTCTCGGCCGTGTAGCCGTGGGTGTGGATGCAGAAATAGTGGTCGTAGATCTGCGCATCGCGCAGCATCTGGTCGTCGCTGCGCGGGTCCTTCACCCACCAGCCGACGCAGGCGCGGATGCCATAGCCTGCCTTCAGCTCGGCGACCAGCTCGGGCGAGAAGCTGTTGCCGCGGATGACCAGCAGCAGCTCCGGACGGAAGGCCGCCACGGCGCGGCGCAGCTCCGCCTCCCGCCAGGCCTGGTTGTGCCAGGGGGTGCCGCGGGAGAGATCGACCGGACGCAAGAGCAGGGTCTTCGCCAGCTTGGCCACCGGCTTGAAGAAGTAGCGCTGCGCCGGATGCTCCGCCTGGCCGTGGAAGCCGCGCGCCTCGAAGCCCAGGCTCGCGAAGGCGTCCCGGCAGGCGAAGCCCAGGGGAATGGAATTGTTCTGGAAGAAGTAGCTGATGAGGACGCGGGGGCGGGTGGCGGAGGAGGTCATCTCTGCGTGGGGGCTCGGGGCGGGTCGCAAGGGAACAATGCTATCATCGGCCGCCCGGGCAATTGCGGCTTAACCGGCGCAGCCGGTTGGCCTCCGCCGCAACAAGCCTGCGGCGTGTAGCGTGTAGCGTGTTGTCCGATTCATGACTGACGAGCGCAACCTGATCCTGGTCAACGACCGCAAGTTCCATCGCCCGCTGCTGGATGAGCTGATCGGTCTCGGGCTGGAGCCGGTGTTCGACTCCTGGCAACCCGAGCCGGCGCTGCTGGAACGCACCCTGGGCTGCTTCGTCTGGTTCTACGACTGCCTGCGCCATCC
Source organism: uncultured Rhodocyclaceae bacterium (assembly GCA_964479195.1). Taxonomy (GTDB): domain Bacteria; phylum Pseudomonadota; class Gammaproteobacteria; order Burkholderiales; family Rhodocyclaceae; genus Desulfobacillus. Next base: position 45,123 of record CAYZLI010000008.1, read on the forward strand.
GGTGCAGGTGTGGCGCCTCAAGCGCCGGCTGCGGCGGCACCGCGTGCCGCTGGCGGCGTGGAACCGGGACGCGCCCCATTACCTCAACCGCAAGGCCTGGCGGTTGGACTGGCTGGACCGCGCCCGCCTGCTGGATCTCTACGCCACCCACACGCTGATCGACGCCAAGCGCTGCTTCGCCGACTTCGTGCTGTACCTGCCCAACGGCGCCGACGTCGAACGCTATCATCCGGGGCCGGATCCGGCCGCCGCCTTCGCCCGCCTGCGGGATCCTGCCGGTTACCGTTGGGACGTGGGCTTCTTCGGCGGCATGAACGGTGCGCGCTACAAGGAGGACCTGGCCCGCCAGGAGTTTTTCGCCGCCCTGGCCGCCAGGCTGGAGGCGCGGGGCATCAGCTACCGCTTCCAGGAAGCGCAGGGCATGAGCCTGGAAGAGCAGATCGCCTTCGCCCAGGCGAGCCGGATCAACCTCAATTTCGGCGCGCGCTGCGAATACGGGGCGGGCGTGGGTTCCGGCCTGCCCGAACGCTGCTACGGCATCCCCGCCTGCGGCGGCTTTCTGCTTTGCGACCGGCGCACCCATGCGGCGGACGATTTCACGCCGGGGGAGAACTGGGCGGAATTCTCCGGCCTGGACGACTGCGTCGCGCAGATCGAGTTCTGGCTGGCCCGCTTCGACGCGGCCCGCGACCTGGCGGAGCGCTGCCACCGCCACGTCATGGCCGGCCACACCTACGCCCAGCGGGCGGCGAAGCTGCACGAAGCCATGCGCGCCTGGCTTCGCGGCGAACGGGGGGTGCACCGGTGAACGCCATGGCCTGTTCGTTCCTGCCTGCGCCCGCCGCCGCATGAGCCGCGGCGAAGCGCCCATGGCGCGGCGGATACCGGCCTGGGCTCGGTGGCTCTTTTGGGCTGCCTTGGCTGTTTATGTCGGGGTGTTGCCGATCCAGCACACCATCGCCTTGCGCTATGTCGCCTTCCTGCTGTTGCTTGTGGCGACCATGGGCCTGCTGACCGCCCTGCGCCAGGGGCCCCGGCTGCCCCTCGCGGCGGGCTGGATCGCCTACGCCGGGGTGGCGGCGGCTTCGCTGCTCTACGCCGTATCCCCGGCCGACGCGTTCGGAGAAATCCGGACCGAGATCCTTTACGGCTTTCTGCTCTTCTCCCTCGCGGCCACCTGGGCCCGCGCGCTGGACATCCTCCACGGCCTCGGCTTCATTGTCGCCGGGGTGAATCTCGTCCTGGCCCTGACGGCGCTCCGGCACGTGGATTTCGCGACGCCGATGGAGCAGGTGCTGAACCTGCCGGCGGTCGCCTTCGCCGGGGTCAATTCCAATTTCATCGTCGCCATCCTCCCCTTCCTGGCGTATTTCATCTGGCAGCTGTGGCGCTCCGGCAGCCGTGGCCTGGCCCTTGGTCTCGCCCTGGTGCTCGTTCCCCTGGACACCGCCGCCCTGCTGATCAGCTACAACCGGCAGACGGCGGTGGCCCTGGCCGCGGCCATGCTCTGCGCCGGCGCGCTCCTCCTGCGGGCGCGCTTCACCTGGCGGCGCCTGATGGGCTTTGCCGCCATCATCGTGGCCGTCGCCGGTCTTTTCGTCGCCCAGGTCGCGCGCCGCTCGAACCAGTACGAAAACCTCGACCATCTGGTCCAGGCGTCGGTTTCCCAGGACATTCGCTGGGAGCTGTGGCGGTTTTCCCTGGAGAAGATCGCCGAGCGCCCCTGGAGCGGCGGCGGCTTCGGCCGGGACGTGTTCGACAAGCTCTATGCGGACTTCCACCCGGAGAACCCCCTGCTCTGGCATGCCCACAACATGGTCCTCGACAAGGGGATCCAAATGGGCATTCCGGGGATGGCCGCCTTCCTCTTCCTGTGGTTCGTCCTGTGCCGCGCGCTGGCGCGGCATCTGGGCGCCTCGCCCCGGCGCCATGCCCTGGCCGTCGCGGCCCTGGCCACGGTTGCCGCCGTATTCACCAAGAACATGACCGACGACTTCTTCGTGCGCGACACGGCCCTGCTGTTCTGGCTGCTCATGGGGGCGATGATCGGCAGCCTGGAGAGAGGGGACGATGCCAGTCGATAAGGTCGTCCATCAGGTCAATTTGCAGACCTCGCTGGGCGGCGGCGAAGTCTTCACGGCCTTTTTGTGCCGGGCGCTTGCCCGTTTGGGCTGGGCGAGCCGCTTGCTCGTCGATCCGCGCGCCCGCTTCTGGCGCAGCCTCGATCTGCCCGCCGATACGGCCCTGGTGGCCGTCGCCGACGCCGCGGCGGAGCTGCCCGCCGGACCGCACTGGGTGCTGGGCCACGGCCCGCTGCCGCCGGCCCTGCGCGCGCCGGCGCCGGGTCGCCTGCGTACGGCCATCGCCCATATGCCCGTCCAGGGGAGAAACCCCGGGGACTTCGCCGGCCACGACCGGATCTTCGGCGTCTCCGCCTGGGTGCTGGAGGGATTGCGCGCCGTCGGCCTGCCCGCCTGGGAGGCGCCGCTCTACGGCGTGGCCGACCTCGGCCGTGCCGGATCGGACGCGGCGCTGTGCCGCGCCAGCCGCTACGACTGGGACCGGCGCAAGCTGCGCGACCGCGTCCTGGGGTGGCTGGAGCCGGCCGTGGAGGCGCTGCGGCCGCATCCCGCCTACGCGCGGTGCGAGGGCTTGACGCTGGGCATCGTGTCGCGGCTCACGCCGATCAAACAGTTTCCCTTGCAGTTCTCGCTGCTGGCGCCGGTGCTGGCGCGCTATCCGCAGGTGAACGTCGAGGTCTTCGGCAGCGGCGGCTACGCCACGGTGCGGGACCTCGATCGCGCGCTTGCGCCGCTCGCCTCCCGCGTGCGTTTCTGGGGCCACCAGCGCGACATGGCGGCGGTGTATCGCGGCATCGATTACCTCATGACCGGCCTGCCCGAAAAGGAAGCCCTGGGGTTGAACGTGATCGAAGCCCAGGCCTGCGGCACGCCCGTGCTGGCGGTCGCCGCACCGCCTTTCACGGAGACGGTGGTGGATGGGGTCACGGGCTTTCTCTATCGCGACCCGCGCCTGGATCGAGGCGCGGATTTCGGCGCCCTCATCGCCAGGCTGCTCGCGGCAGCGGCGCCTTTGCAGCCCGAGCAGGCCGCCGCGCACCTCGCCCGGTTCTCCTTCGACGCCTTCGTCGCGCGCCTGCGCGGGGTCGTTGCCTGGGCCGAAGAAGTCCTGGGACAAGGATGAAGATCCTCGTCATCCGCCGCGACAACATCGGCGACCTGGTGTGCACGACGCCGTTGCTGCAGGCGCTGCGGCAGCGCTTTCCCAGGGCCTGGATCGGCGCCCTCGTGAACAGCTACAACGCTCCGGTGCTGGCGGGCGACCCGGATGTGGACGAGGTCCACGTCTACCACAAGGCCAAGCACCGCGGCGAGGGCGAGTCGATTCTGGCCGGCTACGCGCAGCGGGCGCGGCTCGTCTGGCGCCTGCGCCGCCTGGGCATCGACGACGTCATCCTCGCCGCGCCGATGCGCCAGCCCGGCGCCGAGCGCTTCGCCCGCTGGATCGCGCCGCGCCGCGTGCTGGGCGGGCGCGATTCGGGCTTCGCGCATGAAGCGGAAAAGGTCTTCGCCGCGCTGGAGGCCTACGGCATTGGCGGTCCGCCGCCCGCCTGTCGCGTGCTGCCCGACGCCACGGCGCTGGCGCGCCTGCGGGCGCGGCTGCCGGCGGACTGGGCCGGCCGGCCCCTCGTCGCCGTGCATATCAGCGCGCGCAAGCCTTCGCAGCGCTGGCCGGCCGACCGCTTCGCCGAGCTGATGGCGGCGCTGCACGCACGATCGGGGGCGGCGTTCCTGCTCTTCTGGTCGCCGGGGGCGGGGGACAACCCGCTGCATCCGGGCGACGACGCCAAGGCCGCGCAGATCGTCGCCCGGTGCCGGGAGCTGCCCCTGCTCCCCGTGCCCACGGAGGAGTTGAGCCAGCTCATCGCCGGGCTGGCCCTGGCCGACCAGGTCGTGTGCGGCGACGGCGGTGCCATGCACCTGGCCGCCGGGCTGGGCAAGCCGATCGTCTGCCTGTTCGGCCAGTCGGACGCGGCGCGCTGGCGCCCCTGGGGCGTGCCCCACGTGCTGTTGCAGAAGGAGAACCGCGACGTGAGCGGCATCAACGTGGAGGAGGTGCTGGCCGCCTGCGCCCGCCTTGGGCGGATGGAGCGTATGGAGTAGGGCGCAATACGCTACGCTATTGCGCCCTACGGCCGAGACGCCTCAATGGGCCTCG
>CAYZLI010000009.1:0-4760 GCA_964479195.1 uncultured Rhodocyclaceae bacterium
ACCGCCTGCTGCTCCATCTCGATGATGAAGCTGTCCACCAGGGCGCGGAAGTGGCGGTAGAAGATCATGGCCGGGATGGCGATGAGCAGACCGAAGCCGGTGTTGTAGAGTGCCACGGAAATGCCGTGGGCCAGTTGCTGCGGGTTGTTGCCGGCCGCCGTGGAGGAGCCGAATATCTCGATCATGCCCACCACCGTGCCGAACAGGCCCATCAGCGGCGCGATCGAGGCGATCGTGCCGAGGCTGGTGAGGAAACGCTCCAGTTCATGGGTGACGCCCCGGCCGGCCTCCTCGATGGCTTCCTTCATCACCTCGCGCGAGCTTTTCACGTTGCGCAGCCCGGCCGCAAACACGCGGCCGAGCGGGGAATGATTGGCCACGCGCACCAGCATCGCGTCGTCGACCCCCGCCCGCTGGTAATCGCCGATCACGCTCTGCAGCAGTCCGGCGGGAACGATATTGTTCCGGCGCAACGCGATCGATCTCTCGATGATGAAGGCGACAGCAAGGATCGAGGCAGCCAAGAGCGGCCAGATCGGCCAGCCCGCCGCTTGAATGATGGCGAACACGCAGTGCTCCTTTACGAACAAGCGCGAACTTTATCCCGGTGCCCCCGTTTCGGCAAGACAAACAAGGCCGCAGATTCATGCGCCGCGCAATGGTTTCTTATCCACAAAACTTGTGGATAAAGTTGTGAATAGGGCTTGGACGTTTTCGTTAAGTGGGCCAGCCATAAGACTTTTTCTTGCTCCGATGAAAAATGAAGCTTTGGTTAAAACCAATAATAATCAACATGTTGCACCACACAAAAGAACGTGTCGCCAGAGGACGACGCGAAACTTTTCACGGACGCCGTAGGTGTGAATTCGGCTAGAATCCGCCCATGACATTCGAGCAGGCACCGCCGCCCGCACCGGGCCAGGAAATCCTCTCCGTCTCGACGCTGAACCGCCTTGTGCGGCAGACGCTGGAGCGGCATTTCCCGCTGCTCTGGGTGACGGGAGAAATCTCCAACCTGCGCCGCCCCGCCTCGGGACACCTGTACTTCTCCCTCAAGGACGAGGGCGCCCAAGTGACCTGCGTCATGTTCCGCAACCGCGCGCAGCTCCTGCCGTTTCGCCTGGAGGAAGGCATGCGGGTGGAAGCGCGCGCCCTGGTCACCCTGTACGAGGCGCGCGGCGATTTCCAGCTCAACGTCGAGGCGCTGCGCCGCGCCGGCATCGGCGCGCTGTTCGAGGCCTTCGCCCGACTGCGCGGGAAGCTGGAACTCGAGGGCCTGTTCGCCCCGGAGCGCAAGAAGCCGCTGCCGCGTTTTGCGCGGCGGGTAGGCATCGTCACCTCGCTGCAGGCGGCCGCCCTGCGCGACGTGCTCGCCGCCCTGGCACGGCGCAGCCCCCACCTGCCGGTGACGATCTATCCGGCGCCGGTGCAAGGCGAAGGCGCGGCCGACAAGATCGCGGCCGCCCTATCGGCCGCTGGCCAGCGCGCCGAGTGCGACGTGCTCATCGTCGCCCGCGGGGGCGGCAGCATCGAGGACCTGTGGCCCTTCAACGAGGAGGTTGTGGCCCGTGCCATCGCCGCCTGCCCGATCCCGGTGGTCAGCGGCATCGGCCATGAGACCGACACCAGCATCGCCGACCTGGCCGCCGACCACCGCGCGGCGACACCGACCGCCGCGGCGGAGCTGGTCAGCGCCGGCTACGCGGAAATGCGCCAGAACCTGCCCACGCTCGCGGCGTCCCTGCGGGCTGGCGCACGCCGGGGCCTGGAAGCGCGCATGCAACGCCTGGATCTGCTGGGGCGCAGCCTGCTCCATCCCGGGGAGCGGCTGGCTCGGCTGGGTGCCGAAGCCGCCCACCTGGGCACCCGGCTCGCGTCGAGCCTCGGCCTGCAAATGGAACGCAGCCGATCGGCCCTGTTGCAGCTTCGCGCGCGATTGCAAGGGGTCCGCCCGGACCTGCGTCATGCGCACCGCGAACTCGCCGGGATCGGCGACGGATTGCGTGCATCGATGAGGGCCCGGCTCGAGACCCAGCGGCGCGCCGTCGATGCGCTCGCCACCAACCTCAGCCACCTCAGCCCGCATGCCGTCCTGGCGCGCGGCTACAGCATCGTCCGCAACGGGCAAGACAAAATCGTGCGATCGAGCGAACAGGTGGCCGTTGGGGAAACGCTCCACGTCACCTTCGCCCGGGGTTGGGCAAACGTCCAGGTCCGAGAAAAGGGCGACTGACTCGCCGCGCCAACGCAAAACGCCCAGGTGTTGCGCCTGGGCGTTTTGCGCGGGCCGCGGCTTCGCTCAGAACATGCCGCGGTGGAAGATGCCGCTGGTGGACATGAAGAACAGCATCGGTATCGACAGCATGGTATTGGTGCGGGAAGCGAGGAAGGCCACGCGGCGGGCCTTGTTCTTGTCTTCGTCGGTGGCACTGACGAGCCCCAGGATTTTCTTCTGGTTCGGCCAGATCAGCACCCACACGTTGAAGAGCATGATCGTGCCCAACCAAGCCCCGATGCCGATGGGCACGAAAGCCGCGTCCAGGAAGAAGAACGCCTTGAAGAAGGCGCCGCCGAGCAGCCAGGCGCCCGCCAGCCAGGTCACCACGGCCGCCCACCGGAAGTACAGGAGCGCGCGGGGCGCCACGTGCTTGGAGATGCCCGCGGCGGTGCCGTCCGCCTGCGCGTTCTTGAGCGCGGCGACCTGGACGAAGTTGAAATAATAGAGGAGGCCGATCCACATCACGCCCGCCATGATGTGCAGCCAGCGGCCCAGCCCGTATTGGATGAAGTCCATGGTCAGCCTCCGATCAGCGCTTTGACGACGTAGTACAGGATGGCCGTCAACACGAGGCCGGAAACGACCGTGCCCCACAATGTGTCCAGGGGATTCTTCATGGTATCTCTCCTTGTTGGAAGCGCAGGTTTATTTGGTATTGCGCAGGTTAAGTTGGGGAATTGCAGCCAAAATGCTAGCACAATACCCGCGCGGAATCACGGAAGCCCCTACGGCCAGTAGGCGTCGAACGGGTCCTAGGCGAGCATTTCCAGGCAGGGCGTCTTGATCCCGCGGATCGCCCCTGCCAGCGCCTCGATCGCTTTCTCCCGCCCGTAGCTGCTGCGCCAGGCCAGCGCCACGCGGCGCGAAGGCGCCGGCTCGGCGAAGGGGACGACCTTGAGCAGCTTGCTGCGGTACTTCTCGCCCGTGGCGCTGCAGGGAAGCACGGTGATGCCCAGGCCCGAGGCCACCATGTTACGGATCGTTTCCAGGGAATTGCCCTGCTGCGGCTCGCCGCGGCGGGTGAGCTCGGGGCAGGCCTCCACCACCTGGTTGCTGAAGCAATGGCCGGCGTTCAGGAGCAGCACGTGCTCCTTGGCCAGCTCGCGCGGACGGATGGCGCCCTTGCGCGCCCAGGCATGATCGGCCGGCAGGACCACCTGGAACGGCTCGTCGTAGAGGGCGAAGGTATCGATGCCGCGACCGCCGAAAGGCAGGGCGATGACTATGGCATCGAGCCGGCCATTGCGCAGGAGCAGCTCCAGGTTCGCCGTGATGTTCTCCTCGACCTCGAGCGGCATCGCCGGCGCCTTTTTCTTCAGCACCGGGATCAGCTCCGGCAGGAGATACGGGCCGATGGTGTGGATCACGCCCAGGCGCAACGGCCCCGCCAGCTGGTCCCGGCCCTGTCGGGCGATCTCCTTCACCTGCGCCGCCTCCTCCAGCGCGCGCTGCGCCTGCGCCACCACCCGCTCGCCGATCGGCGTCACGCTGACCTCCGTCTTGCTGCGCTCGAACAGCCGCACCCCCAGCTCGTCCTCCAGCTTGCGGATGGCCAGCGACAGCGCCGGCTGGCTGACGAAACAGCGCCCGGCGGCGCGGCGGAAGTTGAGTTCCTGGGCCACGGCGACGACGTAGCGCAGCTCGTTGAGGTTCATGGCGTTGCCTCGCGGGATTCTTGATATGTTCAGTATATCAGCTTATTTTCAACATACAATTGGCCTTATGGATAACGGCTCCTTACACTGCGAACCGTGTCGGAACTACTGGCATGGTTCAAACCCAAACAGCGAAAGGAGATTCCCATGAAACGCCCCGGGATCAAGACGATGGAAAACCTGGAAGCGGCCTTCGCCGGCGAATCCATGGCCCACATCAAGTACCGCTACTTCGCCCGCATCGCCCGCGCCGCCGGCGACGAGGAGACGGCCCGCACCTTCGAGGAGACCGCCGACCAGGAAGTGCAGCATGCCTTCGGCCACCTGGACCTGCTTCACCCGGCCGGGGATCTGACCCCGGCCAGGTGCCTGGAGATGGCCATCGCCGGCGAAACCTACGAATACACCGAGATGTATCCCCGGTTCCGCGCCACGGCGCAGAATGAGGGCAACGCCGCCGCGGTGCGCGAGATCGACGGGCAGATCGCCGAATCGAAGGAGCACGCCGAGCGCTTCCAGGCGACCCTGGAGAAGGCGGCCAAGCGCTTCGCCGCCCTGGCCAAGGTGGAAGAGCGCCATGCCAACCGTTACCGCGCGACCCTGGGCAAGATCGCCCCGGCCGCGGCCTGATCAGAGAGACGAAAGGAGAAAGAGATATGAAAATCTGGCAATGCATCGTGTGCGGCTTCATCTACGACGAAGCCAACGGCCTGCCCGAGGAGGGCATCGCCGCCGGCACCCCTTGGGCCGACATCCCGGCCAACTGGGCCTGCCCGGATTGCGGCGTGGCCAAGGCGGATTTCGAGATGGTCGAGATCGCGGCCTGA
>CAYZLI010000009.1:4860-37413 GCA_964479195.1 uncultured Rhodocyclaceae bacterium
TTCACCTTGAACGACGCAATCAGCGCCTGCCCCTCGGGCGAGGTGATCCACTCGATCAGTTTCATGGCGTCCTCGTAGTTGATGTCCGGATATTTCTGCGGATTCACGGCGATGATGCCGTAAGGATTGAACATCTTCGGATCGCCCTGGACGAGGATGTCCAGCCCGGTCTTGGCGCGATAGGCGCCGAAGGTGGCGCGGTCGCTCAGGGTATAGGCCCCCATCTCCCCGGCCATGGTCAGCACCTCGCCCATGCCCAGGCCCGCCGAGATGAACCACGCGCCCCTGGGCGCGACACCCGCATCCCTCCAATACGCTTTTTCCATCTGGTCGGTGCCCGAGTTGTCGCCGCGCGAAATGAACTTGGCGCGGCCTTCGCCCAGCTTGCGGAACGCGCCGATGACGTCCCGGCTGCCGCGCAGGCCGAGCGGATCGTCCTTGGAGCCGACCAGGATGAAGTCGTTGTACATGACGTCGCGCCGGTTCACGCCGTGGCCCTCGGCGACGAATTTCTCCTCCGCCGGGCGCGCATGCACAAGCACCGCGTCCACGTCGCCGTTCTTGCCCAGCTCCAGCGCCTTGCCCGTGCCTACGGAGATGACCTGCACCTTGACGTGGTGTCTTGCCTCGAAGGCCGGCAGCAGTTGCTTGAGCAGGCCGGAATTCTCGGTGCTGGTGGTGGTGGACAGGCGGATGCCGCGGGCCAGGGCGGGCGGGGCCACGACCAGCAGGATCGCCAGCAAGGTGGCCAGGGCGCCGCGGCGGCAAGTCTTTCCAGGGCTAGTTATGTACATTCTTGCATATAAGCTCCACCGGCACATGCCGGTCCGCTTAGAATAGCCGCAGGCCATCCTTGCTCAGAATATGTCACGTACGACCATATTGGACGCAGCGCTGGAATGCCACTGGTCCTTCGGCGGTGGCGCCACCCAGGACGGGAACCGCCTGCTTGCGCTGCTCGGGCACATCCAGGGTACCGGCTCGATCGCCTCGGCGGCGCGCGTGGCGGGCATTTCCTACCGCAACGCCTGGGGCCTGCTCACCCGCTGGGAGGAGCGTTTCGGCCATCCGCTGCTCAGTTCGGAGCGCGGCCGCGGCACGCGCCTCACGTCCCTCGGGGCGCGGCTGGTCGAGGCGGATGCGACGATCCGTGCCGAGTTGGCGCCGCAGCTCGCCGCAGCGGCCGAGCAGATGGCGCAAGCGCTGTGCGAGTCCGTGGAGCCGGCGCCGACGCTGCTGCGCATCCACGCCAGCCACGACCTGGCGCTGGCTCTGCTGCCCGAGCTCATGGCGCGGCGTGGCCATGCCGTGGACCTGCAGTTCCACGGCAGCCTGGAAAGCCTCGCGTCGCTGGCCGGGAACCGCTGCGAGGTGGCCGGCTTTCACTGCCCCGAAGGGCCGATCGGCGCCATCATGTGGGAACAGTACCGTCGCTTTCTCAAGCCGCGCCAGCATGCGCTGCTGCGGCTGGCGCGGCGCACCCAGGGGATGATGGTCAAGCCCGGCAACCCAAAAAGGCTGCGCGGCATCCGTGACCTGTCCAAGCGCGGCGTGCGCTTTCTCAACCGCCAAAGCGGCGCCGGCACGCGCCTGCTGCTGGACTGGCTGCTGCGGGAAAACGGGGTGGCCAGCGGGGAAATCGCCGGCTACGGCAATGTGGAGCTCACCCACTCCGCCGTGGCGGCGATGATCGCCAGCGGCCACGCCGACGCGGGGCTGGGCGTGGAGGCGGCGGCCCGCCAGTTCGGGCTGGGCTTCGTGCCCCTCGTCCGGGAGCATTACTTCCTCGCCACGCGCCGCCGCCTGCTGCGGCACCCGGCGATGAAGACCTTGCTCGACGCCCTGGCCGGCGACGAGTTCCGCCGCGCCGTGGACGCCTTGCCCGGCTATGACGCGGGCGGCAGCGGCAGCGAGGAGCCTGTCGGCGAGCGCACCGCCTGGGTCATTGGCCCGACGGCGCCTTCTCCAGCCCGGTAATTTTCATCCCCGCCGCGATGCCGCGGCCCTTGAACCAGTTGCCGTTCATTTCCAGGACGAATTTCACGGGCTTGTCCGGACAGTGGTGGTCCAGCGTCTGGGGTGCCATCTCCGCGATGTTGATGATCGCGCCGTGGGCATCGATGAACGCCACGCTCAAGGGGATCAGGGTGTTGCGCATCCACATGCAATGCCGCCCCGGCTCGGGGAAGACGAACAGCATGCCCTGATTGGCCGGCAGGGCCTGGCGGTGCATCAGCCCTTCCGTCCGACTGGGAAAGGTATTGGCCACTTCGGCCCGGATGCGATGCATGCCGGCGCTCAGTTCGAGCTGTGCGGCGCCGCCCTGTGCCGCCGCATGGTTGCCCGCCCAAAGGCACATCGCCACGGCCAGGCGCGCGGCGGCACCCCGGCTCGGATGGATTCCGTATGTCGACAAGAACGCTCCTCCCCACTTCAGAATACCGATTTTAATCCGAAGCCAAGCGCCACTGCCCGGGCGCCAGGCCGGACAAGGTCCACGGCCCCACCGCATAGCGGATCAGGCGCAGGGTCGGCAAACCTACCTTGGCCGTCATGCGCCGCACCTGGCGGTTCTTGCCCTCCGCCAGGACGATCTCCAGCCAGGACGTCGGAATGGCCTTTCTCGCGCGGATGGGCGGGTGGCGTGGCCACAGGCCGGAAGGCTCATCCATCGGCTGCACCCGGCAGGGCCGCGTGACGAAGTCGCCCAGGTCCACGCCCCGTTCCAATCGTTGCAAGGCCGCATCGGTGGGGATGCCCTCCACCTGCGCCCAGTATATCTTGGCCATCTTGTGGCGCGGATCGGCGATGCGCTTCTGCAGGCCTCCGTCATCGGTCAGCACCAGTAGGCCCTCGCTGTCGGCATCGAGGCGGCCGGCCGCATAGACCCCGGGCAGCGGAACATAGCCGGACAAGGAAGCATGGCCGGCCTCGGCGGTGAACTGGCTGAGCACTCCATAGGGCTTGTTGAGCAAGACGACGCGGCCCATGGACTTAGAGCGCCTAACACAATGAAACACGTGTGCGGCTAAGGCGTTCGGGATGCGGCACAAGGCGCGCCGACGCGGCTTGGGTTGTTCCCAAGCAAGGAGGCGCAACGCCGGGCCGCGGCCGAACGCCGACGCCCCGAAGGGTTGGGCTTTGGCGGCGCGTCTGCGGCGTTGCGGCGCTTGCCCGCAGAATGACTGCGGGCGGCGCGCCGCGCCTTGCATCCATCGCCGCCAAAGCCCAACGCAGCACGCGTTTCATTGTGTTAGGCGCTCTTAGGACAGGACGGCGGCGGCACGCGCCGGGGTCTCGGCCGCCGCGCCGTCCCGGAACACATTGCCGAAGCGGATGTCCCCGGGATAGGGGAAAAAGTCCGGCACCAAACCGTCGGCGATCTTCTGCTTGATCTCCTGCCAGAACTCGGGCGCCAGTAGATCGGCGTGGTGCCTCAGGAACGCGCGGCGGGTGTCGGGGTCGCTCAGCAGGAAGGTGCCGAACTCCTCCGGAAAGATATCGTGCCGTCCCACTGAATACCACGGCTCGCCGGACATCTCCGCCTCCGGATTGGGCGCAGGCGGGATGCGCCGAAAGTTGCACTCGGTCATGTACTCGATCTCGTCATAGTCGTAGAAGACCACGCGGCCGAAGCGGGTCACGCCGAAGTTCTTGAACAGCATGTCGCCGGGGAAGATGTTGGCGTAGGCGAGTTCCTTGATGGCATGGCCGTATTCACGCACCGCCTCTTCCCGCTCGACATCCCCGGCGTTGTCCAGGTAGATGTTGAGGGGCACCATGCGCCGCTCGATATACAGGTGCTTGATGACCACCTCCGTTTCGCTCTCTTCGAGCAGCGCGGGGCACTGGCTGCGCAACTCGAGGAGCAGTTCCTGGCTGAAGCGCGCCTTGGGCAGGGCCACGTCGGAGAACTCCAGCGTGTCGGCCATGCGCCCGACGCGGTCGTGCTGCTTGACCAGGAGGTATTTCGCCTTGACGGTCTCGTGATCGACTTCCTTGGGCGGCGCAAACACGTCCTTGATCACCTTGAACACATAGGGGAACGAAGGCAGCGTGAACACCGACATGACCAGGCCGCGGATGCCCGGGGCGACGATGAACTCGTCCTGGGAGTGGCGCAGATGGTGCATGAGGTCGCGGTAGAACATGGTCTTGCCCTGCTTGCCCAGCCCCAGCATGGTGTAGAGCTCGGCCTTTGCCTTGTTGGGCATGATGCTGCGCAGGAACTGCACATAGGCCGAGGGCACTTCCATGTCCACCATGAAATAGGCCCGGCTGACGGAAAACAGCGTGCGGATGTGCGCCATGTCGAGCAGGATCGTATCCAGGCAAAGCCGCCCGTTGGCGTCATGCAGCACGGGTACCACGAAGGGATACTCCTGATCCCCGTTGACCACCATGCCGACCACGTAGGCCGCCTTGTTGCGGTAGAAGGCGGAGTGCAGCACCTGCACTTGGAAATTGGCCTCCGCGGCGGGCAGCTTGCCGCCGAAATGACGCCGGACCGCCTCGACCAGGTAACCGATGTCCCGCTCCAGGTCGGCGAAGGGGCATTGCCAATCGAAGTCGTGGACGATCTGGCGGATGGTCTGCCTCAGGCCGGTCCGGCTGGGATAGTAGCTGCGGTAGGCGGGCGGATCGGAGTCGATGAACTCGGTGGAAATGGCCGGCCGCACGAAGATGAAGTCGTTGTGGAAGTACGTGCGGTGCATGATCTTGCAGAACACCGAGTTGAAGAAGGTTTCCGCCAGTTCGGGCTGCTTGTGGTTGGTGAGCAGGCCGATATAGAGCAGCTTGGCCCGCTGCCAGGTGAGGTCGTCGATTGCTTCCGCCCGGAACTCGTTGTGCAGGTGGCCCACCGTCTCCTTCACCCGGTCGTCGTAGAACTGGATGCGCTCGCGCACAGCCCGTTGCCCGGCGCGCCAGTCACCCGACTCGAATCGTTCCTTGGCCTGGGCGCTGCACTCCCGGAACAGCCGGTAGTGTTTGTTGAAGCCATCGACCAGGGTCTGGGCGATGGCCTGAGCGATCGGGTTTTCGCCGGCGGGAATGTCCATTCAGGTCTCACATGTTGCACTGCCACGAGGGCGAGGATACCGGGAAATGTCCTGTAGGGCCAAGCGGTTGGCTTCCTCCCGGGAAATCCGGGACATGGCGGGCTGGCAAAAAAATCCGGAAACGCGGATAATAATATCTTATGTATGACCGCTACCCGCGGGCATGCGATCCCCGTAACACCACTAACACACAATGGAGCTGGAATGGGCGCGAGTTCTCTGATCAAGGTCCCTCAGGGCGGCAAGAAAATCATCCCCGGGCAGCCGGTACCCGACAATCCGATCATCCCCTACATCGAGGGCGACGGCATCGGAGTGGACATCACCCCGGTGATGATCAAGGTGGTCGACGCCGCCGTGGCCAAGGCCTACGGCGGCAAGAAGAAGATTCACTGGATGGAGGTATACGCCGGCGAAAAGTCGACGCAGAAGTACGGCGGCGACGTCTGGCTGTCCGAGGAGACCCTGAGCCTGCTCAAGGAGTACTCCGTTTCCATCAAAGGGCCGATGACCACCCCGGTCGGTGGCGGCATCCGCTCACTCAACGTGGCCCTGCGCCAGGAACTGGACCTTTATCAGTGCGTGCGCCCGGTGCGCTATTTCAAGGGCGTGCCCAGCCCGCTCAAGAACCCCGAGAAGACCAACATGGTGATCTACCGTGAGAACACGGAAGACATCTATGCCGGCATCGAGTGGGAGGCCGAGTCCGAGCCGTGCAAGAAGCTCATCAAGTTCCTGCAGGAGGACTTGGGCGTCAAGAAAATCCGCTTCCCTGGAACCTCCGGCATCGGCATCAAGCCCGTCTCCCGCGAGGGCACGGAGCGCCTCGTGCGCGCCGCCATCAAGTACGCGATCGACAACGACCGCAAGTCGGTGACCCTGGTGCACAAGGGCAACATCATGAAGCACACGGAAGGCGCCTTCCGCGACTGGGGCTATGCCCTGGCGCAACGGGAATTCGGCGCACAGCTGCTGGACGGCGGCCCGTGGTGCTCCTTCAAGAACCCGAAGAGCGGCCGCGACATCGTGGTCAAGGACTTCATCGCCGACGCCTTCCTGCAGCAGATCCTGCTGCGCCCGGCCGAGTACGACGTGATCGCGACGCTCAACCTCAACGGCGACTACATCTCCGACGCCCTGGCCGCCCAGGTCGGGGGCATCGGCATCGCGCCCGGCGCCAACATCTCCGACCAGTACGCCTGCTTCGAGGCCACCCACGGCACGGCGCCGAAATACGCCGGCAAGGATTACGTGAACCCCGGTTCGCTGATCCTCTCGGCCGAGATGATGCTGCGCCACATGGGCTGGAAGGAAGCGGCGGATCTCATCATCCGTTCCATGGAGGACGCCATCGCCGACAAGACGGTGACCTACGACTTCGCTCGGCTGATGGAAGGCGCCAAGGAGGTGTCCTGCTCCGGCTTCGGCAACGCCATGATCGCCAAGATCAACGGCTACTGATCGGTCCCCGGCGATACGGTGAGCGCGATGAAGGACTCACGCAGCGTCGGCGACATCATGTCGCCCTTCCAGATGGTGAGCGGCGCAGAAGCCGTGGATACGGCCATGCACGTCATGCGCGAGCATGGCCTGAACGCCATCCTGGTGGAACCGAACGCGCAAGGCGAATGGGGCATCATGACCAAGCGCGACGTGCTGCGGAGAATCATCGTGCCCAACCGTTCCCCGGCCGACGTCACTGTCGACGAAATTGCCAGCCGCTACCTCGTCACCTGCACCCGGGAGACCCCGCTCCTGCAGGTGGCGCGGCAGATGCTGAACAACGGCATCCGTCGCATCGTCGTGATGGAGGACCGCCAACCCCTGGGCATCATCACCGAGGCCGACCTGTTCCGCATGGTCGAGGAGTCCGGCTGGGGAGTCGGCTGAACGCCGCTTCGCTCCGAACCAAGACGGCCGGCCTTGCTGGCCGTTTTTCTTGCTGGCCGAGGACACAACACGCGCCGGAGGCGCTTGTTGCGGCGGAGGCTCACTTCGCTTGCGAAGTTAAGGCCGCGAAGCGGCCGGCCGAAGCCAAAGAAAAGCCCGCGCCCCCAAGATGGGGGCCGGGCTGCGCAATTCTTCTTGCGGAACCGGACGCGAGTCGTGCCCGCGACCGGCCCAAACCGCTCTAGGCGGCCTGGATGTTCGAGGCCTGCTTACCCTTCGGGCCTTGCGTCACCTCGAAGGAGACTTTCTGCCCCTCCTTGAGCGTCTTGAAGCCGCCCATTTGGATCGCCGAGAAGTGGGCAAACAGATCCTCGCTGCCGTCATCCGGCGTAATGAACCCGTAACCCTTGGCGTCGTTGAACCACTTGACTGTACCAGTTGCCATATACCTATTTCCTCTTGTTGAACATCTTGTCCCGGACGCAATGTCCGGATGTGTTTGCATTAGTGCGCGACAGCCACGGGAGCGAAGCAGGTTTCAGGAAAGGAAGCGAGCCATCCGACCAAGTCCGACCAGCAGTGCAGTGACTTTCATACAAACACGCAAGGCTTTTTACGCCACCTAAATGGCGTACGTCAAGGGCTTTCGGCATATTTTTGATGTTGCACAACAGCATTCTGTGGCTTTTCTGCACCGCCGAGGAGCGGGCGGGCACCCCGTTCACGCGGGGGGAAACCCGCAAAACCGGGGGGTGTTTGGCCGCCTGTTCTCTCTATTGCAGATTCGGTTTTTCTGATTAGAATTGAATCATGGCCACGCGCAAGCAGACCGACTTTGTGCTCGAGGCGGAGCGGAGCAAAGTCAAGCCGCCGCCGCTGTTCAAGGTTTTGCTGTTGAATGACGATTACACTCCCATGGACTTCGTGGTCGTCGTGCTCCAGAGGTTTTTTGCCATGAACCGCGAACAGGCGACGCGGATCATGCTCAAAGTGCACAGGGAAGGGGTCGGGGTATGCGGCGTTTTTCCCCGGGACATGGCCGCCACCAAGGTGGAACAGGTAACCGGGTTCGCCCGAGAGCACCAGCACCCGCTTGCGTGCGTGATGGAGGAAAGTTGAGATGATCGCGCAGGAATTGGAAGTCAGTCTGCACATGGCCTTTGTCGAGGCACGGCAGAAGCGTCACGAGTTCATCACCGTGGAGCATCTGCTGCTGGCGCTGCTCGACAATCCTTCGGCCGCCGAGGTCCTGCGCGCCTGCGCCGCCAACATCGAAGAGCTGCGCAAGGAGCTCGCGGCCTTCATCGCCGAGCACACCCCCACGGTGGCCGGCACCGAGGAGATCGACACTCAGCCGACGCTGGGCTTCCAGCGGGTCATCCAGCGGGCCATCCTCCATGTCCAGTCCTCGGGCAAGAAGGAGGTCACCGGCGCCAACGTCCTGGTCGCCATCTTCGGCGAGAAGGATTCGCACGCCGTGTATTTCCTGCAGCGTCAGGGCATCACCCGGCTGGACGTGGTCAATTACATTTCCCACGGCGTCACCAAGACACCCCAGCAGAGCAGCGGCCGCCAGGAGGGCGAGCAGCAGGAGCAGGAGCAGGAAACGCCGCAGTCCGGCGGCGCGCTGGAGAGCTTCACCCAGAACCTCAATGCGCTGGCCCTGATGGGCAAGATCGATCCGCTCATCGGCCGCGACAAGGAGCTGGAGCGCGTCGTCCAGACCCTGTGCCGCAGGCGCAAGAACAACCCCCTGCTGGTCGGCGAAGCCGGCGTCGGCAAGACGGCCATCGCCGAGGGGCTGGCGCGGCGCATCGTGGAAGGCCGGGTGCCCGACATCCTGGCCCACGCCCAGATCTACGCCCTGGACATGGGTGCCCTGCTGGCCGGCACCAAGTACCGGGGCGACTTCGAGCAGCGCCTGAAGGCCGTGCTGAAGCAACTGGTCGATAACCAGAACGCCATCCTGTTCATCGACGAGATCCATACGCTGATCGGCGCCGGGGCGGCCTCGGGGGGCACTTTGGACGCCTCCAACCTGTTGAAGCCCGCCCTCGCCTCCGGCCAGTTGAAGTGCATCGGCGCCACCACCTACACCGAATACCGGGGGGTGTTCGAGAAGGACCATGCCCTCTCGCGGCGCTTCCAGAAGATCGACGTCAATGAGCCCTCGGTGGAGGAAACGGTGTCCATCCTGCGCGGCTTGAAGACGCGCTTCGAAACCCACCACGGGGTCAAGTACTCCGCCAACGCCCTGTCCAGCGCTGCCGAGCTCTCCGCCCGCTACATCAGCGATCGCCACCTGCCGGACAAGGCCATCGACGTCATCGACGAAGCGGGCGCGGCGCAGCGCATCCTGCCCAAGTCCAAGCAGAAGAAGGTCATCGGCAAGATCGAGATCGAGGAGATCGTCGCCAAGATCGCGCGCATCCCGTCGCAGCACGTCTCCACGGACGACCGGGCGGCGCTCAAGAACCTGGACCGCGACCTCAAATCGGTGGTGTTCGGCCAGGAGAAGGCCATCGAGGCCCTGGCCACGGCGATCAAGATGTCCCGCTCCGGCCTGGGCAACCCGCAAAAGCCGATCGGCGCCTTTCTCTTCTCGGGCCCGACGGGGGTGGGCAAGACCGAGGTGGCGCGCCAGCTCGCCTACTGCATGGGCATCGAGCTGATCCGCTTCGACATGTCCGAATACATGGAGCGGCACGCCGTCTCGCGCCTGATCGGCGCCCCACCCGGCTATGTCGGCTTCGACCAGGGCGGCCAGTTGACGGAGGCCATCACCAAGAAGCCCCACGCCGTGCTGCTGCTGGACGAGATCGAGAAGGCCCACCCGGACATCTACAACATCCTGCTGCAGGTGATGGACCACGGCACGCTGACCGACAACAACGGGCGGCAGGCCGACTTCCGCAACGTGATCATCATCATGACCACCAACGCCGGCGCCGAGACGCTGCAAAAGAGCGGCATCGGCTTCTCCGCCAAGCGCGAGGCCGGCGACGAGATGGTAGAAATCAAGCGGCTGTTCGCTCCCGAGTTCCGCAACCGGCTGGACGCGATCATCTCCTTCGCCGCCCTGGACCGGGAGGTCATCCTCCGGGTGGTGGACAAGTTCCTCATGCAACTGGAGGCACAATTGCACGAGAAAAAGGTGGATGCCATTTTCACCGACAAGCTCAAGGACTGGCTTGCCGAGAAGGGTTTCGACCCGCTCATGGGCGCGCGCCCCATGGCCCGGCTTATCCAGGACACCATCCGCGCCGCGCTGGCCGACGAACTGCTCTTCGGCCGCCTGGTGAATGGCGGCAAGGTGAGCATCGACCTGGATGAGGAGCGGAAGGTGAAGCTGACCTTCGACGAGGTCGCGCCCGAGCCCGTCGCCTAGTATCACCCGTACCCCTTGCCGACGGCGGCTGAAAGGCCGCCGTTTCTTTTTTGCTCTCCCGAGGACCGACAAAATGGAATTCCATACCGCCGATCTCTGTGACAAGTACGAAGAACGGCTGCGCGCCGGCCGGGTGCGCGTCGTCGAGCCGATGTTCAACGCCTATGGCGGGCGCAGCGGCTTCCATGGCCCCATTTCCACGCTCAAGCTGTTCGAGGACAACTCCCTGGTCCGCAAGGCGCTGGAAGCGCCCGGAGAGGGGCGCGTCCTGGTGATCGACGGCGGCGGCTCCCTGCGCTGCGCCCTGATCGGGGATCAACTGGCGCAACTGGGCGCGGACAACGGCTGGGGCGGGATGCTCGTGTACGGCTGCATCCGCGACTCCCAGGCCATCGGCACGATGAACGTCGGCGTCCTGGCCCTGGACACCCACCCCCTCAAGAGCATCAAGAAAGGTGTCGGCGAGGCAGGCATCCCGGTGACTTTCGGAGGCGTGACCTTCCATCCCGGCGAGTGGCTCTATGCCGATCCTGATGGGGTGATCGTCTCTCCGGACGCCCTCTAGCGGGCCCCTGCCGCACTGCAACATGAAGATTTAAGTTGATTATCAGTTGTCTTATAAATGAGTATCCCGCACCGCACCATTATAGCCGTTTCATAACTCTCATCTTTATTTCACAATTCGGAACAAGTTAGATTACTCAATGTTTTAATTGAGTTAAATTTTATGACGGCCCAGGCCGTAAACCGCTGTTGCTGCGCAAAAATCCCCCTATACTCCGCACCGTAACACGAGCGTTGAAGGGGTAACCGCTCCTTCCGCGTCCGCCCGGGACAGATCTCAACCCCGTCTGCCCCCCAGGTTAGTCAGACATGATCTCTGGCCACCCCGTGGATGGACGTCGTGTTTCGCACCCGCAAGGTGAGAACATGGCGCCAAAATTGGCTTGCCTCGGCAGGTCTTATATCTAACATCCAAGTAGAGGACTGTATGAACAACGAACTGGAAATTGCGAAGCTGAAAAAAGACTGGGCCGAGAACCCGCGCTGGAAGAACATCAAGCGGGGCTACACGGCGGAAGACGTGGTGCGCCTGCGCGGCTCGCTGCAAATCGAGCACACCCTGGCCCGCCGCGGCGCCGAAAAGCTGTGGAACCTGGTGAACAACGAGCCCTTCGTCAACGCCCTCGGCGCGCTGACGGGCAACCAGGCCATGCAGCAGGTGAAGGCCGGCCTGAAGGCCATCTACCTCTCCGGCTGGCAGGTCGCCGGCGACGCCAACATCGCCGGCGAGATGTATCCGGACCAGTCGCTCTACCCCGCCAACTCCGTGCCCCTGGTGGTCAAACGCATCAACAACACCTTCCAGCGTTGCGACCAAATCCAGTGGTCCGAGGGCAAGCGCCCCGGTGACGAGGGCTACATCGACTACTTCGCCCCCATCGTGGCCGACGCCGAGGCGGGCTTCGGCGGCGTGCTCAACGCCTTCGAGCTGATGAAGGCCATGATCGAAGCGGGCGCCGCCGGCGTGCACTGGGAAGACCAGCTCGCCTCCGTCAAGAAGTGCGGCCACATGGGCGGCAAGGTGCTGGTGCCCTCCCGTGAAGCCGTGGCCAAGCTGGTCGCCGCGCGCCTCGCCGCCGACGTCATGGGCGTGCCGACGGTGGTCGTCGCCCGCACCGACGCGGAAGCGGCCGACCTGATCACCAGCGACGTGGACGACAACGACAAGCCCTTCTGCACCGGCGAGCGCACAGTCGAGGGTTTCTTCAAGACCAAGCCCGGCCTCGAGCAGGCCGTCTCCCGCGGCCTCGCCTACGCGCCCTACGTGGATCTCGTGTGGTGCGAGACCGGCAAGCCGGATCTGGTCTTCGCGCGCGAGTTCGCCGAGGCGATCCACAAACAGTTCCCCGGCAAGCTGCTCGCCTACAACTGCTCGCCCTCCTTCAACTGGAAGAAGAACCTGGATGACGCCACCATCGCCAAGTTCCAGACGGAGCTGGGCGCCATGGGCTACAAGTTCCAGTTCATCACCCTGGCCGGCTTCCACAGCCTCAACTACTCGATGTTCAACCTGGCCTACGGCTATGCCCGCAGCCAGATGAGCGCCTTCGTCGAGCTGCAGGAGGCCGAGTTCGCCGCCGCCGAGAAGGGCTTCACCGCGGTGAAGCACCAGCGGGAAGTGGGCACGGGCTATTTCGACGCCGTCACCACCACCATCGAGCGCGAGGCGTCCACGGCCGCCCTCAAGGGCTCCACGGAAGACGAGCAGTTCTTCGAGAAGAAAGCCGCCGCCGCGCGCTAAACGGCGCGCGCAGCATCGGGATGGCCACCCCGCGGGGGGTGGCCGTCAAATGCTTTTCTAAAGGAAGCGGTCCAGCAGGCGGCGGCTGGTGGCGTCGAGGCGGTTCAGGTCGCGCACCAGGAACTGGATGCCGTGGCTGTCCTCGATGAGCAGCCCCGATTTGCCGAGCCGGCGGATGTTCTCCTCCCCCCACAGGACGAACGAGGTTTCGCCCCGGTCGGTTTCCACTTCCCAGGTGCTGGGGGTGGCGAAGCTGGAAACGTGGCGCAGGCGGCGGATTTCCGGCATGAACTCCCGCGTAGCCAGTTCCTCCTCCACCAGGCGGCGCGTCGCCTCGGGCAGCGCCTCGAGCCGCTCGATCCAGGCCACCTCGCGCCCGTCGGGCGCGACCAGCGCGACGCCCTCTCCGGGGGCGGCGATGGGAAAGGCGCGCACCGGCACCACGCCTTCGCTCACGCCACCATCCGCACCCGCGAAGACCAGGCGCCCAAAGGCGTTGCGGCTCAAGCTGAAGTCGGGCGTCCCCATTCAATCGTCCTTCGCCTTGTGTGCCACTTCCCACTCCGGCTCGCCGGATTCGTCCGGCTCCACGTCCACATTGCGCGCCTGGGCCTGGTAGAGGCGATAGTAGGCGCCTTCCCGGGCCATCAGGTCCTCGTGCTTGCCCACCTCGACGATCTCGCCCCGGTCCAGCACCACCAGCCGGTCGGCGTTGCGCAGGGTGGACAGCCGGTGGGCGATGGCCAGCGTCGTGCGGCCGCGCACCAGATTGTCCAGCGCCGTCTGGATTTCCTTCTCCGTCTCCGTATCGACGGAAGATGTCGCCTCGTCGAGGATGAGCAGATGCGGGTCGATAAGCAGCGCCCGGGCGATGGAGATGCGCTGGCGCTCGCCGCCCGAAAGGCCCTGGCCGCGCTCGCCCACCAGGGAGTCGTAACCCTGGGGCAGGCGCAGGATGAACTCGTGGGCGTGGGCCGCCCGCGCGGCGGCGACGATCTCCTCGCGCCTGGCGTCCGGCTTGCCGTAGGCGATGTTCTCGGCGATGGTGCCGAAGAACAGGAATGGCTCCTGCAGCACCAGGCCGATGTTGCGCCGGTAGTCGGCCACGGCCAGCGACCGGATGTCTACGCCGTCCACGCGAATCGCGCCCTCGGTCGCGTCGTAGAAGCGGCAGATGAGGTTCACCAGGGTGCTCTTGCCCGAGCCGCTATGGCCGACGAGGCCGATCATCTCGCCTGGCTGGATGGTGAGGTCCACGCCGCGCAACACGGCGCGGTTGCCGTAGCGGAAGCCCACGTTGCGAATCTCGATGCGCCCGTTCACCCGCTCCAGCCGCACCGGGTTCGTCGGCTCGGGCACGCTGGAGACGTGGTCGAGGATGTCGAACAGCCGCTTGGCACCGGCCGCCGCGCGCTGGGTCACGGAGACGATGCGGCTCATGGAGTCGAGCCGGCTGTAGAAGCGGCTGATGTAGGCGAGGAAGGCCGTCAGCACGCCCACGGTGATCTCATTGCGCGAGATTTGCCAGATGCCGAAGGCCCAGACCACCAGCAGCCCCGCCTCGGTGAGCAGGGTCACGGTGGGCGTGAAAAGGGACCACAGGCGGTTCACCCGGTCGTTGGCCGCCAGGTTGTGGGCATTGGCCGTCTTGAAGCGGGCCGACTCCCGCTTCTCCTGGGCGAAGGCTTTCACCACCCGCACGCCCGGGATGGTGTCGGCGAGCACGTTGGAGACCTCCGACCAGACCCGGTCCACCTTCTCCCAGCCGGTGCGCAGCCGCTCGCGCACCACGTGGATCATCCAGACGATGATGGGCAGGGGCAGCAGCGTCACCAGGGCGAGCCAGGGATTGATGGCGAAGAGGATCACCGCCGTCATGCCGATCATCAGCACGTCCGTGGCGAAATCCAGCAGGTGGAGCGAAATGAACAGACAGATGCGGTCGGATTCCGAGCCGATGCGGGCCATGAGATCCCCGGTGCGCTTGCCGCCGAAGTATTCCAGCGAGAGCTGCATGAGGTGGTCGTAGGTGACGGTGCGCAGGTCCGAGCCGATATGCTCGCTCACCAGGGACAGGATGTAGGTGCGCGCCCAGGTGAGGCCCCAGGCCAGCACGGCGGACCCCAAAAGTCCGGCCAGCAGCAGCATGACCAACCGGACGTCGATGGGCGTGCCGTTCTGGAAGGGAATCAGCACGTCGTCCATCAGGGGGATGGTCAGGTAGGGCGGCACCATGGTCGCCGCCGTGGAGGCCAGCGTCAGCAGGAATCCGGCCAGCAGCCGCCCCTGGTAGGGCTGGGCGAAACGCCACAGGCGCAGCAAGGTGCGCGTCGAAGGCGGCGTGTGGATCTCGCGGGAACAGACCGGGCATTCCTCGTGGCCGGGATCGAGGGGCGTGCCACACTTGGGGCACAGATTCTCTTCCCTTTCGGCACCGGGGCGCCCCGAGAGATGGCTGGCGAGCTGGCGCCCGAACTCGTCGATCAGTTTCAGGGCGGCCGGATTCTGGCCGATGGTGTACCGCCAGCCGGTCAGCCGCGCCGCCTCGTCATGCAGTTCCAGGCTGCCCACACCGGCATGGTCATGGTGCAGGAGCCGGAGGCCCTGCCGGTACGGCCACTCCTGCCAAGCCCCTCCCCCCGAGGTCCGAGCCAACACCCGGCGATCGGTGATGACCACTAGGCCCCGCGAAAAACGGAGCGCTCCGTCCAGATCCACCTCCAGCCAGGCGAGCGGGGCTTCCCTTTCGGCCAACTGGGACGCCACTTCCGGAGCCCACTTCTCCGGCACGGAAGCCTTTGAAAAATCGAGAATTACTGGTCCGGTTGTCATCTCTGTGCGCGTTGCGGGCGGCGCCCGCTTGGCACCGGCCCGGTGCCGGCGGTGGAAAAGTTCGGGAGTCCGTCGGTCGCCTTCCCGGATGCGGGGCAGCAGGATAAGGGTTTTTCGGTAGCTTGCGGTAAACTTATTGTTGCGCTGAGCGTTTAGAAACGATAACACCGGCCAAGCCGACCCCGGCGCCCCGCGAAAACGTGAAATACAAGGACATCGAGTTTCTTCGCATCACCCCCCTGCGCGGACCGAACATCTGGACCTACCGCCCGGTCATCGAGGCATGGGTCGACATCGGCCACCTGGAGGATGCCCCTTCCAATGCCCTCCCCGGCTTCTACGAACGGCTTTCTTCCTGGCTGCCCTCGCTGATCGAGCACCGATGCAGCATTGGCGAACGGGGCGGCTTCCTGCAGCGGGTGCGGGAGGGCACCTGGGCGGGCCATATCCTCGAGCATGTGACGCTCGAACTGCAGAACCTGGCCGGCCAGCGCACCGGCTTCGGCAAGGCGCGGCAGACCTCGAAGCGCGGGGTCTATCGGGTCGTCGTCCGTTCGCGGCAGGAAGAAGTGACCCGCGCCTGCCTGGCCGCCGCCCGCGACCTGGTGATGGCGGCGATCAACCACGGTTCCTTCGACGTGCCGACGACGGTGGAACGGCTGCGGAACATGGCCGATTCCCTGTGCCTGGGGCCGAGCACCGCCTGCATCGTGGATGCGGCCACGGACCGGCGCATCCCCTCGATCCGCCTGAATGAAGGCAACCTGGTGCAACTGGGCCATGGCGCCCGGCAACGCCGCATCTGGACGGCCGAGACCGACCGGACCAGCGCCATCGCCGAGGGCATTTCCTGCGACAAGGAACTGACCAAGAGCCTGCTGAAGTCCTGCGGTGTGCCGATCCCCGAGGGCAGTCTCGTGAGCAGCCCGGAGGAGGCCTGGGAAATCGCCGAAGAGGTCGGCGGCCCGGTGGTCGTCAAGCCGAAGGACGGCAACCACGGGCGCGGCGTCTCCACCGACCTGAAGACGCGGGAGGAGGTCGAGGCGGCCTACCGGCTCGCCCTCAACGAAGGCAGCGGCGTGATCGTCGAGCGCTTCGTGCCCGGCGACGAACACCGACTCCTGGTCGTCGGCGGCCGCGTGGTGGCGGCGGCCAAGGGTCAAACGGCCTGGGTGGTCGGCGACGGCCGCACGACGATACTCCAGCTCATCGACCGGCAGCTCAACAGCGACCCGCGGCGCGGCCCCACG
This sequence comes from uncultured Rhodocyclaceae bacterium, assembly GCA_964479195.1. Taxonomy (GTDB): domain Bacteria; phylum Pseudomonadota; class Gammaproteobacteria; order Burkholderiales; family Rhodocyclaceae; genus Desulfobacillus. The sequence goes on from CAYZLI010000009.1 coordinate 21,586, forward strand.
GACGATTTCCCCCTTGGCTTCATCCTCCTGGACGAAGATCCGGCAGTGGTCCTGGAACTGGAGCGGCAAGGCTTCAAGCCGGACTCCGTCCCCGCCGAGGGCCGGAAGGTGCTGATCCAGCGCAACGGCAACGTCGCCTTCGACGTCACGGACCACGTGCATCCCCAGGTGGACGCGGTGGTTTCCCTCGCCGCCCGGGTGGTCGGCCTGGACATCGCCGGCGTCGACGTGGTGGCCGAGGACATCTCGCGTCCGCTCGAAGCGCAGCGCGGGGCGATCGTCGAGGTAAATGCCGGCCCCGGCCTGCACCCCCACCTCATGCCGGCGGATGGCAAGCCGCGACCGGTGGGCCGGGCGATCGTGGCCAGTCTCTTTCCGGACGGGGAGAACGGCCGGATTCCCATCGTCGGCGTGGCCGGGACGAGAGGAACCACGGAGATCGCCCGGCTCATCGCCTGGCTGATCCATCTCGGCGGCAAGCACGTCGGGCTGGCCTGCCGGGACGGGCTGTTCCTGGGCCGACGCCAGGTCGAGAAAAGCGACAGCGCCAACTGGCAGGCCGGCCAGCGCCTGCTCATGAACCGTTCCGTGGAAGCGGCCGTTTTCGAAAACGGTGCCGGGATGATCCTCGGCGAAGGGCTGGCCTACGACCGCTGCCAGGTGGGCATCGTGACCGACGTGCAGGGAGCGCAGGCGCTGGCCCACCAGGACATCCACGATGCCGAGCAGGTGTATCACGTGCTGCGCACCCAGGTGGACGTGGTGCTGCCCGACGGCGCGGCCGTGCTCAACGCCGGCGATCCGCTCGCCGTTCGCATGGCGCCGCTGTGCGATGGGGACGTCGTCTTGTATGGGCTCGACCCGGCGCTTCCCGCCATCGCCGAGCACCGGGCGAAAGGCGGACGCGCCCTCTACGTTCGCAACCGGCGCATCGTGCTGGGGCAGGGCGCCGCCGAAACCCTGCTGGGCGGGTTTGCCGCTTTCCCCCTGAGGAAGGGCGAAGCGGCGGGCGACCCGGCGGAAGTCGTCCTCGCCGCGATAGGGGGAGCCTGGGCGCTCGGCATCCCCCTGGACCTGATCCGCGTCGGCATCGAGACTTTCGAGCCGGAACAGGCCCCCAGGGCGCGCGCCCGCCCTCGCACACGGAAGGCGGCCAACCAATAAGCTACCGGTTGGGCGGGAACCAGGACATATACAAGGGGAATTGATGGAAGTCTCGCGAATCCGGGCGCTGCGCGGCCCCAACCTGTGGAGCCGGCACACGGCAATCGAGGCGATCGTCGCCTGCAGCGAGGCGGAGTGCGTCCTGGCGGCCGATTTCGAGAGCCGCATCCGCGCCCGCTTCCCGCAGATCGGCGCCATGCGCCCGATCGGCCGTGACGGCAACGTCTCTGTCGCCGACGCCCTCGCCTACGCCGCCCTCGGACTCCAGGCGCAGGCCGGATGCCCGGTGACCTTTACCCGCACGGCACAAACCGTCGAGCGCTGTGTATTTCAGGTGGTGGTCGAATACTCGGAAGAAGCGGTCGGCCGGCTGGCCTTCGAACTCGCCGAGACCCTGTGCCATGCCGCCGCCGAAGATGTCCCCTTCGATCTCGATCAGGCCCTGGCCCGCCTGCGCGAACTGGACGAGGATCAGCGCCTGGGACCGAGCACCGGCGCTATCGTCGACGCGGCCGTGGCTCGGGGCATCCCTTACCGGCGCCTGACCGAAGGCAGCCTGGTGCAGTTCGGCTGGGGCAGCCGGAGCCGACGCATCCAGGCCGCCGAGGTGGACCGGACCAGCGCCATCGCGGAGTCGATCGCCCAGGACAAGGCCCTCAGCAAGAAGCTGCTCGATGCCGCCGGGGTGCCCGTGCCCTTCGGCCGGCCCGTCCGGGACGCCGAGGACGCCTGGCAAGCAATGCTGGAGATCGGCGGTCCGGTCGTGGTGAAACCGCAGGACGGCAACCAGGGCAAGGGCGTGACGGTCAACATCGAGACCCGCGAACACCTGATGGCGGCCTACGCAGCGGCGGCCGAGATCAGTTCCGACGTCCTGGTGGAGCGCTTCACCCCGGGGCATGACTTCCGCTTGCTGGTGGTCGGGAACAAGCTCGTCGCCGCGGCGCGCCGCGAGCCGCCCCAGGTCATCGGCGACGGGGCGCACACCGTGCGCGAGCTGGTGGATCAGGTCAACAGCGACCCGCGCCGCGGCGAAGGGCACGCCACCTCCCTCACCAAGATCCGCTTCGACGAAATCGCCCATGCCCGCTTGGCGGCCCAGGGACTGGGCCCAGACTCGGTGCCGCCCAAGGGCATGCGGGTGGTGCTGCGCAACAATGCCAACCTTTCCACCGGCGGCACGGCCACCGATGTGACCGACGACGTGCACCCGGAGGTGGCGGCGCGGGCGGTGGCGGCGGCGCAGATGGTGGGGCTGGATGTCGGCGGCGTGGACGTGGTGTGCGAGAGCGTGACCAAGCCCCTCGAGGAACAGGGCGGCGCCATCGTCGAGGTCAATGCCGCCCCGGGACTGCGCATGCACCTGAATCCGTCCTACGGCCGGGGGCGCCCGGTCGGTGAGGCCATCATCGCGGAAGCCTTCGCCGAGGGCGAGGACGGCCGCATCCCGGTGGTGGCCGTCACCGGCACCAATGGCAAGACCACCACGGTGCGCCTGATCGCCCACATTCTGGCCGGCGCCCGCCTGCGGGTCGGCATGACCTGCACCGACGGGGTGTACGTGGCCGGGCGCCGCATCGACACCGGCGACTGCAGCGGCCCCAAGAGCGCCCGCAACGTCCTGCTCCATCCCGACGTGGATGCGGCGGTGTTCGAAACCGCCCGCGGCGGCCTGCTGCGCGAGGGCCTCGCCTTCGACCGCTGCCAGGTGGCGGTGGTCACCAACATCGGCGAGGGCGACCACCTGGGCCTGAACTACATCACCACCGTCGAAGACCTGGCGGTGCTCAAGCGGGTCATCGTCCAGAACGTGGCGCCCAACGGGGTGGCCGTCCTCAACGCAGCGGATCCCATGGTCGCCCGCATGGCGGAGAACTGCCCTGGCTCCGTCACGTTCTTCGCCGCCGACCCGCAGCTTCCCGTCATGGCTACGCATCGGGCCCGGGGCGGTCGCGTGGTGTTCGTGGACAACGGCGCCATTGTCGCGGCCGAGCGCGGCGGCGAGCGCTGGATTGCGCTGCGCGACATTCCCCTCACGCGCGGCGGCGCGATCGGCTTCCAGGTCGAGAACGCCATGGCGGCGGCAGCGGCCGCCTGGGCCCTGGGCCTGGACTGGGACACCATCCGTGCCGGCTTGCGTACGTTCGCCAGCGACGCCGACACGGCACCCGGCCGCTTCAACGTCTTCGGCTATCAGGGCGCGACCCTGATCGCGGATTACGGACACAATCCGGACGCCATCGCGGCGCTCGTGCGCGGGATAGACACCATGCCCTCGCGCCGGCGCATGATCGTCATCAGCGGGGCCGGCGATCGGCGCGACGAGGATATCCGCCGCCAGACCGAGATCCTGGGAGACGCCTTCGACGAGCTGATCCTGTACCAGGATCAGTGCCAGCGCGGGCGCGCCGACGGGGAGGTGCTCGCCCTGCTGCGCCAGGGCTTGGCGAAAGCCAGGCGCACCACCACCATTGACGAGATTCGCGGCGAATTCCTGGCGATCGATACGGCGCTGGCGCGCCTGCGGCCCGGAGACCTGTGCGTGATTCTCATCGACCAGATCGAGGAAGCGCTCGGCCACATCGCCCGGCGGATCGCCGAGGTGCCCGTTCGCTCCGAGAAGGGCGCGCCCACAAGGTCGCCGAGCCGGCGCCTACAGCGCAGCGAAGTGCTCGGCCATATGCCGTCGCATGGCCTCGTCGGGTAACCGCCCGAAGCTGGCTCCCATGTTCTCCCCCATGTGATCCCGCTTCGACGTGGCGGGGATGGCGCAGGTCACCGCCGCGTGGGAGACGATGAACTTGAGGAAGAACTGCGCCCAGTTGCGGCAATCGAGCTCCGCCGCCCACACCGGCAGCGGCTTGCCCCGCACCGCCTCGAAGAGGTCACCGCCGTCGAAGGGCCGGTTGGCGATCACGGCCATGCCCCGCTCCTTCGCCAGGGGCAGCAGCCGCTGCTCGGCTTCCCGGTGCCGGATGTTGTAGGTGAATTGCACGAAGTCCAACGGCTCGCGCCTGATGGCCTTCTCCATCGCCTCGTGGCGCGCCCCGTGGGAAGTGGTGATGCCGATGTAACGCACCCGCCCTTCCGCCTTCCACGCCTTCAGGGTTTCGATGTGCGTCTCCCAGTCGAGCATGTTGTGTATCTGCATGAGGTCGAAACGGGGCACGCCCCAGAGCTCGCGCGAATATTCCATCTGCTTCACGCCCAGCCCGCGCCCCGGCGTCCACACCTTGGTCGCGGCGAACGGCGGCTGGCGGCGCGAAACCTGGGGCAGCAAGGCCCCGATCACCTCCTCCGAACTCCCATACATGGGCGAGGAATCGATCAGGCTGCCGCCATTGTCGAAGAAGGCCTGCAGCACGCCGCGGAGGTTCTCCCGCGCCCGGCCATCGCCGCCCACGTTGAACGTGATCCAGGTGCCCAGGCCAATGGCGGGCAGAAGCTCGCCGGTCGCGGGGATCGGGCGCCTGATCGCCGCGGATGGGGCGGCCGCGCCCCTCCCCCAGGGGCTCGCCAGCACTGCGAGCGCACCCAGCCGGTGGAAGAAAATTCGACGAGGCAGTGCTTCCGAGGGGTCCATCGCCTAATTACGATGCCTGCCAGTAGGCGGGGTTCCCGTAGGTGTTCTTCAGGTGATCGATGAACAGCCGCACCCGCAGGGGCAAGTGGCGCCGCTGCGGAAACACGGCATAGATGCCCGTGGGCGGGGCGGCGAACTCCTCCAGTACCGAGACCAGCACGCCGCTTTTCAGATCGCCCCCCACTTCCCACAGGGAGCGCCAAGCCAGGCCCTTGCCGGCCAGCGCCCATTCGTGCAGCACGGCGCCGTCGTTGCACTCCATCACCCCCGAGACCTTGATGGTCACCGTCTCGCCGCCCTCGCGGAAAGTCCAGCCCCGCTGCTGGCCCAGGGACAGGCAGTTCTGGCGCGCCAGGTCGGCCAGGGTTTTCGGGGCGCCGTGGCGCGCCAGGTAGGCCGGGCTCGCCACCGTGACGCGGCGGTTTTCCGCCAGCTTCAGTCTCACCAGGCTGGAGTCGGTGAGCTCGCCCACGCGCACGGCGCAATCCACGCCTTCGTTGACCAGGTCCACCAGGCGGTCGGTTAGGTCGAGGTTCACCGTCACCTCGGGGTTGGCCTCGAGGAACGCCGCCACCAGGGGCGCCACGTGCTTGCGCCCGAAGCCGGCCGGGGCGGAAATCTTGAGATGCCCGCTCGCCTTCACACCGCCCAGGGACACGGAGCTCTCGGCATTGGCCAGATCGTTGAGGATGCGCTGGCTATCCTCCAGGAAGGCCTGGCCCTCGAAGGTAAGTGAGAGCTTGCGCGTCGTGCGGATCATCAGCTTCACGCCCAGGCGTGCTTCCAGGGCATCCAGGCGCCGGCCCATGATCGCGGGCGTCACCCCTTCGGCCTCGGCCGCCGCCGACAGGCTGCCGCGAGTAGCTACGCTGACGAAGGTAGATATTTGTTTAAAGGCGTCCATTTTTTAATAAAAGTAAAAGATCATTAGCCTTGATGCTAGCTTAATCCCAAGCGAAGGCAAGAATAGAATTCGTCCCATGCCTATCCGAGCCATCGCCTTCGACGCCTACGGCACGCTCTTCGACGTCTATTCGGTCGGGGCGCTGGCCGAGCAGTGCTTCCCCGGCACAGGAGCGGAACTGGCCGCCCTGTGGCGAGAGCGGCAGATCGAATACACCCGCATCCGTACGCTGAGCGGACGCTACCGGCCCTTCTGGGAACTTACGGAGGACGCCCTGCTGTTCTCGGCGCGCAAGCTGGCCCTGGACCTCACCGAGGAGCGGCGCAAGCGGCTGATGAGCCAGTACGCCTGCCTGTCGGCCTTCCCGGAGAACCTGGGCGCGCTGAAGGAACTCAAGGGGCTGGGCCTGCCGCTTGCCATCCTCTCCAACGGCACGCCGGACATGCTTGACATCGCCGTGAAGAGCGCGGGCATGACCGGGCTGTTCGACCACATCCTCTCGGTCGACGCCGTGAAAAAATACAAGACCGCGCCCGAGGCCTATCAGCTCGGGCCGGATGCCTTCAAGCTCCCCAAGAGGGAGATCCTGTTCGTCTCGTCCAATTGCTGGGATGCCTGCGCCGCCACCTGGTTCGGCTATACCACATATTGGATCAATCGCAGCCGCCAGCCGCTGGAGGAACTGGGCATCACCCCCACCGCCCAGGGCAGCCGGCTTACCGATGTGGTCGCATTCGTCAAGTCATCCAAGTAAGGAGTCCCCATGAATACCCTGCCCCAAGGCATCGAAATCAAGGCGCCTGTGACGCCCGAGTTCGCCAAGATCCTCACCCCCGAGGCCCTCAGCCTGGTCGCCAAAGTGCACCGCGCCTTCGAAGGGCGCCGCCAGGAGCTGCTGGCCAAGCGCGTCGAGCGCCAGAAGGCGCTCGACGCCGGCCAGCGGCCGGACTTCCTGTCCGAGACGAAATCCGTGCGCGAAGGCAGCTGGACCGTGGCGCCGCTGCCCAAGGACCTGCAGTGCCGCCGCGTGGAAATCACCGGCCCGGTCGAGCGCAAGATGATCATCAACGCGCTCAACTCGGGGGCGGATGCCTACATGACGGACTTCGAGGACTCCAACTCCCCGGTCTGGGCCAACCAGATCCAGGGGCAGATCAACCTGATCGATGCCGTGCGCCGCACCATCAGCCTCGAATCCGGCGGCAAGACCTACAGTCTGAACGAGAAGACCGCTACCCTGCTGGTGCGCCCGCGCGGCTGGCATCTCGACGAGAAGCACGTGCTGGTGGATGGCAAGCGCGTCTCCGGCGGCGTGTTCGACTTCGCCCTCTTCATGTTCCACAACGCCAAGGAATTGCTGGCGCGCGGCAGCGGCCCCTACTTCTACCTGCCGAAGATGGAATCGCACCTGGAAGCGCGCCTGTGGAACGACATCTTCGTCATGACCCAAAACGAGCTGGGCATTCCCCAGGGCACCATCAAGGCCACGGTGCTGGTGGAGACCATCCTCGCCGCCTTCGAGATGGACGAGATCCTCTATGAGCTGCGCGAGCACAGCGCCGGCCTCAACGCCGGACGCTGGGACTACATCTTCTCCTGCATCAAGAAGTTCAAGAGCGACTCGCACTTCTGCCTGGCGAACCGCGGCCTCATCAACATGACCGTGCCCTTCATGCGCGCCTACGGCCTGCTGCTGCTGAAGACCTGCCACCAGCGCAACGCCCCGGCCATCGGCGGCATGGCGGCGCTGATCCCGATCAAGAACGATCCCGCAGCCAACGACAAGGCCATGGCCGGGGTGCGCGCCGACAAGACGCGGGACGCCACCGACGGCTACGACGGCGGCTGGGTCGCCCACCCGGGCCTGGTGGGGCTCGCCATGGAGGAGTTCGTCAAGGTGCTGGGTGACGGGCCAAATGCGCGGCCCAACCAGATCGACAAGAAGCGCGACGACGTGAACGTGGCCGCCGCCGATCTGCTCGAGTTCCAGCCGGAGCAGCCCATCACGGAAGCGGGCCTGCGCCTGAACATCGACGTGGGCATCCAGTACCTGGGCTCCTGGCTCGCCGGCAACGGCTGCGTGCCCATCCACAACCTGATGGAGGATGCCGCCACCGCCGAGATCAGCCGCTCCCAGGTGTGGCAGTGGATCCGCTCGCCCAAGGGCAAGCTCGACGATGGCCGCAAGATCACCGCCGAGATGGTGCGCGGCATGATCCCCGAGGTGCTGGAGTCCATCCGCCGGGAGCACGGCGACGCCACCTTCAATGCCATCCCCTACAAGCAGGCGGCGGAAATTTTCGAGGGCATGTCCACCTCGGAGCAGTTCGCCGAGTTCCTCACCCTGCCGCTGTACGAGAAGCTGCAGTAAGCCTAGCCGCCTAGGGAACCATGGCCCTCAATTCCACCATCTTCAAAGCCGAGCTCCAGGTCGCTGACATAGACCGCAACCACTACGGCACCCACGCCCTCACCGTCGCCCGCCATCCCTCGGAGACCGACGAGCGCATGATGGTGCGCCTGCTCGCCTTCGCGCTCTACGCCGACGAGGCCCTGGCCTTCGGCAAGGGGCTCTCCAGCGAGGACGAACCGGCCCTCTGGCGCAAGGACCTCACCGGCGCCATCGAGCTATGGATCGAGGTGGGCCTGCCCGACGAGCGGGACATCCGCAAGGCCTGCGGGCGGGCCGGACAGGTGGTGGTCGTCTGCTACGGCGGGCGCGGCGCCGAGCTGTGGTGGATTCAGAACCGCGACAAGCTGGAGCGGCTGCGCAATCTCACCGTAATCAGCCTATCGGCGGAGAGCAGCAAAGGGCTTGCGACCCTGGCGAGCCGCAGCATGCAACTGCAGTGCACGATCCAGGACGGACAGGTGTGGCTGGCGGGCGGGGAAACCACGGTGCAGATCGAGCCCGCGGTGCTCCAGGCCGGGCCACCACCGGCTTCGTAGGGCTTGAGCCGGGCGCGCGGCCCGGGGGTGCGGCCGAAGCCGCACCTACGGAACGGGCGTCGATCAGGCGGGCTGGGGAGCGGCGCCGCGGGACAGGCCCTCGCCCGCATGCCGCTCGATCGCGTCGTCGATAAAACCGCGCAGGTAACCCAGGGACTGGGCGCTGTGGAAGCGGTCGACCTCCTGACCGCGGCTGTAGGCGATCACGGTGGGAAAGCCGCGCACCTTGTGGCGGCCGGCGATCCTCATGTTCTCGTCGGCATCCACCTTGGCCAGCAGGAAGGTTCCGCCGTACTCCGCGACCAGCCTCTCCAGCATAGGCGTCAGCACCCGGCAGGGACTGCACCACTCGGCGCCGATATCCAGCAGCACGGGCCGCTCATGGGAGCGCGCCACCACGCGGGCCTCGAAATCGGCCTCGTCCACATCGTAAGAGTATTCCATCGTCTTGCGGGAAGGGCAAAAAACGGGATGCAGTGTACCGAGCGCGCCCGCCCCCCGCTACTACCTGAATGGGTAACATGGGAGGGTGAATTTCCTTGCCCATGCCCTACTGGCCGGCCCCGACCCCGCCGACCGCCTCGGCGGCATGCTCGGCGACTTCGTCAAGGGGCCGCTGCCCGGCGCGCTGCCGCCGGAGGTCGCCGCCGGGGTGGCGCTCCATCGCCGCATCGACAGCTTCGCCGAGACCCACCCCGCCTTCCGCGCGAGCCGCGCCCGCGTCGGCCCGCTGCGCCGCCGCTACGCCGGCATCATGGTCGATCTGTTCTACGACCATTTCCTGGCGCTGCACTGGGACGACTACGGCGGGGAACCGCTGGAGGACTTCGCCGCCGGCATCTACGCCCTCATGGCGGCGCACGCTGCGCTGCTGCCCCCGAGGCTGGCGCGGATGCTGCCCTTCATGCGGGCCGACGACTGGCTGGCGAGCTACCGTTCCCTGGCAAGCGTCGCCCTGGCGCTGGACCGCATGGCCGAACACCGCTTGACCCGGCCCAACCCGCTGGCCGGCTCGGCAGCGGAACTGGAGGCCCGCTACGGGGAGTTCGAGCAGGACTTCCTCGCCTTCCTGCCCGAGGCGCAGGCCTTTGCCGCCGCGTTCCGCCGTGCCCGCCCGGCGGCCAGGCGCGGTTCGGGTTTTGGGCAAGACTAGGGCCTGTTCAAGGCAACCGCCCCCCGATCGCCCGCAGGAACTCGCTGCGCAACTGGTCCGAGCACTCGAAGGCGCCGGTGAAGGCCTGGGTCACCACCCGCTCGTCGCCGCGCCGGTCCTCGCCCAGCAGGAGGCACAACTGCTCCGCCTCGATGACGCAGGCCCCGCCCGCCGCCTTGCCGTGCAGCACCATCGCCTCGGCGATGTCCCGCGTCATCCACTCCTGGTAGGTGAAGCGGTGGCCGATGGCGTCCACCATGCGGGCGATGCGCCCGAAGCCATGCAGCCGCCCGCCGGGCAGATAGGCCACGTGGGCCACGCCGCGGAAAGGCACGAGATGGTGCGGGCAGACCCCATGCACGGCGATGCCGCGCACCACCACCATGTCGGAACGGGAATCCTCGAAACCCTCGCCCAGCGCCTCGGCCGGATCGAGGTCGTAGCCACCCAGCAGGCGCCTCTGCCAGAGCGTGCGCACCCGCTCCGCCGTGCGGCCCATGTGCGCCACGTCGGGCGCGATGCCGCAGGCGCGCAGCAGCGCGGTCACCGCCTGCTCGAAGGCGGCGGGGTCGAAGGCGTTCTGGCGCGGAATGCCGATGCCGGATTTGAGTGTGGGGACAGGATCGTGGTCGGTGCAGGCGGGCATGACGGTCATCCGTGAAGGTCTGGAAGCAGAAATCATACACTCCGGGCGTGGACCGGGCCGCAGCCCGTCCGGTCACAGGAACTCCTTGCGCACATCGACGCTCGATCGCATGCCGACGTCCTCATAGCTCGCCTCCAGCCATTTCTGCGCTTCGGCGCGGCCCTTGTCGCGCAGCAGGCAGAGGAAATCCCAGTCGGCGTTCATCTTGCTGGAGACGTCGAAGGCGCACAGGGTCTCGTCGGAGCGTATGGAGTGGATCAGCATCTCCTTCATGCGGCCGCGGTCGATCCTGCCTTCGGCGATGAGGGAGGTGACGAAGGCGATGGCGCGCATCTCGCGCATGAGGGAGGAGTTGAAGCTCACCTCGTTCACCCGGTCGAGGATCTCGCGGGCGGTGCGCGGCACGCCGCGGCGCACGATGGGGTTGATATGGACGATCACCACGTCGCGCGTCGCGCAGTTGTAGATGAGCGGGAAGACCGCCGGATTGCCGACGTAGCCGCCGTCCCAGAAGTACTCGCCGTCGATCTCCACCGCCTGGAACAGGAAAGGCAGGCAGGCGGAGGCCAGCACCGCCTCGATGCACATTGCCTCGCTCGAGAAGATGCGCACCTTGCCGGTCTCGACGTTGGTCGCGCACAGGTAGAGGCGGATCGGGCAGCGGGCGCGCAGCGCGGCGAAATCCACGTGCCGTTCCAGGATGTCGCGCAGGGGGTTGAAGTTGAGCGGATTGAACTGGTAGGGCGAGAAGACGCGCAGCATCATGTCCGTCATGACGTACATCGGGGAGCTGTCCAGGCTGTAGCGGCCGAGGCCGTTCTGCCAAGGCGGGCCGCGGAAGGGGCTGAAGAATTCGGCGACGCTCGCCACATCGCGCCAGAAATCATGCAGCGCCTGCCGGGCACCCTCCGCCCCGCCGCGCAGCAGGCCGTGGCTCAGCACCACGGCGTTCATGGCCCCCGCGCTGGTGGCGCTCACCCCCTCCACCGCAAGCCGCCCGTCCTCCAGCAGCCGGTCGAGCACGCCCCAGCCGAAAGCGCCGTGGGAGCCGCCGCCCTGCAACGCCAGGGCAACCGGCTTGGCAACGCCTCGCGCCGCCCCTTCCGTCCCGGCTGCCATTCTTCACCTCTTCGCGCTTCGCCGACCGACCTTTCCAAGATAGTTCAAACTGAGATCACGGGCCAAGGGAGCGGCACGTGTCGAGGGAATGCCCTGTAATTGACAGAGCCGCCGCCGGATGGGTACCGCGAGCTGGTGATCTCGCGGGGGCGTAGCGGCTATGTGGCGCTGCATCAATTCGACGTCCAAGCCGACGTGGCGCCAGTCCTCGCCATCCGCCATCAGCGCGAGGGCGGCTACGCGGACTGAGGGCTATTCCACGAGGATCCGCCCCGCCAGTTCCCGCAGCGCCTGCAGCCCGGGCTCCTTCCGCGGCCAGGTGATGCTAACGCCGTCGTCCCGGTGACGCGGCAGCACGTGCAGGTGCAGGTGGGGCACCGTCTGCCAGCCGGCGGGCTTGTTGGCCTGGAGGATGGTGATGCCTTCCGGCTGGAATGCGCAGTCCACGGCGCGAGCGATGCGCGCCGCTGCGCGCATCAGGGCTGCGGCGGTCTCCTCGTCCGCATCGAGGATGGTCTCGAAAGGCTGCTTCGTCGCAACGATGACATGGCCGGGGTTGACCTGCCCCGCGTCCATGAAGGCGAAGACATGATCGTCTTCATAGACCTTGGCGCAGGGGATTTCGCCGGCGATGATTTTCTCGAATACCGTCATGAATGACCTCCGTTGGATGGATGGGCGACGGCAAGTCTAGGACGGACCGGCTTCCCAGCGACGCCCGCAAGTGGAAAAATCCGACTGGTTGGTAAATGCCCTGCCCTATGTCCCCGGCGCCTACCGCCGGGCGGCGATTGGCGGCTGACCGCTTACGGCACCAGCACCGCCGCACCCTGGAAGGCGCCCCGGCGCAACCGCGCCAGGGCCTCGTTCGCCTGCGCCAGGGGAAACGGGTGGACCTCGGTGCGCACCGGCACCCGAGGCGCCAAGGCAAGGAATTCCTCGCCGTCGCGCCGCGTGAGGTTGGCGACCGAGCGGATCTGGCGCTCACCCCAGAGGAGGGCGTAGGGGAAGGCGGGGATGTCGCTCATGTGGATGCCGGCGCAGACCACGGTGCCGCCCTTTTCCAGGTGGGAAAGCGCCGCCGGCACCAGCGCCCCGACGGGGGCGAAGATCAGGGCGGCGTCGAGCTTCGCCGGCGGCGCCTCATCCGCAGACCCGGCCCAGGCGGCGTCCAGGCTGCGCGCGAACGCCTGGCTCTCGACATCACCGCCGCGGGTGAAGGCATAGAACTCGCGCCCCTGGAAACGCAGCACCTGGGCAAGGATGTGGGCCGCGGCGCCGAAGCCGTAAAGCCCTACCCGGCGCGCCTCGCCGGCCAGGCGCAGCGCCCGGTAACCGATCAGTCCGGCGCACAGCAGCGGCGCCAGGGCGGCGGCTTCGTCCGCCTCGGGCAGGGGGAAACAGTAGCGCGCGTCGGCAACGGTGTATTCCGCATAGCCGCCGGGAATCTGGTAGCCGGTGAAGCGCGCCTCGTCGCACAGGTTCTCCCGCCCGCCGGCACAGAAGGCGCAGTGCCCGCAGGTCCAGCCCAGCCAGGGCACGCCCGCCCGCTGGCCGAGGCGAAATCCGGCGACGCCGGCACCTAGTGCGGCCACGCGCCCGACGATCTCGTGGCCGGGAATGATGGGCAGCGCCGGATTCGGCAGCTCGCCGTCCACCAGGTGCAGGTCGGTGCGGCAGACGCCGCAGGCCTCCACCCGGATCAGCAGGCGGCCCGGGCCCGGCTCGGGCACGGGCAGTTCGGCCAGCCGCAGGGGCTGGCCCGGCGCCTCGAGGATCATGGCTCGCATGCTGGCTTTCATGGCCATCTCAGACCACCACCCCGGCGACCGGTTCGCGCCGCAGCCGGCACACCCGGCCGCAGGCACTGTCTAATTGGGTTGAGGCTGCCTGACGTCCCGGCAGTCGCCTGGGGAAGGAGAGATGCCATGCCTACCTACGAATACCGTTGCCAGGACTGCGGTCACGTTTTCGACCGGGTCGAGCATGTCTCCGAGCACACCGCCCTGCAGACCAAGCAACCGCCGAGCTGCCCGAAGTGCGGCGGCAAGAAGGTCGAGTCGGTGCTCACGCCGTTCTTCGCCAAAACAGCCCGGAAGAGCTGACCCGGGCGTTCAGCGGCTGATGGGCTTGTAGCGGAGGCGGTGCGGCCGCGCGCCTTCTTCGCCCAGGCGCTTCACCTTGTCCGCCTCGTACTCGTGGTAGTTGCCGTTGAAGAACACCCACTGGGACTCGCCCTCGCAGGCGAGGATGTGGGTGGCGATGCGGTCGAGAAACCAGCGGTCGTGGGAGATCACCAGTACGCAGCCGGCGAACTCGAGCAGGGCGTCTTCCAGGGCGCGCAGGGTTTCCACGTCCAGGTCGTTGGAGGGCTCGTCGAGCAGCAGCACGTTGCCGCCGGCGATCAGGGTCTTGGCCAGATGCAGCCGGCCGCGCTCGCCGCCGGAGAGGTTGCCGACCATCTTCTGCTGATCCGCACCCTTGAAGTTGAAGCGGCCGATGTAGGCCCGTGAAGGGGTTTCGTACTTGCCGACGGTGAGGATGTCGGCACCGCCGGAGATGGCTTCCCAGACCGTCTTGTCGTTGGGCAGGGCGCCGCGGGACTGGTCCACGGACACCAGCTTCACGGTCGGGCCGATATCGATCCCGCCCGCATCCGGCTGCTCCTTGCCGGTCATCATGCGGAACAGGGTGGACTTGCCGGCGCCGTTGGGGCCGATGATGCCGACGATGGCGCCGGGGGGAACCTGGAAGGAGAGATTGTCGATGAGCAGCCGGTCGCCGTAGCCTTTGGAAACGCCCTTGAACTCGATGACCTTGTCGCCCAGGCGCTCGGCCACGGGGATGAAGATTTCCTGGGTTTCGTTGCGCTTCTGGTATTCCTGGGAGGAGAGCTCATCGAAGCGGGCCAGGCGGGCCTTGCTCTTGGCCTGGCGGCCCTTGGGGTTCTGGCGCACCCATTCGAGTTCCTTCTTGATGGCCTTCTGGCGGGCGGATTCCGCCGACTCCTCCTGCTTCAGGCGATCCTCCTTCTGCTCCAGCCAGGAGGAATAGTTGCCCTTCCAGGGAATGCCCTGGCCCCGGTCCAGCTCCAGGATCCATTCGGCGGCGTTGTCCAGGAAGTAGCGGTCGTGGGTCACCGCCACCACGGTGCCGGGGAAGCGGGCGAGGAACTGCTCCAGCCATTCCACCGATTCCGCGTCCAGGTGGTTCGTCGGCTCGTCCAGCAGCAGCATGTCCGGCCGGGAGAGCAGCAGCCGGCACAGGGCGACACGGCGCTTCTCGCCACCGGACAGATGGCTGATCTTGGCCTCCCAGGCCGGCAGGCGCAGGGCATCGGCGGCCACCTCCATCTGCTGCTCGGCGGCGTGGCCATCGGAGGTGGCAATGATGGCCTCCAGCCGCGCCTGCTCCTCCGCCAGCTTGTCGAAGTCGGCGTCCGGCTCGGCGTAGGCGGCATAGACCGCATCCAGCTTCTGCTGGGCCTCGAATATCTCGCCCAGCCCCTCCTCCACCGCCTCGCGCACGGTCTTGTCGGGGTCGAGCTGCGGCTCCTGGGGCAGGTGGCCGATCTTCAGGTTGGGCATGGGCGTGGCCTCGCCCTCGATCTCCTTGTCCGCGCCCGCCATGATCTTGAGCAGGGTGGACTTGCCCGATCCGTTCAGGCCCAGGACGCCGATCTTGGCGCCGGGGAAGAAGCTGAGGGAGATGTCCTTGAGTATCTGGCGCTTGGGCGGAACGATCTTGCCCACGCGATTCATCGTGAAGACGTATTGAGCCATGTTGTGCGGAATTGCCGGAAAAACCGCAATTCTAGCGGAGAGCGGCATTCCCGGCCTCCCAGGCAAGCAGGGCCGCCTTGCGCTCCATGCCCCAGCGGTAGCCGCCCAGCTCGCCGGTTTCCCGGATGACGCGGTGACAAGGGATCAGCACCGCCACCGGGTTGGCGCCCACCGCGGCGCCGACAGCCCGCGCGGCACCGGGCCGGCCCACAGCCCGAGCCAACTGGGAATAGGAGGCGAGGCGGCCCCGAGGCACCATCAGGAGCGCCTCCCACACCTTGATCTGGAAGTTGGTGCCGTGCAGCCACAGATGCAGGGGTTCGCTGCTGCCGGCACCGGCAAACATGGCTTCGACGATGGCGCCGCCGTGGTCCGGATCGGCCACGAGGCTCGCGCCGGGCCACTCCCGCCGCAGCCCGGCCAGCGCCGCCGCGCGGCCGGCATCGACGAAACCGAGGTGGCACACGCCCCGCTCGGTCGAGGCCACGAGCGCCTCGCCGAAGGGCGTGGGCCGGAAGCCGTAGCGGA
>CAYZLI010000009.1:37513-39960 GCA_964479195.1 uncultured Rhodocyclaceae bacterium
CACCCCCTCGCCCGGAACCTGGCGGCGGCCTGCGCCAGCTGCCATGGCACGGGCGGCCACAGCGTCGGCGGCATGGGTCGCCTCGCCGGCATGCCGAAGGACGAGCTGGTCCGCAGGGTGAAGGACTTTCGGTCCGGCGCCACGCCGGCCACGGTCATGCACCAGCTTTCCAAGGGCTACAGCGATCAGCAGATCGAATTGATCGCCGATTACTACGCCGCGCAACCGAAATAAGAGGGACGACATGACACTGAGCAGACGCGATTTCATCAAGGCGGCGGGGGCCGCGGCGGCGGCCGGTGCCCTCCACGGCTGTGCCGGAGGCGGCGCGGCGGGCAGCGGCAAGGCCTCCGGCAACGTGGTGGTCATCGGCGGCGGCTTCGGTGGCGCCACCGCGGCCAAGTACATCCGCATGTGGTCCGACGGCGGCATCAACGTGACGCTGGTGGAGCGCAACCCGGCCTTCGTTTCCTGCCCGATCTCCAACCTGGTGCTGGGCGGCGTGAAGACCATCGCCGACATCACGACCGGCTACGACGGCCTGAAGAAGCACGGCGTGCGCGTCATCCAGGGCGAGGCCGTGGCGGTGGACCCGGTCAAGCGCAGCGTGAAGCTTGGCAACGGCCAGGAACTCTCCTATGACCGACTGGTGGTGTCCCCCGGCATCGACTTCCTGTGGGACAGCGTGCCCGGCCTCACGCCCCAG
The DNA here is from genome assembly GCA_964479195.1 of uncultured Rhodocyclaceae bacterium. Taxonomy (GTDB): domain Bacteria; phylum Pseudomonadota; class Gammaproteobacteria; order Burkholderiales; family Rhodocyclaceae; genus Desulfobacillus. Next base: position 38,220 of record CAYZLI010000009.1, read on the forward strand.
CTCTCGGAGACGAAGATCCTGCACTCCTGGAAGGCGGGCCCCCAGACCGTGGCTCTGCGCAAGCAGCTCGAGGACATGAAGGACGGGGGCGTCTACGCCCTGTGCATCCCGAGGTCGCCCTACCGCTGCCCGCCCGGCCCCTACGAGCGGGCCTGCATGGTGGCCGACTACTTCAAGGCCCACAAGCCCAGGTCCAAGGTGCTGATCCTCGATGCCAACGAGGACGTGCAGTCGAAGAAAGGCCTGTTCATGAAGGCCTGGAAGGATCTCTACAACGGCATCGTCAGCTACATGCCGAACCATGCCATCACCGGCCTCGACGCGAACACCCTCACGGTGAAGTTCGAGTTCGCCGACGCGGTGAAGGCCGACGTGCTGAACGTCGTGCCCGGGCAGATGGCGGGCGGCATCGCCAAGGCGGCGGGCCTGGTCAACGCGAATAACCGCTGGTGCGGCGTCGACTGGCGGACCATGGAATCGACCGCGCACAGGAACATCCACGTGCTGGGGGATGCCACGCTGCCAGCGCCGGCGATGCCCAAGTCCGGCCACATGGCGACGCAGCATGCGAAGATCGCCGCCGGGGCCATCGTCGCCCTGATGAGCGGCCAGGAGGCGCCGGACCCCATGGTGATCGCCAACACCTGCTACAGCTTCGTCAACGCCAAGAACGTGGTTCACGTCGCCTCGGTTCACGCCTACAATGCGGCGGAGAAGACGTTCAAGACGGTGCCGGGCTCCGGCGGGCTGTCCAGCGCGGCCAACGAGCTGGAAGCCAAGTACGCCCTGGCCTGGGCGGAGAACGTCTGGGCCGACGCGCTGCTCTAGGCGGTTCCGCGATCCGGACACAACAATAAGACGGCGGCGGGCCCAGCGGCCCGCCGCCGTTTCTTATTGCGGGAGGACAGATGACCAAGCTTCTTGCCGCGCTCGGCGCGGCCGTGTTCCTGCTCGCCGCGCAACCGGCCTCGGCCCAGGAGCGGGCCTATCTGCTCGGCGTCATCAGCTACGGCAACAGCGCCCAGATGATCGCCTCGGAATACCACGGCCTGACCACCTATCTCGGCAAGACGCTGAAACGCCCCGTGCGCATCGAGGGCGCCCGCGATTTCACCACGTTCGGCGAGCGCGCCAGGGCCAAGCGCTACCACTTCATGTTCGTCGCGCCCTCGGCGGTACTCGAGGCGAACCGGGCCGCCGGCTACCAGCCGGTGGCGAAGATCCCGGGCCTGCTCGCCGTGTCGTTCATGGCCATGGCCCGGACGGGCATCGCCTTTCCGGACGACATGAAGGGAAAACGCATCGGCTTCACCGGCAAAGACGCCATGATCACCAAGCTCGCCTTCGTCGAGTTGCAGAAGCTGGATGTCAAGCAGCCGGAGAGGTACTTCGGCAGCATCGCCTACTATAACGACGCCGACGGCGTGCTGGCCGGCATGCAGATGGGCCTGATCGACGTCGGCGTGGCAAACGCCGGGCTGTTCAACGCCTGGACGGCGAAAGGCGAGGACATCAACCTGATCCACACCGGCAAGGGCGTGCCGCACCTCACCTTCGCCGTGCGCGGCGACCTGCCGGAAGGCGAAAAGAAGGCGATCGCCGAGGCCCTGCTCAAGGCGAACCAGGACAAGGATGCGCTGGAATTCCTGAAGTACAACAGCCTGCCCGGCTTCGAGGCCGCCAAGCTGGCCGACTACGCCGAACTGGCGAAGACCCTCGGCATCAAGTAGGCGGTCAGCCC
>CAYZLI010000009.1:40060-46927 GCA_964479195.1 uncultured Rhodocyclaceae bacterium
TCGGTGTCACGATCTGCTCCGCTATCGAGACCGCCCTACAGGCCGTGACGCCGCAGCTTGCGATACAGGGTGCGCTCGCTGATGCCGAGGGTGTCGGCGACGCGCCGACGGTGGCCCCCGTGCCGCTCCAGCAGCTCGCGGATCCTGCGCAACTCCAGGTCGGCCAGGCTTTCCAGGCCCGACACGGCGCTCGCCTGCGGCGCATCCGGCGGCGGTGCCACGAAGGGCGCGATGGCGGGCGGCAGGAGCGCACCGCGCAGGCGGATGTGGGCGGCGCGGATCAATCCGCCGCCGCACAGGGTCGCCGCCTTGTGCACGATGTTGCGCAGTTCCCGCACATTGCCGGGAAAATCGTAGTCCATCAGCAGGGCCAGGGCGTCCTTGCCAAAGCGGCAGCTCGGACCACCGTGGGCGGCCAGACGATCGAGCAGCGCCTGGGCGAGCTCGGGAATATCCTCGCGGCGCTCCCGCAGGGTGGGGAGGACCACGTCGAGGCCCGCCACCCGGTAGTAAAGGTCTTGCCGGAAAGCCTTCTGGTCCACCATTTCCAGCAGATCCCGGTTGGTCGCGGAGACGAGACGCACATCCCCCGTCAGTACCTCGGTGCCGCCGAGCCGCCGGTATTCGCCGGATTCCAGGGCGCGCAGCAGTTTCGGCTGGATGGCCAGCGGGATCTCCCCCACCTCGTCGAGGAACAGGGTGCCGCCGTTGGCTTGCTCGAGGATGCCCGGCTTGCGTCCGATGCAGCCGGTGAAGGCGCCCTTTTCGTGACCGAAGAACTCGCTCTCGAACATGGACTCGGGCAGAGCCGCGCAGTTGAAGGCCACGAAGGGCCCGTTCACCCGGGAGGAATGGGCATGCACGAACCTCGCCGCCAGCTCCTTGCCCACGCCCGACTCGCCGTAGAGCAGGATGGGCGATTCCGAGTCCGCCAGCCGCGACAACCGGTCCACGCATTTCAGGAAAGCGGGGGAGCGCCCCACCATGCGCATCTCGTCGCAGTCCAGCCCGTCATTGGACGGCAGGGGAGCGATCAGCTCACCGAGAAACAGCCTGCCGTCGCTGCCCCGTACGGGATAGCCCCGGAGCCGCACGAACTGGGGCCGATTGAGCCCGTCGTAATGGATATGGACCACCTCGTAAGGCGCCCCGGTGAGGATGACGCGCTGGTGCGGGCAGTCCTCCCCATGCTCGAAGCAAGGCGTGGGTGAATGGTGGGAAACCTCATAACAATGCCGCCCCAACACCTCGCCCGAGTCGATGCCGTGACTGGCGCAATAGGCGGCATTGGCCGCGACGATCCGGTAGTCAGCGTCGATCAGGACGAACGGCGTCTCGTGGCTGTCGATCAGCGAATGCGCATCGATGGAAATCTCGGCAAGCATTTCAACGGGCCTGTCATGACAGATTGGCAGCGCCAGTATGCGGCCGTTCCGGCGCTTTCGCCAATAGAAAGGGCGTATAACTTTAGCAATAGGACTCACCATGCCTGTCATGACAGTCTGTCATACATGATTTCCAGTAGAAAAAAATAAACAGTACAAACAAACAGATAGGACATGGCACGGGACGTGCTATGGAAGTCCCGAACGTCCCGAAAGAAATGAAGCGAAAACATTCTTCCCACATCGTCATCATGGGTGCTGGTATCGGCGGCATGTCCTGCGCCTACGAGATGCGCGAAGCGGTCCGGTCCACGGACAAGGTGACGCTCGTCTCAAATTCGCCCAACTTCCATTTCGTGCCCTCCAATCCCTGGCTGGCGGTCAACTGGCGGACCCGCGAGGACGTCACGCTCCCGATCGCGCCCTACCTGGAAAAAAAGAACATCGCTTTCAACCCGACCGGCGTGCGGCGGGTTCATCCCGACCGGAACCGCCTTGAACTGAACGACGACGGGTGGCTGGAATACGACTATCTCGTCATCGCCACCGGCCCGAAGCTCGCCTTCGACGAAGTCGAGGGCATGGGGCCGGGGCAACACACCCATTCGGTCTGCGAGGTGAGCCACGCCGAAGCGGCCGGAAAGGCCTGGGAGGAATTCGTCAAGGAGCCCGGGCCCATCGTTGTCGGCGCGGTGCAGGGCGCGTCCTGCCTCGGCCCGGCCTACGAGTCCGCCTTCATCATGGACGCCGACCTGCGCAAGCGAAAGATTCGTGATCGGGTGCCCATGACCTTCGTCACCCCCGAACCCTACATCGGCCACCTGGGTCTGGGCGGGGTCGGCGACTCGAACAAGCACCTCGAATCGGCCATGCGCGAGCGGCACATCAAGTGGATCTGCAACGCAAGAGTGACGCGGGTCGCCCCGGGCCAGCTGTTCACGACCGAATGCGACGAGGAGGGACGGGCCCGGAAGGAACACGTGCTGCCCTTCAAGCATTCGATGCTGCTGCCCGCGTTCCGGGGCGTAGACGCGGTGTCCGGCATCGATGGCCTGGTCAACGCGCTCGGCTTCGTGCTGATAGACGATTTCCAGCGCAACCCCAGGTACCCCAACGTCTATGCGGTTGGCGTATGCGTCGCCATTCCGCCGGTGGAGGCGACGCCGGTGCCGACCGGCGCCCCGAAGACCGGCTACATGATCGAGACCATGGTGACGGCCACGGTGCACAACATCCGCGCCGCGCTCGACGGCAAGGCGCCAAGCCGGAAGGCGACCTGGAATGCGGTGTGCCTGGCGGACTTCGGCGACACCGGCGCAGCCTTCGTGGCGCTGCCGCAGATCCCGCCGCGCAACGTCACCTGGTTCAAGCAGGGCAAGTGGGTGCACCTGGCCAAGATCGCCTTCGAGAAATACTTCATGCGCAAGATGAAGAAAGGCACCACCGATCCGATCTACGAGAAATACGTGCTCGGGGTGCTGGGCATAAAAAAACTACACTGAAAAATTTTTCAACTACCACACCAGGTTCGACCATGACCGACAACACGCAACCACCCTCCTGCGCGACGGGCAAGCCCGGCAAGCGCGGTCTCTGGGCGCGGCTCATGAGCCCGCCGCAATGCTCCATGCTGCGCATGATCATCATAGGCATCGTCGGCGGCATCCTCATCTGGGGCGGCCTCAATACCGGGGTGGAGGCGACCAACCGGACGGGGTTCTGCATCTCCTGCCACGAGATGACGATACCGTACGAGGAATACAAGAAAACCGTCCACTACAAGAACCGCAGCGGCACGACGGTGGCCTGCGCCGACTGCCACGTGGCCAGCAGCAAGCACCCCTTCGACTATGCCCGCAAGCTGACGCGCAAGGCGCTGGCCGCCCGCGACGTGTATGGTCACCTCCTCGGCACCGTCGATACCCCGGAGAAGTTCGAGGCCAAGCGCCTGGAAATGGCGCAGCGGGAGTGGGCGCGCATGAAAGCGGCGGACTCGAAGGAATGCCGCAACTGCCACCAGTTCGAGACGATGGACCCGGCCAAGCAGAAGGATCGTTCCGTGGTGAAACACGAAGGCGCGATCGAGGATGGCAAGACCTGCATCGACTGCCACAAGGGAATCGCCCACAAGCCCGTCCACCAGCACCTGGAAGGGCAGACCGCCCAGGCGGGCAACTGATCACGATCGAACCCGGCCACCGGCCGGGAATTTTATTGTTCCGCCCTCGGGGCGGCCACGAGAGGAGTTGAAGGATGAAGAAGATTGCGATTGCGGTGACGGGCCTTCTCGTCGCCGGCGGCGCCCTGGCTGCGCCGGACTGGGACAAGGTTCCGGCCCGGACAGTGAAGCTGTTCTATCCCGGCCAGTCCGGCTTCGAGTGGGTCATGAACACCGCGGACCATTCGGCGGTGCCCGACATCGTCAACAAGAAGCGCTTCTGCGCCAAGTGCCACGAGGGCGACGCCAATGAAATCGGCGACAAGATCGTCGCCGGCAAGCCGGTCGGCAGTTCCAAGTCGGTCCTCGAGCCCAACCCGCCCAAGGGCAAGCTCGGCTTCATCCCGGTCACCTTCCAGGCGGCCCACGACGGCAACAAGATCTACTTCCGCTTCGAATGGGTGCCACCGAAGATCGGCGACAAGAAGATGGACCCGAAGAACGAAGTCAAGCTGACCATGATGTTCGACGGCGGCGGCACGGTGGACGGGGCCAACCTCAACGGCTGCTGGGGCACCTGCCACATGGACCTGCGTTCCATGCCCGACGCCGACGACAAGGCCAAGGGCCATGCCAAGGCCAAGGCCCTTGGCTGGAACGAGGGCGTGACCAAGTACCTGGCCGAATCCCGCACCGGCCTGGACATGAAGAAGCCGCGCGGCGGCTGGGACAAGCTCAAGTCCGACGCCGAGATCGACGCCGCCCTCAAGGCCGGCAAGTTCCTCGACCTGATGCAGTACCGCAGCGGCAAGGGCGAGAAGCCGGTGGACGGCCATGTGCTCGACTCACGCCACATGGCCGGCGGCAAAAGCCTCACCAAGGCCGAGGGCAAGAAGGAAGGCAACAAGTGGGTGGTGACCTTCGAGCGCACGCTGGCCGGCGGCGGCACGGGCGACCACGCCATCGTCGCCGACAAGGTCTACAACTTCGGCTTCGCCCTCCACGAGGACCACAGCAACGCCCGCTTCCATTACGTGTCGCTGGGCTACCAGTTCGGCCTCGACAAGGCGGTGCCCGAGGTGAAGAACTACATCAACGTCACGAAGCAGTAGGAGGTGCGCAGGAGAATCGGCAGGAAGTTGAACCAAAGCAGTTCTTTCCCAGCAAACAAGGAGGAGATGAAGATGAGGATGAGATGGAGTAAGTGGACTGTGGCCGCGGGCGTCATGGCGATGTCGACGGCTGCCCTGGCGGCCCCGCCCTCGCCGGCGATGCTGTCCAACGCCTGCGCCGGCTGCCACGGCACGCACGGCGGCAGCGCCGGCCCCAGCATGCCCAGCCTGGCCGGGCAGTCGAAGGAGGCGATCGTCGGCGCCATGCAGAAGTTCAAGAGCGGCGAGCGCCCCGCCACCGTCATGGGCCGCCTGGCCAAAGGCTATAGCGATGCCGATTTCGCGGCCATGGGCGAGTTCTTCTCCAAGCAGAAGCTCCATGTCACCAGCCAGCGCCTGGACGCCGCCAAGGTGGCCAAGGGCGCAAAACTGGAAGAGGCCAACTGCTCCCGCTGCCACATGGAAGGCGGCAAGGAAGGCAAAGACGATTCGCCGGCCATGGCGAGCCAGTGGCTGACCTACCTGAATATCCAGATGGACCAGTATGTCAGCGGCCACCGCAAGATGCCGGAGAAGATGGCCGAGAAGGTGAAGCCCCTGTCCAAGGAAGACCTGGACGCCCTGATGCACTTCTACGCCAGCGTGAAATAAGGGAGGAGAAGAGAACATGACTATCGATCGTAGAAGTTTCCTCAAGCTGCTGGGCGCGGGTGCAGGCGCAGGCGCGCTCTACGGCTGCGCCGGCGCTCCCGCCGTCTCCTCCGGCTCCACCGCCGAAATCATGCCGAAGACCGGCCGCCGCGTGGTGGTGGTGGGCGGCGGCTATGGCGGCACCATCGCCGCCAAGTACATCCGCATGAACGACCCGAGCATCGAGGTGGTGCTGGTGGAGCGCAACGACCACTACGTCTCCTGCCCCTTCAGCAACCTGTACATCGGCGGCATGATGAAGGACCTGTCGCCGCTGACCATCAAGTACGACAAGCTGGCGGCCAACCACGGCATCAAGGTGGTCCAGGCGGAAGTCACCGCCATCGACGCGGCGGCCAAGACGGTCGTCACCTCGAAGGGCGCGATCAAGTACGACCGCCTCGTGGTCTCCCCCGGCATCGACTTCCGTACCGAGGAGATCCAGGGCTACGACATCGCCACCACGCCGGAAATCATGCCGCACGCCTGGAAGGCCGGCCCGCAGACCATCCTGCTGCGGAAGCAACTGGAGGCCATGCCCGCCGGCGGCACCGTCGTGCTGAGCATTCCCCTGGCCCCCTTCCGCTGCCCGCCCGGACCCTATGAGCGGACCAGCATGATCGCCATGTTCCTCAAGGAGTACAAGCCCAAGTCGAAGATCATCGTCCTGGACGGCAACCCGGACATCGTCTCGAAGAAGGGCCTGTTCCTGAAGGGCTGGAAGAAGCACTACGAGGGCATCATCGACTACCGCGCGGCCAAGAAGGTCACGGCGGTGGACACGAAGAACATGTCCGTGCTGATCGAGGGCATCGAGGAGGTCAAGGGCCACGTCATCAACGTCATCCCGCCCCAGCGCGCCGGCCATATCGCCGTCGCCGCGGGCCTCACGGGCGACGACAAGAAGTGGTGCCCGGTGAATCCGATGACCTTCGAGTCCACCAAGCACAAGGACATCCATGTCATCGGCGACTCCTCCATCGCCGGCGCCATGCCCAAGTCCGGCTACTCGGCCAACTCGGAAGCCAAGGTCTGCGCCACGAACATCGTGGCGTTGATGAACGGCAAGGAGATCACGGAGCTGTCCGGCATCAACACCTGTTACAGCTACCTCTCCCGCAAGGAAGCGGTCAGCGTGACGGGCGTCTACCGGGTGAACAAGGAGAAGCACGTCATCGAGCCGGTGCCCGGCTCGGTGGGCGTCTCCCCCGACCTGTCGGAACTCGAAGCGGTGTACGCCGAGAGCTGGGTGAAGAACATCCTCACCGAGATGTCCGCCTGATCCGCTGTTTCAACCCAAGAACAGACCCCGCTTCGGCGGGGTTTGTTTTTCTGGGGCACTCGTCCTGGGTTGGTCATGCCGGCGCCGGCATCCGGATCTGTAGGGCGCAATAGCCGCAGGCGTATTGCGCCGAATGGGCATCTCCGGCGGCGGCACACCCGACGCTTGCCATTCGGTGCAATACGCTCCGCTATTGCACCCTACGACGCTGGTCTCCGCATCTCGATACCGGCAGCCCTG
>CAYZLI010000010.1:0-15206 GCA_964479195.1 uncultured Rhodocyclaceae bacterium
AACTGGGCTGGCTGCGGTAACGCCGGTGGTAGTGACTTTCGGATTGCCGGGGAAAGCGTCGGGGAAAACGTCGGGGAAAACGCCAGAGAAAACGCTAGAGAAAACGCTAGAGAAAACGCCAGAGAAAACGCCTGCGGCGATTTTGGAATGACCGCCTTCACCGAATCCGTCGTCGAAGAAGCCGCCCTGGCCTGGCTGGAAAGCCTCGGCTGGCGGGTGCTGCACGGGCCGGACATCGCGCCGGGCGAGCTGGCGGCGGAGCGCACGGACTTCGGGCAGGTGGTCCTCGAACGGCGGCTGCGGGATGCACTGGCGCAGTTGAATCCCACGCTGCCCGCCGAGGCCATCGAGGACGCCTTCCGCAAGCTCACCCGCCCCGAAGGGCCGACCCTGGAGGCGCGTAACCGGGCACTCCACCGCCTGCTGGTGGAGGGCGTGACGGTGGAGTACCGGGCGGCGGAGGGCGGAATCCGCGGGGCGCAGGCGCGGGTGCTGGACTTCGCCGATCCGGCGAACAACGACTGGCTGGCGGTCAATCAGTTCTCCGTTTCGGAGAACAAGCACACGCGCCGGCCGGACGTGGTGCTGTTCGTCAATGGCCTGCCGCTCGCGCTGCTGGAACTGAAGAACGCCGCCGACGAGAACGCCACCATCTGGTCGGCCTTCCAGCAGTTCCAGACCTACAAGGCGGAACTGGCGACCCTGTTTGCTTACAACGCGCTGCTGGTGGTCTCGGATGGGGTCGAGGCGCGCATCGGCACGCTCACCGCCGGGCGGGAGTGGTTCAAGCCCTGGCGCACGATTCGCGGGGAGGCCTTGGCGCCGGCATCCATGCCGGAGTTGCAGGTGATGATCGAGGGGGTGTTCGAGCCGCGCCGGCTGCTCGACCTGGTCGGCCACTTCATGGTCTTCGAGGACGTGGGCGGCGGGCCGGCGGCGAAGAAGATGGCGGGCTACCACCAGTTCCACGCCGTGCGGGTGGCGGTGGTGGAGACGCTGCGCGCGGCGATGGCCGACCGCGCCATGGAGACGGGCCGCTACGAGGCGGGGCGCAAGCCCGGCGGCGATCCGGGCGACCGGCGCGTCGGCGTGGTCTGGCACACCCAGGGGTCGGGCAAGAGCCTGACCATGGCCTTCTACGCCGGGCGGGTGATCCGCGAGCCGGCGATGATGAACCCGACGCTGGTGGTGCTCACCGACCGCAACGACCTGGACGACCAGCTCTTTGGCACCTTCGCCCGCTGCCAGGACCTGCTGCGCCAGCCGCCGGCGCAGGCGGAGAGCCGTGCCGACCTGCGGGCCAAGCTCGCGGTGGATGCGGGCGGGGTGGTATTCACCACGATCCAGAAGTTTCTGCCGGAATCACCCTCACCCCAGCCCTCTCCCGCAAGCGGGAGAGGGGGCAGGATGGAGGTGCTTTCCGACCGGCGCAACATCGTGGTCATCGCCGACGAGGCGCACCGCAGCCAGTACGACTTCATCGACGGCTTCGCGCGGCACATGCGCGATGCGCTGCCCAATGCTTCCTTCATCGGCTTCACCGGAACGCCCGTGGAGCTGACGGACAAGAACACGCGCGCCGTCTTCGGCGACTACATCAGCGTGTATGACATCCAGCGCGCGGTCGAGGACAAGGCGACCGTGCCCATCTACTACGAGAGCAGCCTGGCGAAGCTGGCGCTGGAGGAGGCGGAGAAGCCGCACATCGACCCGGAGTTCGAGGAAGTGACCGAGGGCGAGGAGGTCGAGCGCAAGGAGAAGCTCAAGAGCAAGTGGGCGCAACTGGAAGCCATCGTCGGCTCCGAGCGGCGCCTGAAGCTGGTGGCGCAGGACATCGTCGAGCACTTCGAGCGGCGCCTGGAGGCCATGGACAGCAAGGCCATGGTGGTGTGCATGAGCCGGCGCATCTGCGTGGAGCTTTACCGCGAGATCGTGCGGCTGAGGCCGGCATGGCGGGACGAGGACGATGCCGGCGGCGCCATCAAGGTGGTGATGACCGGCTCGGCCACCGATCCGGTGGACTGGCAGTCCCACATCCGCAACAAGCCGCGCCGCGAGGCGCTGGCCAACCGTTTTCGCGACCCGAGCGATGCCCTGAAGCTGGTGCTGGTGCGCGACATGTGGCTGACCGGCTTCGATGCACCTTCGCTGTCCACCTTGTACATCGACAAACCCATGCGCGGCCATGGCCTGATGCAGGCCATCGCCCGGGTCAACCGCGTCTTCCGCGACAAGCCGGGCGGGCTGGTGGTGGATTACCTGGGGCTGGCGCAGGAGCTGAAGGCGGCGCTGGCCGCCTATACCGAGAGCGGCGGCACGGGCAAGACGGCCATCGACCAGCAGGAGGCGGTGGCGCTGATGCTGGAGAAGTACGAAATCTGCTGCGGCCTGTTCCACGGCTTCGACCATTCCAAGTGGCTGACCGGAACGCCGGCCGAGCGGCTCGGTCTGCTGCCGCTGGCGCAGGAGCACATCCTGGCGCAGGAGGATGGCAAGCCCCGGCTGCTGCAGGCGGTGCAGGAACTCTCCCAGGCCTTCGCCCTCGCCGTGCCGCACGAAGAGGCGCTTGCCGTGCGGGACGACGTGGCTTTTTTCCAGGCGGTGCGCGCCAGCCTGGCCAAGCGGGCGCCGGGCGAATCGAAGACCGGAGAGGAACTCGATCAGGCGGTGCGGCAGATCGTCTCGCGTGCCGTGGCTTCCGAAGGTGTGGTGGACATCTTTGCGGCGGCGGGGCTGGCGAAGCCCGACCTGTCGATCCTCTCCGAGGAGTTCCTCGCCGAAGTGAAGGGCATGCCCCAGCGCAATCTGGCCGTGGAGTTGCTGCGCAAGCTCCTATCCGGCGAAATCCGCCAACGTCGCCGCAAGAATGTGGTGCAGTCACGGAACTTTTCCGAGATGCTGGAGCAGTCCCTGCGGCGCTACCAGAACCGCGCCATCGAGGCGGCGCAGGTGATCGAGGAGCTGATCGGGCTGGCCAAGGAGATGCGCGAGGCGGGTGCGCGGGGCGAGAAGCTCGGGCTGACCGACGACGAGGTGGCGTTCTACGATGCGCTGGAAACGAACGACAGCGCGGTGAAAGTGCTGGGCGATGAAACCCTGCGGGACATCGCCCGGGAACTCGTGAAGACGGTGCGCGCCAATGTCACCATCGACTGGACGGTGCGGGAGAATGTTCGCGCCCAATTGCGCGTGCTGGTGAAGCGCATCCTGCGCAAGTACGGCTACCCGCCCGACAAGCAGGAGAAGGCGACGCAGACGGTGCTGGAGCAGGCGGCGTTGCTGTCGCAGGACTGGGCGTTCGCCTGAAACCACTGCGCTACGGCCGCATGGCGGGATGGCCATTCGCCCTTCGACAGGCTCAGGGCGAACGGCCGTTTTCGCAGCCCGCTCAGTACGTCTCCACGTGATAGCGGCTCTTCTCCCGCAACCGGGGCCGCAGCCGGTCCCAGTCCGTTCCGTGCAGGCGGCAGACGTCGCGGAAGGCTTCCATGACGCCGGTTTCCATGCCCTTCAGGCCGCAGATGTAGATGTAGCAGTTGTCGTCGCCGAGCAGGCGGTGCACGCCCTCGTGGCGGGCGCGGATCAAGTCCTGCACGTACTGCTTGGGCTGGCCGGGCACGCGGGAGAAGGCGAGGTTGATGTCGATGAAGTCCTTGGGCAGCTTCATGAGCGGCCCGAAGTAGGGCAGTTCCTCCGGCACGCGGGCGCCGAAGAAGAGCATCAGTTCGCCGCCTTCCTTGAGGGCGATGCGCCGCCGGCGCCGCTCGGTCATGGCGCGCATGGGCGCGGAGCCCGTGCCGGTGCAGATCATCATGAGGCTGGAAGCCGGGTGGTTGGGCATGAGGAAGGTGGCGCCGTAGGGGCCGATGACTTTCAGCTTGTCGCCCTTCTTCAGGTCGCACAGGTAGTTGGAGCATATGCCCTGGGCGGGCTTGCCCTCGTGGTCCTGGGTGACGCGCTTCACCGTGAGGGCCAGGTTGTTGTAGCCGGGGCGCTCGCCGTCGCGGGGGCTCGCCACCGAGTACAGGCGCACGTGGTGCGGCCGGCCGTTCCCGTCGTTGCCCGGCGGCAGGATGCCGATGGATTGCCCCTCCAGCACCGGGAAGGAGACGCCGCCGAAATCCAGGACGATGTGGCGGATGTCGGCACTGGCGTCCTCGCCCGTGAGCCGGTGGATGCCCGCCACGGTGGCCATCACCGGGTTCTTCTCGGTGTACAACCCCACGTAGGGATGGGCCGCCGACCAGGGCGGCGAGACCGGGCCGCCTTCGCCCGCCGTGGCCACCGCGCGCTGGCGCTCCACCTCCTCGGGCACCTCGCCGGCGACCCCGGCCTGGGGCTGGGTGCGCGCCGGCAGCTCGTCCCAGGAGAACTGGTCCTCCAGCGTGTAGGGCTTCGCTTTGGCCACCGGGAACCAGTTGTCGATGGCCCCGGTGGGGCAGGGTGGCACGCAGGCGCGGCAGGTGTTGCACACCTCGAACTTCACCACGTAGTTGCGCCCGTCGTGGGTGATGGCGTTGACCGGGCAGGTCTCCTCGCAGGTGTTGCAGCGGATGCAGATGCCCGGGTCGATGAGGTGCTGCTGGACGAGTTCAGGCGCGTTCACGGCTTTCGCCCTCAGTTGAACCTCACGTACTCGAAGTCCACCGGCTGGTTGTTGATGCCCCGGGCCGGGGGCGCGATCCAGTGGGCGAACTTGCCCGGCGCGGCGACGCGGCCCATGAGGGATTGCACGTAGGCGCGGTCCTCGTCCGTGGGCAGCCAGGCGTCCCGGTGGCGCAGCCATTCCTCTTCGGTCATGAGCTTGCCCTCGGGGCCCACGTGCAACCCGGCGAAGACGCCGATCTTGCGGTTGAAGCCCTTGTGCGGCAGGGCGAAGCGGAAGGGGATGCCGGCCTTGTCGGGAATGCGGTTCCAGCGGTCCACGCCGGCCTGCACGTCCTTCACCCAGTCGTCGCGCAACCGCTCGTTGAGCGCCGTCAGGGCCGGCACCTGGCGGATGACGATGCCCTCGCCGGCGACTTCCAGGACCGGGTATTCGGCGGATTCCAGGCGGTGGTCGTCGCCGAGCTTCGTCTCCTCGAAGCGGCCCTTCAGGCCCGAGGTGTAGAAGGAGGCGGCGTTGGAGGAGACTTCCGCGCCATAGAGGTCGCTGGTGACGCTGTAGTGGAAGTTGAGGTATTTCTGCAGCGTCGGCAGGTCGATCACGCCCAGGGCGCGCAGCCTGGCCGGGTCGTCCGTCTGGTGGCTGGCCATCACCTCGCAGGTGCGCTGGATGATGCGGCCGATGCCCGACTCGCCGACGAAAAGGTGATGGGCTTCCTCCGTCAGCATGAAGCGGCAGGTGCGCGCCAGGGGATCGAAGCCCGATTCGGCCAGGGCGGCCAACTGGAACTTGCCGTCCCGGTCGGTGATGAACGTGAACATGAAGAAGGACAGCCAGTCCGGCGTCTTCTCGTTGAAGGCGGTGAGGATGCGCGGGTTGTCCGCGTCGCCCGAGCGGCGCGCCAGCAGGGCTTCGCCTTCCTCGCGCCCGTCGCGGCCGAAGTGGGCGTGCAGCAGGTACACCATGGCCCAGAGGTGGCGGCCTTCCTCCACGTTCACCTGGAAGAGGTTGCGCAGGTCATAGAGGGAGGGGCAGGTGAGGCCGAGATGCCGCTGCTGCTCGACGGAGGCGGGCTCCGTGTCGCCTTGCGTGACGATGATGCGCCGCAGCGTCGAGCGGTATTCCCCCGGCACTTCCTGCCAGGCCGGCTCGCCCTGGTGGGCGCCGAAGTTGATCTTGCGCTGCGCATCCTGGGGGGTGAGGAAGATGCCCCAGCGGTAGTCGGGCATCTTCACGTAATCGAAGTGGGCCCAGCCCTGGGGATCGACGCTCACCGCCGTGCGCAGGTACACATCGGCGCTGCGGGTGCCGTCCGGGCCCATCTCGTTCCACCAGTCCAGGTAGGCGGGCTGCCAGTGCTCGAGGGCGCGCTGCAGGGTCTTGTTGCCGGCCAGATCCACGTTGTTGGGGATCTTCTGGCTGTAGTCGATGTTCATGTCGTCTCTCCTGTCGGGGTCGGGGATGGTGTGCGGGGCGCGTTCAGACGCGCTCCCAGTTGAATTTCGCTTTCGCGCCCGTGCCGTAGACCTTCAGCGCGCCGGCTTCGCCCACGGCGTTGGGGCGGTTGAATATCCAGTTCTGCCAGGCGGTGAGCCGCCCGAAGATGCGGGTGTCCATGGTCTCGCGGCCGGCGAAGCGCAGGCTGGCCTCCATGCCCGTCAGGGCGTCCGGCGAGAGGCTGGTGCGCTCCTCCACGGCGATGCGCAGTTCCTCATCCCAGTCTAGTTCGTCCGGGGTGAAGGTGACGAGGCCCAGTTTCGCAGCCTGGTCCGCGCTCAGCTTCTCGCCGACCGTGGCGCGCGCCGCCTCCACCGGCGCCGCCTCCTCGGCGAAGCGGGTGGCGAGCCGCGTGAGCCCGTTGTTCATGGGGAAAAGCCCCAGGTTGGCCGGGGTGAGGGCAATCCTCGGGGCGCGGGCGAAGTCGTCCTCGATCTTCAGCATGTAGCTGCGGTCGGCGGCCAGGGCCAGCTCCAGGAAGGTGCCGCCGAAGCAGGAGCCCTCGTCGATGACGGCGAAGAGGGAGCGGGAGGACACGTCCAGCCGGCGCAGGGTGCGGCGCAGGAAGCCGATGGTCTCGCGCACGAACCAGTTGTCCTGGAACTTCGCCAGGGTCGCATCCGCCTCGAGGACCGCCTCGATGTCGCCGCGGGTCTTGAGCTGCCACAGGCCGATGTCCAGATCGTTGGTGCGCAGCATCAGGATGGCGTCGTCCAGCTCCCGGGCCATGGCCAGCGGCCACCAGCGCGCGCCCTGGGTGAGGATTTCTTCCAGCGCGTCGGGCTGGCGGCCCAGGGGCGCCTGCACGGTCAGGGTGGCGCAGCGCGCAGCCCGGTCGATCGTCACATCCACGTGGGTGTAGTGGTAGCCGCCATTCCTACCCTGGTCCGCCTTGCGGTTGAGCGGCGGGAGCGGGATGCCCTTGGCGCCCTCCGGCCGGTCGGAGGGCGCGGCCAGTCCGGCGGCGCAGGCCTTCACCAGCTCCTCGAACTGCTGCGGCTTGGCGATGTGGTCCACCAGCTTCCATTCCTTCGCCCGCTCGGCCCGCACGCCCTCGGAGGTGGTGCAGAACACGTCGGCGAGGTCGCGGCGCACCTTGCGCTTGTCCACCAGGCGGGTCAGCCCCCCCGTGCCCGGCAGCACGCCCAGCAGGGGCACTTCCGGCAGGCTCACCGCCGTGGAGCGGTCGTCGATCATGGCGATTTCGTCGCAGGCGAGCGCCAGTTCGTAGCCGCCGCCGGCGGTGGCCCCGTTCAGGGCGGCAAGGAACTTGAGCCCGGAGTGGGCGCTGGAATCCTCGATGCCGTTGCGCGTCTCGTTGGTGAACTTGCAGAAATTCACCTTCCAGGCATGGGTCGATTGCCCCAGCATGTAGATGTTGGCGCCGGAGCAGAACATGCGGCTCTTGCCGCTGGTGAGCACCACGGCCTTGACCTCGGGGTGCTCGAAGCGCAGCCGCTGCAGGGCGTCGTGCAGCTCGATGTCCACCCCCAGGTCGTAGGAGTTGAGCTTGAGCTTGTAGCCGGGCTTGATGCCGCGGTCCTCGGCGACGTCCAGGGTGAGGGTGGCGACGGGGCCGTCGCACCGCAGTTGCCAATGGGCGTAGCGCGACGGATCGGTATCGAACGTAATCATCAGTGCCTCCGTTGGGTTCCTGCCCCCGGTCGGCACCGTAATGCATGATAGTGCAGCCGAGAGCTTTAAGTCGCAATATTGTACATATTCTGCAACTGCTTCAGGCTCTCGTCAACCGTTTTGTTTGAGGTGTCAACATTCGCGTCGGCCATGCCGTACAGGTCGTCCCTTTCGGCGAGGATGCGGCGCAGGTCGGCCATGGCCTCCTCGCGCCCGCTGATCGGGCGCAGGTCGCCCTGGGCGATGACCCGCTGCATGTGCTCTTCCGGCGTCGCTCGCAGCCAGACGGTGAAGCAGGCGGAGCGCAGCAGCTCGTAGGTGGCCGGCTCGGTCACCACGCCGCCGCCCACGGCGATGACCGCCCGCTCGAAATGCTCCAGGATCCGTTCCAGGCAGCGCCGCTCCAGGCGCCGGTAGGCGTTCTGGCCGTAGAGGGAGAATATCTCCGCGAGGGGTACGCCGGCATCGCGCTCGATTTCGTCGTCGAGTTCCACGAAGGGGATGCCGATGCGCTCGGCCAGGCCCTTGCCCAGGGTGGACTTGCCGGCGCCGCGCAGGCCGATGAGGGCGATGCGGTGGCGTCGCGCCTGGGGATCGGGCTCGCCGAAGGCGCTCGTCAGGATGGCCCGGGCCTGCATCAGCTTCTTGGGAGAGAGCTTGTCCAGATACTGCAGCAGCAGGGTCAGTTCGATGGGCTGCTCCTGCTCGTCCCGCAGCAGCTCCGGCAGGGAGAGCTCCAGGGCATGGGCCACCTGGCGCAGCAGCAGGATGGAGATGTTCCCCTGGCCGCTTTCGAGCTGGGCCAGGTAGCGCTCGGATACGCCGGACTTGGCGGCCAGCGACTTGCGCGACAGGCCGAGGCGGCTGCGCGAGTCGCGTACGCGGCTGCCGAGTTGCTGGAGATAGGACTGGTCGTCGAGAACCAGCTTGGGTTCCCTCTGAAGCTCGGCGGTCATGAGCGCTCTCCCTTGGCTCGATAAAGTTGAGGCAGATCAATTCAATATTAGCATTGGTTGATGCAATATACCGCTTGCCAAGTGCCACATCGGCATTATAATGGTTATGGCCTCGGAGAGAAACCCGCACTGCGAGGCCCCGGGCCGGCAGCGCAAGGGTTTGCGGTAAACCGGGCGGAACTATACTGCAACATGGCGCGGGATTGCGCCTGGAGTACGCGAGATGACGCAGGAAGAATTCGCCGTCCTGATCAGCGGCATCACCGGGCGCATCGCCGGCCTGCCGCTGGACGGCCGGCTCGAAACCCGGCTCAATAACGAATTTCCCGGCGACGGCGCCGAGTTCGACCGGGTGTTCGATGCCTGCAAGGCGGCGGTGGCCGCCGGCTGGATGTGCAACCGGGAAGCGGGCGGCATCAAGTTCGGCCGGGTGGTGAAGCCCTCGGAGGCCACCCACGGCTTCAGCGTGGACGTGGTCGAGATGGTCGACCTCAAGGGGCCCCACCATCGGCATCCCAACGGGGAGATCGATATGATCATGCCTTTGGACGCCGCGGCGAAGTTCGACGGCCGCGGCAAGGGGTGGCTGGTCTATCCGCCCGACAGCGCACACCATCCCACGGTGAGCGAGGGGCGGGCGCTGGTGCTTTACCTGCTCCCGGGAGGGGCGATCGAATTCACGAGGTAGGAGCATTGCAAGCGCCCAGACCGGCACCCACGACAACAACCGCCGGCCAACACCGAAGGAGGAATCAGATGCCACAACTGAGCACGGCTGACCACAGTGTCACGCCGCCGCGGGTCCATATCCCGCGCGACTACAACGCCGCGTACGACCTCATCCAGCGCAACCTGCAGGCAGGGCGCGGCGCCAAGACCGCCTGCATCGACGATACAGGCAGCTACACCTATGGCGAGCTGGCCGAGCGGGTGAACCGCTTCGGCAACCTGCTCGCCGGCCTCGGCGTCCGGCAGGAATGCCGCGTCATGCTGTGCCTGCTCGACACCATCGACTTTCCCACGGCCTTCCTCGGCAGCATCCAGGCCGGGGTGGTGCCCATCGCGGCGAACACCCTCCTCACCGGCAACGATTACGACTACATGCTGAGCGATTCCCGGGCCTGCGCCTTGGTCGTCTCGGAAGCCCTGTGGCCGCAATTCGCGCCCATCGTCGCCAAGCACAAGCAGCTCAGGCACATCATCGTCTCGGGCGCCGACGCCAAGGGCCACCTGCGCTTCGCCGACCTCATGGCCAACGCTTCGCCCGAGTTCGAGCCGGCGCCCACCACCTGCGACGACATGTGCTTCTGGCTTTACTCGTCCGGCTCCACGGGGGCGCCCAAGGGCACGGTGCATCTGCATTCCCACCTGATCCAGACGGCGGAGCTCTACGCCAAGGCCATCCTCGGCATCCGCGAGGACGACCTGGTCTTCTCCGCGGCGAAGCTCTTCTTCGCCTACGGCCTGGGCAACGGCATGACCTTCCCCATGTCCGTGGGCGCCACCGCCGTGCTGATGGCCGAGCGGCCCACGCCCCAGTCGGTGTTCAAGCGCCTGCGCAGCCACAAGCCGACCATCTTCTACGGGGTGCCGACCCTCTATGCGGCGCTGCTCGCCAGCCCCGAGCTGCCCAAGCGCGACGAGCTCCGCTTGCGCGCCTGCACCTCGGCCGGCGAAGCCCTGCCGGCGGACATCGGCAAGCGCTGGACGGAGCATTTCGGCGTGGAGATCCTCGACGGCATCGGCTCTACCGAGATGCTGCACATCTTTCTCTCCAACCGCCCCGGCCAGGTGCGCTACGGCACCACCGGCAAGGCGGTGCCCGGCTACGAGATCCGCCTGGTGGGCGAGGACGGCAGCGCCGTCCCCGACGGCGAGATCGGCGAGCTGCAGATCAGCGGGCCCAGCTCGGCCATCATGTACTGGAACAACCGGGAGCGCTCGCGCAACACCTTCCTCGGCGCCTGGACGCGCAGCGGCGACAAGTACATCCGCGACGCGGAGGGCTACTACCACTACTGCGGGCGCACCGACGACATGCTGAAGGTCTCCGGCATCTACGTCTCGCCCTTCGAGGTGGAAGCGGCCCTGATGACCCACGAGGCGGTGCTCGAGGCGGCGGTGGTCGGCCACGCCGACACCGACGAGCTGGTGAAGCCCAAGGCCTATGTGGTGCTCAAGCCGGGCGTCAGCGCGTCCGACGAGCTGATGGAGGCGCTGAAGAAGCACGTCAAGGACCAGTTGGCGCCCTATAAGTACCCGCGCTGGCTGGAATTCAAGGCCGAGCTGCCGAAGACGGCCACGGGCAAGATCCAGCGCTTCAAGCTCAGGCAGGGATGATTCGTCAATCCTTGACGCTGCAACGGGGAAATGTTGTGATAGCCGCCCGCCAGGCGGACAACCAATCAGGAGGAGAACAATGAGCAAGCACGAAAAAGAAGGTTTCGATCGGCGCGAATTTCTCAAGGGGACGACGGCCATCGCCGGTGCGACGGCGGTGGGCACGCTGGCGCCGTTCGGCCTGGCCCGCGCCCAGGCCGCCAAGCTGCGCGTCGGCCTGATGCTGCCTTACACGGGCACCTATACGGCGCTGGGCGTGGCCATCACCAACGGCTTCAAGCTGGCCGTGGAGGAGCGCGGCGGCAAGCTGGGCGGTCGCGAAGTGGAGTACTTCACCGTCGATGACGAATCCAACCCGGCCAAGGCGCCCGAGAACACCAACAAGCTCGTGCAGCGCGACAAGGTGGACGTCATCATCGGCACGGTGCATTCCGGCGTGGCCATGGGCATGGCCAAGGTCGTCCGCGAGGCCGGCACCATCTGGATCAACCCCAACGCCGGCGCCGACGAGGTGACCGGGCCCCTGTGCGCGCCCAACATCTTCCGCACTTCCTTCTCCAACTGGCAGACCACCTATGCCCTGGGCAAGGTGCTCAAGGGCAAGGGCCACAAGAACGCCGTCTTCATCACCTGGAAATATGCCGCGGGCGAGCAGATGATGGTGGGCTTCAAGGAGGGCTTCGAGAAGGAGGGCGGCAAGCTCATGAAGGAGCTGTACCTGCCTTTCCCGCAGGTGGAATTCCAGGCCCTGCTCACCGAGATCGCCAACATCAAGCCGGATGCGGTGGTGGCCTTCTTCGCCGGCGGCGGCGCGGCCAAGTTCCTCAAGGACTACCAGGCCGCCGGCCTCAAGGGCAAGATTCCCCTCTACGGCCCGGGCTTCCTCACGGACGGCGTGCTGGACGCGGTGGGCGATGCCGCCGACGGGGTCGAGACGACGCTGCATTACGCGGACAGCCTGGACATCAAGAAGGACAAGGCCTTCCGCCTGGCCTATGCCAAGGCCTTCAAGCTGCAGCCCGACGTGTATGCGGTGCAGGGCTATGATGCCGGCCAGCTGCTCGCCGCCGGCCTCGAGGCCGTGAAGGGCGACATCGGCAACAAGGCCGCGCTGATCAAGGCCATGGAAGCGGCCAAGATCGACAGCCCGCGCGGCGCCTGGACCCTCTCCAAGGCCCACAACCCGGTGCAGGACATGTACCTGCGCAAGGTGGTCGGCAAGGAAAACAAGGTCATGGGCGTGGCCTGGAAGGCCCTGGCCGATCCGGCCCGGGGGTGCAAGGCCTAGCGACAAGCCCGGCAGGGTGGGCAGCCCCGCGCTGCCCACGCTACCCCCGATAATTTCGTAGGGCGCATTAGGCGAAGCCGTAATGCGCCGAATGACCCATCCGGCGCAATGCGCTTCGCTTATTGCGCCCTACACTCTTTGTCCTCACGCGGTAGATGGATTTCGCCTTCTTCCTCATCCAGCTGTTGAACGGCCTGCAGTATGGCCTGCTGCTGTTTCTCGTCGCCAGCGGGCTGACGCTGATCTTCGGCATCATGGGCATCATCAATCTCGCCCATGGCAGCTTCTACATGGTCGGCGCCTACCTCGCCTGGTCGCTCGCCGCCATGACCGGCAGCTTCGCGGCGGCGATCCTGCTGGGCGTCGTGCTGACCGTGGTGCTGGGCATGGTGCTGGAGTGGCTGCTGATCCGCCGCCTCTACGCCCGCGATCACCTTTACCAGGTGCTGCTCACCTATGGCCTCATCCTCGTGTTCGAGGAGCTGCGCAGCATCATCTGGGGCGACGACGTGCATGGGGTGGCCATCCCCGACCTGCTCAAAGCCTCGCTGCCGCTTACCGACAACCTCTCCTATCCGGTGTACCGGCTGTTCATTTCCGGCGTCTGCCTGCTGCTGGCGGGCGCGCTCTATGCGCTCATCCAGCGCACGCGCCTGGGCATGATGATCCGCGCCGGGGCCAGCAACCGGGAGATGACCCAGTCCCTGGGCATCGACATCAAGCTCATCTACACCCTGGTTTTCGCCCTCGGGGTCGCGCTGGCGGGCTTTGCCGGCATGATCAACGCGCCGCTCTCCTCGGTCTTCCCCAACATGGGCGGCCAGGTGCTCATCATCTGCTTCGTCGTGGTGGTGATCGGCGGCATCGGCTCCGTGAAAGGCGCCATGGCGGCCTCCCTGCTCATCGGCCTGGCCGACACCTTCGGCCAGGTGCTGCTGCCGGAAGTGGCCGGCATGATCGTCTACCTCCTCATGGCCGTTGTGCTGATCTGGCGGCCCGAGGGCATGTTCAAGCGGATCTGAGCGGATGAACGGCAAATCCCGTCTCGCTGACGCGCTCTTGATCCTTTGCGCGGTGCTGCTCGCGCTGTTCCCGCTCGCCGAGAGCACCTTCTACACGCAGTTGGTCGCCAAGGTCATGATCATGGCCATCTTCGCCATGAGCCTGGATCTGCTGGTCGGCCATACCGGGCTGGTGAGCTTCGGCCACGCCGCCTATTTCGGGCTGGCCGGCTATGCGCTCGCCCTGCTGGGGCCGAAATACGAGGCGGCGGCCCTGTGGTGGAGCCTGCCCGCGGCCATGGGGGTGTGCGCCCTGTTCGCCCTGGTGACCGGCATGCTGGTGCTGCGCACGCGCGGCATCTTCTTCATCATGGTGACCCTGGCCTTCGCCCAGATGCTGTTCTTCGTCTTCCACGACACCAAGATCGGCGGCGGCTCCGACGGCATCTACATCTACGCCAAGCCGCACCTGAAGATCGGCGACTTCCAGCCGCTCAATCTCGAAGTCCTGTCGCACTTCTACTACCTGGTGCTGATCCTGCTGGTGGCGGCCTACCTGCTGCTGCGCCGCGTGCTCGGCTCCACGTTCGGGAAGGCGCTGGTGGGCATCAAGGTGAACGAGCACCGCATGCGGGCGCTGGGCTTCCCCGTGTTCCGCTACCAGCTCGCCAGCTTCGTCCTCTCCGGCGCGCTGGCCGGCCTGGCCGGCTATCTCGCCGCGGTGCAGTTCGGCTTCGTCAATCCGGAAATCCTCTCCTGGCACCAGTCCGGGGCCGTGCTGATGATGGTCATTCTCGGCGGCATGGGCACGCTGTTCGGCCCGGTGATCGGCGCCTTCGCCTTCGTGCTGATGCAGGAAACCTTGTCGAACCAGAGCTGGTTCGGTCCGGTGGCCAAGCACTGGCAGCTTGCCATGGGCATTTTCGTGATCCTGGTGGCCCTCTATCTGCCCCAGGGACTGGCCGGGCTCATGCAGCAGTTCGGCCGCAAGCCGGTGGCCGAAGCCGCGGAGGAATATGACTGACAACCTTCTCCCCAGCCCCCTTCCCAAGGAAGGGGGTGACTTCGGCTCGCGAGGCTCGCAGGCTGTGGCTGTTCCCGCCTTGGGGCGGCCCGGCGGCGGGGCTGAGCCCATCCTGCGCACTGCCGATCTCACCAAGCGCTTCGGCGGGCTGACAGCCGTGGACCGGGTTTCCCTCGATCTGCACCTGGGCGAGGTGCATGCGGTCATCGGCCCCAACGGCGCGGGGAAATCCACCCTGACCAACCTGCTTTCCGGCGACCTGCCGCCCACCTCGGGCACGGTGCGCTTCGACGGGCACGACATCGCCGGCATGCGCTCCGACCGCATCTCGCGCTTAGGCGTCGGCCGCAGCTACCAGAAGACCAACATCTTCCTGCCCTTCACCGTGTTCGAGAACTGCCGGCTCGCGGCCCAGTCGCGCACCCCCCACGCCTGGCGGGTGTTCCGCTGCGCCTTGGGTTTCGGCGAGATCAACCGGCGGGCGGAGGCGGCCATGGAGGCGGCGGGCCTTGCCCACCGGCGCGACCGGGTTGCCGCCACGCTTTCCCACGGCGAGCAGCGCCAGCTCGAGATCGCCATGTGCCTGGCGACGCAACCGCGTGTGCTGCTGCTCGACGAGCCGCTCGCCGGCATGGGACCGCACGAATCCCACCGCATGGTGGAACTGATCCGGCAGCTCACGGCGGAGCACGCCATCATGCTCATCGAGCACGACATGGACGCCGTGTTCGCCGTGGCGCACCGGCTGACCGTGATGGTGAACGGCGAGGTCATCGAGTCCGGGGCGCCCGAAGCCGTGCGCGCCAGTCCGGCGGTGCAGCTCGCCTATCTCGGCGGGGAGGAACTGCTCCATGCCTGA
>CAYZLI010000010.1:15306-21615 GCA_964479195.1 uncultured Rhodocyclaceae bacterium
GGCCTGCACACCTTCTACGGCGTGAGCCACATCCTGCACGGGATCGATTTCTCCGTGCGGCGGGGCGAATGCATCGGCCTCATGGGCCGCAACGGCATGGGCAAGACCACGCTGCTCAAGTCCGTGCTCGGCCTGGTGCGCCCGCGCCAGGGCACGGTCAAGGTGCGCGGCGAGGACATGACCCAGGCCGCCACGCACGCCATTGCGCGGCGCGGGATCGCCTACGTGCCGGAGGGGCGCGGCATCTTCCCCAACCTCTCGGTGCGCGAGAACCTGGTCATGGCGGCGCGCCCTGGCGTGGACGGGCGGCGCGAATGGGACTTCGGGCGCGTCATGGCCACCTTCCCGCGCCTGGGCGAGCGCATCCACCACGGCGGCGCGCAGCTCTCCGGCGGCGAGCAGCAGATGCTCACCATCGGCCGGGCGCTGATGACCAACCCGGATCTCCTCATCCTCGACGAGGCGACCGAGGGTCTGGCTCCCCTCATCGCCAAGGAGATCTGGAACATCATCAAGACCATCCGCGAATCCGGCATCGCCACGGTGATCGTGGACAAGAACTACGGGGCGGTGATGGCGCTCGCCGACCGCAGCGTGGTGCTGGTGAAGGGCCGGGTGGTGTTCGCCGGCTCGTCGAACGAGCTGTCCGACCAGCCCGAGCTGATGCACCGCTTCCTGGGGGTGTGAATTGACCGCAAGGAACGATGTCGTCCCCGCGAACGCGGGGACCCAGCGGCTTTCCAAAGCCACTGGATTCCCGCCTTCGCGGGAATGACAGGATCGGAGTGCCACCCATGCAATCCGGCTTCATCCAGGCCGCCGGCCACAGGCTCGAATACCAACTCATCCCGGCGCACCAGCTCGACCGCCCGACCCTGGTCTTCCTGCACGAAGGCCTGGGCTCGGTGGCCATGTGGCGGGACTTTCCCGTCAAGGTGGCCGCTGCCACGGGCTGCCGCACGCTCGTCTACTCCCGCTACGGCTACGGCCAGTCGGACGTGCTGGCGGCGCCCTTCGGCGTGCGCTACATGCACGACGAGGCGCTCGCCGCGCTGCCTGAACTCCTCGACAAGCTCGCCATCGACCACCCGGTGCTGATCGGCCATTCCGACGGCGGCTCCATCGCCCTTATTCACGCGGGCGGCAGCGGGCGCGCGGTGGCCGGTCTCTTCCTCATGGCGTCCCACGTCTTCGTCGAGGACATTTCCGTCACGAGCATTGCCCAGGCCAAGGTGGCGTTCGAAACCACCGATCTGCCGAAGCGGCTCGCCAAGTACCACCGGGACGCCGCGAAAACCTTCTGGGGTTGGAACGACATCTGGCTGCACCCGGATTTCCGCGCCTGGAACATCGAGGAATACCTGCCGGAAATCACCTGCCCGGTGCTCGCCCTCCAGGGCCTGGACGACGAATACGGCACGCTGGCGCAGGTGGAGGCCGTCCGCGCCCAGGCAGCGGGGGAGGTGGGCGTGCTGGAGCTGGCCGACTGCCGCCACTCGCCGCACAAAGACCAGCCCGAGGCCACGCTGGCGGCGATGGCGGGCTTCATTTCAACCCTCGGCTGATTACCGCTTGTTTCCCTCCCCTTCTCAGGGGGGAGGGAAAGATCACGCGAGCAGGGCGGCCAGCCGCATCGCGTCCCGCGGCGCATGGCCGGAGGCCGTGTTGTCGAAGAAGACATGGACCTCGCGGCCTTCCTCGTGCCAGCGGCGCAGCTGCTTCGCCCAGGCGCACAGCTCGGCTTCGGCGTAGGCGGAGCGGTAGAGTTCCGTGTGCCCGTGCAGCCGCACGAGGACCCGGTCCGTCGTCACCGCCTGCCAAAGGGGCCAGTCCGGCGCATCCGACTGGCAGAGGGCGAGGCCGTGCTGCGCCAGCAGCGCCGCCACCGCGCCGGTGAACCAGGAGGCATCGCGAAACTCCAGGGCATGGCGCGGTCCGGGCCAGGCCGCCAGTTTTTCGGCGAACGCCGCCAGGCGGGGCAGGTCGGAGTGCAGGCCGGCGGGCAGTTGCCACAGGACGAGGGCGAGCTTCTCGCCGAGCCCGGCGGCCGAATCCCGCTGCAGGGCGAGCGATGGGGCGTCGAAGTCGAGCCGCCGGACGTGGGTGAGGAAGCGGTGCGCCTTGACGGTGAAGCGGAACTCAGGGGGCGTTTGTTCCCGCCAGCCCGCGTAGGTGCTGCGCTTCACCTGGTGGTAGAAGCTGGCGTCGATCTCCAGCGCGTTGAAGCGGCCGGCGTAATGGCGCAGCCAGTCCTTGCGGGGCACGCCGGCGTAGAAGTCCTCCGCCCATTCCGGGTAGCTCCAGCCGCTGGTGCCGATGAAAAGCCCCGGGGGCAGGGCAGGGGAGGACGGCGGTTCCATGCCCCAGTCTAGCCCGTCGCGGGCGGGCCGGGACCTCAGGTCCGGAAGCGGTTCACCTCGGCATCGAGGCTGGTGGCCAGCACCTGCAGGTGGTGGGTCTGGTCGGCGGCGCGGTCGACCGCCTGCTCGCTCGCCCGCGAGGCGGCGACGATGCCGTGGATCATGCCCGAGACCGCTTCCGCGGTGGCCTGCTGGCCGCGGGCCGTGTCGGTGATGTCGGCCACCCCGGTGCTCACCTCGTCGGCCATGGCGCGCGCCTGGCCGAGCACTTCGCCCACCTGGGCGACGAAGGCATGGTTGGCCCCGATCCTCTGCAGCCCCGTGGCAATGGAGCTCTCCACCGCCTGGGACTGCTGGGCGATGGTGTGGGTGACCTGGTCGATCTCGGCGGCCGAGCGGGCCGACTTCTCGGCGAGCTTGCGCACCTCGTCGGCCACCACGGCGAAGCCGCGGCCCTGCTCGCCGGCGCGCGCCGCCTCGATGGCCGCGTTCAGGGCCAAGAGGTTGGTCTGGTCGGCGATCTCGCGCACTTCCTGGGTGAGCGCCGTGATCTGCTGCGTGCTGCCGATGAAGGCCTCCACCGAATGGGCGATGCTTTGCACCGAGCCTTCCACGTCCTTCATGGTGGTGACGATCCGCTGGATGCTCTCGCTGCCCTTGTGGGAGCGCCCGACGTTCTCGTCGGCGGCCAGCTTCACCTGGGCGGCGCGCGAGACCACCGCCTCGGACTGGCTCTTCATGGCCGAGACCGAGCCGTCGGCGGCCAGGGCCTGTTCGCTTTGCTTCTGGGCCGAGGCGGCCAGCTCCCCGGCGTGGCCCGCCAGCTCGGAGGCGCCGGCGAGCACCTTGTGGGAGGCGTCGCGCACGGTGACGATCAACCGGCGGAACTTGTCCATCAACTGGTTGAAGGCGTCCGCCGCATCGCCGATCTCGTCATGCACCCGCACCGGCAGGCGCCGCGTCAGATCCCCCTCGCCCTGGGCGATCTCGCGCAGCCCGGCGGTCATGGCCCCCAGGGGCGTGACCACCACCCGGCGGATGTAGAAGAAGATGAACACCAGCATGGGCAGGCTGAGGAAGAGGGCCATGCCGGCGATCTTGGCGCGCAGGCTGGAGGCCGCGGCCAGGGGCGCGGCCACGGAGATCTTCATGGTCACCGCCCCCAGCACCGTGTTCTCCGGCACCTGGTGGCAGGACAGGCAGTCCTTGCCGAGATAATTGGACTTGGCCACGGCGGGGATGACCGCGGTGAGGGACTGGCCGCCCTTGTCCAGTTCGTAGCGGGGCGCACCGCTCGCCAGGACCTGCTGCTCCAGTTCGGTGTGCGGGCGGGGGTTGGCCCCGGGGCCGAAGAGCTTGACCAGGGCCTCGCTGCGCACCACGGAGAGCTCGGAGACGTCCTTGGACTGCTGCACCTGCTCGAGGAACACCGCACGCTGGGCCACGGTGCCGGTGACCATCATCATGGTCAGGGCCGACATGGTCATCTGGTGCACGCTCTGGGCGAACTCCTCGGCCTGGGCGATGGCCGTCTTCTCCTGCTCGTAGTAGGCCCATTGAATGAGCACGGCCCAGGCCAGCACCAGCATGGCGGCAATGGCCCCGACCAGCTTGATCCAGATGCGCGAGCGGTTGAGATGCATGATCGTCCCGGCTCGGTCGGCCGGTCTTGTAGTAACGGGATGCCTGGGTTAACGGTAAGGGAAATAAGAACTTGAGCCCACCCCCGCCGGATCCTGCCGGTAAAACAACCGCAACTGCTCATATACCGCCGGGTACTCCTCCCGCAGCACCTGCGGCATCTCGAAGAACGCCTCGCTCGCCACCGCGAAGAACTCCGCCGGATGCTCGGCGGCATAGGGGTCGATGGCCGTCTCCTCGCCCGCATCCACCCGGGCGCAGAAGTCCGCATAGGCCGCCTCGAAGGCCCCGGTCCAGGCTTGCCGGTTCATGTCGGCGTGCAGGGGCGGCAGGCCGTCGGGCGGGCCGTTGAGCATGTCCAGCTTGTGGGCGAACTCGTGGATCACCACGTTCATGCCCCCGGCGTCCTCCGCATGCTCGAACCAGGACAAGAGTACGGGCCCGCCCTCCCAGGCCTCGCCCGCCACCTCGTCGTCGAACTCATGCACCACGCCCGCCTCGTCCATCTGCCGGCGCGGAATGACGAAGTCGCCCGGATAGACGATGATGCCCACCCAGCCGCGGTAGCATTCCAGCCCCAGGTTGAGCACCGGCAGGCAGGCCTGCAGCGCAATGGAAAGCTGGATGTCCTCCGTGAGCAAGAGCCCCTGCGCCCCGCTCCACTCCTTCTGCGCGATCAAGGCGAGCGCCATCTCCCGCAGGCGCTCGCGTTCGGCGGGCGAGAGATGCCCCAGATACGGCAGCCCGGCCTCCGCCTTCGCCCAGAGTTCGGGGGCGATGGCGGGCAGGGGTTGCCCAGCCTTGCCGAAGAATTGTTTGAGGGTGCGGAGCATGGGAGAAGGATAAGGCAGGAAGGGGAAGCCGGGGGAGGGGGAGAAGCAGAGGGGCCCCATTTGACACCACCCCAATGGGGATGTATCGTAAAATTATGGATCAACAGACATTTTTGCGCCTGGCCAAGCGCGAGCTGAGGTTGTCCTATCCCCGGCTGGCCGCGGAAATTGGCGTCAGCCCGAGAACCATGGACAAATGGGCGCTCGGCGGGCGATCGAGCGACCACCGGGAGATGCCGCTGATTGCCAGGAAGTTCATCTCCCGGCTGCTCGAGGAGAAGAAGCGGGCGCAAGTCCTGGCGGGCGACCGCGGTACGGCGGAAGCGGTCGACGCGATCGTCTCCCATGTCAGCGAGGAGAAATACCGGGAGGCCTTGCGCACCTTCGACGCGCTGCAGCGATCGGCCAACGCCTTGGTCCCCATGACCGTCTCCCCGGACAAGCCCCGCTACTTCAAGACCCTGGCGGAAAAGAACGCCTGGGGCGAAGAAGAGGAAATCCGGAATGCCCGAAGCGCCGAAAAAAAGAGCGCCCGCGCTCGATGACGTCATGCTGGTGCTCTCCGAACTGGAGAAGCACGGCGTCCGCTACGCGCTGCTCGGCGGCGTGGCCATGGCGATCCACGGCTTTCCCCGAATGACGAAGGACATCGACTGCATCTTCCCGAGGGACCGGGAGAACAACGCCAGGCTCATGCGGGCCATCAAGGCCATCTCGAAGAAGGTCAGGCTCGACTACGTCCCCAAGAAGGAATGGCTCGACAAGGGCTATTCCACGGCCGCGGAAGGCGAAATCGGCATCGACATCCTGTTCGCCGCCGCTTCGCGGGAATTCGGCGACTACGAGCCCCACATCGAAGAGCGCGACATCGACGGCGTCAAGGTCAAGGTTCTCGACATCGACGGCATGCTCATGTCCAAGGAGACGGATCGCCCCGAGGACATTCCCGACAGGAAACGGCTCTCGCGCCTGAAGCCCTGATCTGTTTCAACGCGGGGAGCATGGATGCAAGGACAAGGCAGTCCGGTGCGGCTGGAGAACTGGTGCCGCGCCCTCCCTTGCCAGATCGAGCAGCCGACGCGGATGACTGCGCCAGAGAAGCCCGGAAAGCACGACGTTTGTATCAAGGACCAGCCGCACGTTTGCGTCTTTCCGCACGAACGGCATTCACTTCGGCCTGGATCTCCTCCATCGTCATCGGCGGAAAGTTAGCATCGGCCAACTCGTCCATCTTCCCGAACATCTCATCGACAGCCTTGCGCCGAACCGCCTCGCGCAGCAAGGCCTCGATGGCCTGGGGCGTGAGCAGTCCCGCATCGCCCGCGGCGTTGGCGAGGCTGTCGGGCAGATTCAACGTCAGTTGCACGGTGGTCATGGGAACTCTCCTTAGCTGCTCGTATTATAGGCACGGCAAGAGCCTTTCAGCTTGGCGAGACGGCCGCCCGCCGTCATGGGCCTGTAACGCGGGCTTTCGA
>CAYZLI010000010.1:21715-24070 GCA_964479195.1 uncultured Rhodocyclaceae bacterium
TTCAGCTTGGCGAGACGGCCGCCCGCCGTCATGGGCCTGTAACGCGGGCTTTCGAAAATCGGATGGTCCACCAACAGACGGAGACTGCCCCGTGAAGGCCCATGACGAAGAAATCCTCAGCAACGACAGCCCCAATCCCAGCCTCGCCGACCTGACGGCCGTCAATCCGGCCCGCCGGCGCCTCTTGCAGGCCGGCTTGGGGGCCGCCGCCCTGGCGGCCCTGGAACTGCCCCTGCCGGCCATCGCCGCGGCGGCCGGCCGCGCCGCCCGCCCGGCCATCGGCTTCGCACCCGTCGCCGTCTCCCAGGAGGACCTGGTGCGGGTGCCGGAGGGCTACCAGGCGGAGGTGCTGTTCGCCTGGGGCGATCCCCTGTCCGACGGGCCCGCCTTCCGGCCCGAGGCCAGCGCCGCCGAGCAGGCCCTGCAGGCGGGCATGCATCACGACGGCATGCACTTCTTTCCCTTCATGGAGAACGGCCGGTCCTCATCGCGCCACGGCCTGCTCTGCGTCAACCACGAATACACGGACGACGGCCTGCTGCACGCCGGCGGCATGGCGGACTGGAGCGCCGA
Source organism: uncultured Rhodocyclaceae bacterium (assembly GCA_964479195.1). Lineage (GTDB taxonomy): Bacteria > Pseudomonadota > Gammaproteobacteria > Burkholderiales > Rhodocyclaceae > Desulfobacillus. Next base: position 22,289 of record CAYZLI010000010.1, read on the forward strand.
GAAGGTGGCCAAGTCGAAGGCCGCGCACGGCGTTTCCGTCATCGAGATCCACGAGGCGGGCGGCCGCTGGCAGGTGCTGCGTCCTTCCCCCTATGCCCGGCGCGTGACGGGCGACACGCCCATCGCCCTGTCCGGCCCGGCCGCCGGCCACGCGCTGCTGCGCACCGCCGCGGACGCCGAGGGAAGCCGGGTGCTGGGCACGGTCAACAACTGCGCCATGGGCACCACGCCCTGGGGCACCTACCTCACCTGCGAGGAGAACTTCAACGGCTATTTCAACGGCTTCAAGTCGCCCACGCCGGACCAGAAGCGCTACGGCATCAAGGAGAAGGGGGCGGGCTACCGCTGGCACGAGTACGACGAGCGCTTCGACTGCGAGAAGCATGCGAACGAGCCGCACCGCTTCGGCTGGGTGGTGGAGATCGACCCCTGGCATCCGGACAAGCCGCCCGTCAAGCGCACGGCCCTGGGCCGCATCAAGCACGAGGGTGCCTTCGTGAGCCTGGCGAAGGACGGCCGCGTGGTGGTCTACATGGGCGACGACGAGCGCTTCGAGTACATCTACAAGTTCGTCTCGCGGGACCGCTACGACCCGAAGCGCCTGGCCGCCGGGGAACTCCTGGATCAGGGCACGCTCTACGTCGCCCGCTTTGGCGAGGACGGCCAGGGGCGCTGGCTGCCCCTGGTGCAGGGGCAGGGCGGGCTGACCCCGGAAAACGGTTTCCCCGACCAGGCGACGGTGCTGGTGCGCACGCGCCAGGCGGCGGATGTGGCGGGGGCCACCAAGATGGACCGGCCGGAATGGATCGCCGTGCATCCGCGCAGCGGCGAGGTGTATTGCTCCCTCACCAATAATTCCAAGCGCGGCACGCCGGAGGTGCCGGGGTTGGGCGCCGCCAACCCGCGGCCCGCCAACCAGTTCGGCCACATCGTGCGCTGGCGCGAACGGGGCGGGGACGCCGCCGCCGGGGAATTCGAATGGGATATCTTCATCCTCGCCGGCGACCCCGGGCTGGACGATGCGGCCAAGCGCGGCACGGTCAAGGGAGACGGCTTCGGCAGTCCCGATGGCCTGTGGTTCGACGCGGACGGCCGGCTGTGGATCCAGACGGACGTGTCCACCAGCGCGCTCCACAAGGGTGACTACGCCGGCCTGGGCAACAACCAGATGCTTTGCGCCGATGCGGCGACGGGGCAGACGCGGCGCTTCCTCACCGGCCCGCGCGGCTGCGAGGTCACGGGCATCGTCGCGACGCCGGACCGGCGGACGCTGTTCGTGAACATCCAGCATCCCGGGGAGTTGCCCAGCGGGCGGAACGATCCGGCGCAGCCGGAGGCCGTTTCCGCTTGGCCCCACAGCCAGTTCCCGGCCCTGCCCGCCGGCCGGCCCCGTTCCGCCACCATCGTCATCCGCCGCAAGGATGGGGGCGTGGTCGGTGCCTGAGGGGATTCCTCAGGCGAACAGGCCGTGCACATACCAGCCATGGGGTGCGCGCCGCTCGCGGAAGAGCCAGAGCAGTTCGCCTTCGCTGCCTTCCGCGACGAAGTAGTCGCGGGCCGCGTCGCGGCCGTCCCACCAGCCGGATTCGATGCGCTCGGGGCCGGCGAGGAGGTGCAGGCCTTCCGGCTCGGTTGAACCGCCCCGGGCCGCAAGCTGCTGGGGCGGATCGAGCAGCCAGAACGGACGTGCGCCGCAGAGGGTTTCGAGGCGCTGCTTTTCGCCGGGTTCGGCCTCGGCCCAGGCGAACTCGGGGCGGTGCACCGGCACGGCGCGCACGCCGC
>CAYZLI010000010.1:24170-44435 GCA_964479195.1 uncultured Rhodocyclaceae bacterium
TCGGCCTCGGCCCAGGCGAACTCGGGGCGGTGCACCGGCACGGCGCGCACGCCGCTCACCGCCTCGTGCCCGAGGCGCGCCCGCAGCCGCTCCAGGAGCAGGGCACAGGACTCGCGCTGTTCGCGAGCATCGCCGAAGAGCGTGCGGCTCGCGGGGGCGAGCGGGCGGATTTCGTCGGCTTCGACGGCGACCGATTCCACCGGCGCCGCCAGTGCCAGGGCGGCGAGGCGCTCGCGCAGCACACTGAGGAAGCGGGCCTCGTCGCGGCTCCAGCCGGCGATGGAGACGGTGAGGAGCATGGCCGGCGCATCCTCGTGGCCGAGGCGCAGGCGAAAGCGTTCGATGCCCGCCTGGCGCGCGGCGAGAAAGCCGGCCAGCCCGGCGAGCAGGCGGCGGGCGGCGAAGAGCACTGCTTCCGTGTGCACCACCGGGCAAGGGAGTTCGAGGCGGGCGGCGAACTTCTCCGGCGCAACGAACCGGGGACGCGGATCGGGCACGCGGCCCAGGGCCGCATCGAGGTGGCGTACCAGTTCCCTGCCGCAGCGGCGGGCGAGGCCCGCGCGGGGCAGGCGCAGGCAGTCGCCGAAAGTCTTGGCGCCGATGGCGGCCAGGGTTTCCAGCGCGGGCGGCGGGCAGTCGAGGAGGGCCACGGGCAGGGGCGCGAGCGCCGCCGGGAGTTCGGCGGGATCGCGGATCACGGTGCTGCCGCCGGCGTGGGCCAGCAGCCGCGCGGCCAGCGGCGTAGGCGCGCCGGCGAGGCTTGCGTGAAATCCGAGTGCTGCGCAGCCGGCGGCAAGCTGCCGGAGCAGGCTTTGCAGCCCGCCGCAGAGCCGCAGGCTGGCGGCAACTTCCAGCAGCACGCCCTCGGGCGGATCGAGGCTGACGTTGGGCGTGAACTGGCCGGCCCAGGCGGCGAGTTCTTCCAGCGCTTCGGCCTCGGCGCGGGGATTGCGGCTGCGCACGGCGAGCCCCGGCGCCAGGGCGCGGGCGCTGGGGATACCGAGGCCGGGCCGCACGTCGAGCCGCCGCGCCGCGGCGTTGGCGGCGAGGATCGCGTGCCCGTCGGCGACGGCCAGGGTTTCAGGCGTACTCGCGCCGCGCAGGAAGACCTGCAAGGGCAGGGCGGGGAGACGGAGGGCGATCCAGAGCATGGCGATATCTGCCGCGGCCGAGGTCGAGCAGCAGCGGCCGCGCCAGCCGCGCCCCGCGCCGCTTGAGCACATGCACGGCCAGCCGCCCGTCCTGGGCTTCCAGGCGCAGGCGCAGCGCCGCGGGGGAGAAGTCCTGGGCCGCGTGGGGCGGGCGGAACAGGCAGGCGAGGGTCTGGGAGCCTTCGGCGGCCAGTTGCAGGCGGCGCAGGGATTGCATGTCGGGCGTGGTGAGCCAGGCCAGCACGGCGCTGGCGCTTTTCGAGGCGAGCGCCTGGCGCGTCGCCCACAGGGCTTCCGAGGCCGTGCGCGGCCTGACGACGATCAGGCGCGCAAGCTCGATGCCCGCCGCGGCGAGCGCCGGGGCGTAGGGCACATGGGGTGGTGCCACCCACACCAGCCAGCGCTCGTCTTCCCGGGACAGGCGGGCCAGCGCCGGCGCCAGGAGCGAGAGTTCGCCCATGCCGGCGCGTGCCGGCAGGATCTCGGTCAGCGCCCCCACCGGCCAGCCGCCGCCCGGCAGCACGGCATCCAGCTCGGCAAAGCCCGTGGCCACGCCGGGCAGCGCCGGCGCCAGGCTGTTGCCGCGCCAGAGGGCGGGGTGGGAGAGAGGGTTACTGAGGGCGGCAGGGGGAGACATGGAAACAGATGGGACGAGGTTTATTTCGTGGTGAAGCCGATGGGACGTTTCCTGCCGGCGGGTGGGGTCATCAGTTGCCGGATAGCCTCCAGGATGCCGGCAATGGCTTGGTCGTGGTGCTTGAGTTTGTGCTCCAGTTCGTCGAGCTTGGCAGCCAGCTCCTTATGTGTCCCCAGCATTTCCCGTAGCTGAACGAAAGCGCGCACGACGAACACGCTCATTTCGACGGCTTTGGGGGAGTTGAGTATCGTCGCCGCCATGATTGCCCCGTGTTCGGTAAAGGCATAGGGCAGATGGGGGGAAAATTTCTGTCTGGAGAGGTGGTCGCAATTTGCGACCACCTCCGTTTTTTCCTCAAGCGTGATCTGGAACATGAAATCCGGCGGGAATCGATCCATATTCCGTTTGACCTGCTCGTTGAAACGCTTGGTGGGTACGCCATACAGCTCGGCGAGGTCCGCGTCCAGCATGACTTTCTGGCCGCGCAGCACGAGAATGCGTGGGGCGATGGTTTCGATGGCGACGACGGCGGCCGGGCTCACAGCGCTTTCCCATTCCGTATCAACCCCACCGCCAACCCCTCGATCTCCAGCTCGTCGCTGCGAAGATCCACCACGATGGGCTCGAAGTCGGGGTTTTCGGGCAGCAGTTCCACGGTGCTGCTGTTGCCCTGGCGCTTGAAGCGCTTCACCGTGACCTCGTCGTGCAGCCGGGCGACGACGATCTGGCCGCTGCGGGCTTCCTGTGTGCGGTGCACGGCGAGGAGGTCGCCGTCGAGGATGCCGGCATCGCGCATGCTCATGCCGCGCACCCGCAGCAGATAGTCGGCGCGGGGCTGGAAGAGGGCGGGGTCGACCTGGTAGCGGCCGTGGATGTGGGCCTCGGCGAGGATCGGGGCGCCGGCGGCCACGCGGCCGATGAGCGGCAGGCCCAACTGCTCCACCAGGCGGATGCCGCGGGCGAAGCCGGGCTCCAGGCGGAGGACGCCCTTTTTCTCCAGGGCGCGCAGGTGATCCTCGGCGGCGTTGGGGGAACTGAAGCCGAAGGCCGCGGCGATCTCGGCGCGGGTGGGCGGCGCGCCGTCGGATTCCAGGGTGTCGCGGATGAATTGGAGGATTTCCTCCTGGCGGGCGGTGAGGCGGTGGGCCATGGCATCTCCTGGGGCATCAATTTACTGTAATCATATACAGCATTTGCGTAGGGCGCAATAAGCCTGTCCTGAGCCTGGCGAAGGGCGCAGCGCATTCCGCCGGAGACATTCGGCGCATTACGCCGCCGTGCGGCTAATGCGCCCTACGCTAACCCGCCCTGCCGATTCCCGCGCCAGAAGTTACAATTCCGCCGCCATGATCCCCCTCCACGACGACAACCCCACCGAGCTGAAGCCCGTCTTCACGGTGGCGCTGATCATTGGCTGCGTGCTGGTCTTCCTCTGGCAGATGTCCCTGGGACGGGCGGGACAGCAGGCGGTGCTGGCGCTGGGGCTGATTCCGGCCGTGCTCTTCGGCCGGGCGGAACTGCCGCCGGCGCTGGCCATCGTGCCGCCGGAAATGACCCTGCTCACCAGCATGTTCCTGCACGGCGGCTTCATGCACCTGGCCGGCAACATGTTGTACCTGTGGATCTTCGGCAACAACGTGGAAGACGCCCTGGGGCACGGGCGCTTCATCGTCTTCTATGCGATCTGCGGCCTGGCGGCGGCCCTGGCCCAGGCGCTGCCCGACCCCGGTTCGACGGTGCCCATGATCGGGGCGAGCGGCGCCATCTCCGGGGTGCTGGGCGCCTACCTGCTGCTCTACCCCCACGCTCGGGTGCTGGTGGCCATTCCCCTCGGCTTCTTCCTGCATACGGTGCGCCTGCCGGCGGCCTGGGTGCTGGCCTTCTGGTTCGTCTTCCAGGTGCTCAATTCCCTGGCGGCCTCGGGCGAGGGCGGCGGGGTCGCCTGGGGCGCGCACGTCGGCGGCTTCGTCGCCGGCATGGTGCTGGTACCCTTCTTCCGCCGGCGCGGTGTGCGCCTGTGGCAGCCGGCGCGCCGCCGGCCCTACGACCCGGATTGATTCAACCCTTCACGCAGACGATCGGCTCCAGCCGCGCCACCTTGCGGGCGAGGCCCGCCGCATCGGCCGCGTCCACCACGGCGGACACGTCCTTGTAGGCGAGCGGCGCCTCCTCGGCCACGCCGCGTAGCGAAGGGCTGCGGATGAGAATGCCGCGCTCCGCCAATTCGTCCACTACGGCGCGGCCCTTCCAGCGGCGCAGGGCTTCGTGGCGGCTCATGGCCCGCCCCGCCCCGTGGCAGGCCGAGCCGAAGGCCCGCTCCATGCCGCTCGTCAGGCCCGCCAGGACGTAGGAGCCGGTGCCCATGCTGCCGCCGATCAGCACCGGCTGGCCGGCGTCGCGAAATTCCGCCGGCAGCTCGGGATGGCCCGGGCCGAAGGCGCGGGTGGCGCCCTTGCGGTGCACGAACAGGCGCCGCTCCTTGCCGCCGACCTGGTGGCTTTCCTCCTTGCAGGTGTTGTGCGAGACGTCGTAGAGCAGGGGCAGGCGCGCCGCGGGCAGCACTTCGCGGAAGGCCTTCCGCGTGAGATGGGTGAGGATCTGCCGGTTGGCCAGGGCGCAGTTGATGGCCGCGCGCATGGCGCCCAGGTAGCGCCGGCCGATGGCGGAGGCGAGCGGCGCGCAGGCGAGCTCCCGGTCGGGCAGCTCGATGCCGGCCTCCCGGGCGCCGAGGAGCATCTCCCGGAGGAATTCGGTGCCGATCTGGTGGCCCAGGCCGCGGGAGCCGCAATGGATGCTGACCACCACGTCGCCCTCGCGCAGGCCGTAGGCTGCCGCGATCCGCGCATCGAACACCCGGACGACGTGCTGCACCTCCAGGTAGTGGTTGCCCGAGCCCAGGGTGCCCATCTCGTCGCGCTGGCGCTTCTTGGCGTGCTCGGAGACCTGGGCGGGATCGGCGCCGCGCATGCAGCCATGTTCCTCGATGCGGTCGAGGTCGCCCGCCTCGCCGTAGCCCTGCTCCACGGCCCAGCGGGCACCGCCCTCGAGCATGGCCTCCATTTCCGCGCCGGCCAGGCGCAGTTCGCCCGTGCTGCCCACGCCGGCGGGGATGCGGGCGAACAGGGTGTCGGCCAGCCGCGTCTTGACCCGCTCGACGGCTTCGCGCGTCAGGCCCGTGTGCAGACAGCGCACGCCGCAGGAAATGTCGAAGCCGACGCCGCCGGCGGAAACGACTCCGCCCTCGTCCGGATCGAAGGCGGCCACCCCGCCGATGGGAAAGCCGTAGCCCCAGTGGGCGTCGGGCATGGCGTAGGCGGCCTGGACGATGCCGGGCAGGGCGGCGACGTTGGTGACCTGCTCATAGACCTTCTCGTCCATGGCCGCCATCAGCTCGCGCGAGGCGTAGATTACCGCCGGCACGCGCATCCTGCCGCGTGGGGCGACAACCCATTCGTGTTCAGAGCGGTGTTCGAAGCGCGAGAGGTCCACGGTTCCCACCTCCTCAGACGTCCACCACGCACTGGACGAGCCAGCCGCCGTCCGGCCGCTGCCGCACATCCAATTCAGTATAGGTGGCGCCCTTCACTTCGACGGCGGGCTGATGTTTGCGCGGGTCCACCGGCTCGCCCCAGGCGGTGGCGGTCAACCCGGCGCCGGCCAGATGCACCTCGAAGCGGCCGAAGAGCATGCGGCGGGTGGCCATTTCGTAGATGAGCGCATTGAGCCAATCGGCGAACAACAATGCATCGTCGGGAGCGGAACAGGCGATGGCCACGGGCGTGGGCGTCGCCACCCGCTGCGGATCGGCGACGACCGCGGTCAGGGCGAGGGCCGCCTGCTCGAAGGCCGCCTCGCGCGTCGGGCCCATCCCGCGCACGCCGATGTCGGCCTCGTGACGGAAATGTTCCCAGTGGGCTTCCATGAATTTTCATGTTAGCGCGGCTTGCGCGCCTTGTCTTGTTCGCCCGCGCCTTTCCGGTGTTAAACTTGCGCCCGGTAGTTGCCAGAGGAAGACCGCATGCTGCAAGCTGGACAACCTGCGCCCGATTTCAACCTGCCCGATGCGGACATGGAATCGCTGGATCTTTCCGAGTTGCTCGGCAAGAAGCATGTCGTGCTCTACTTCTACCCCAAGGACGACACGCCCGGATGCACCATCGAGGCGATCGAGTTCTCCGATCACGAGGAGGACTTCGAGCGCTGCGGCTGCGTCGTCCTCGGCGTTTCCCGGGACGATTGCATCAGCCACGCCGAATTCCGCGACAAGCACGGGCTGTCCGTGCGCCTGTTGGCGGACTCGGACGGCGAGGTGTGCGAGAGTTACGGCGTCTGGCAAATGAAGGAAAAGAACGGCGTGAAGAAGATGGGCATCGTGCGCTCGACCTTCATCATCGACAGGAAGGGCGTCGTGCGCCATGCGCTTTATGGCGTGAACCCGAAAGGCCACGCGGCCGAGGTATTGCAACTGGTCAAGCAACTGAACGGAAAGGACGCGCCATGCAAATCGCCAAAGACACCGTCGTCACCCTGAGCTACCGGGTGACCGATCCGGACGGCAACCTCATCGACGAGGGCAAGCAGCCGCTCGTCTACCTCCATGGCGGCTACGACGGCATCTTCGCCCGCATCGAAGAGGAACTGCAGGGCAAGGAGGCCGGCGAGAAGCTCGAACTGAAGCTGCAGCCCGAGGACGCCTTCGGCGAGTACGACGCCGAGATGGTGCGCGTCGAGCCCCTCGACCTCTTCCCTGAGGGCATCCAGGTCGGCATGCAGTTCGAGCGCGCCGCGGAGGACGGCGAGGACGACATGATCTACACCATCACCGGCATCGAGGATGGGAAGGTGGTGGTGGACGGCAACCATCCCCTGGCCGGCATCGCGCTGATCTTCGCCTGCACTATCGCCGAGGTGCGCCCCGCCACGGCGGAAGAGCTCGAGCACGGCCACGTGCACGGGCCCGACGGCCACCATCACCACTGAGCGCGACGGGCGTGGGGCGTGGGGCGTGTTGACGCCCCCGCCTGAGGAATTGCCTGCGCTTTATTCCGCCAGCCGCCTCAACTCGTAGAGCCTCTCCAGCGCCTCCCGCGGACTCAAGCTGTCCGGGTCGATGGCCCGCAGGGCGTCGAGGGCCGGGTGCGGGTCGGGGTCCACAGGCTCCGGGGCGGCGGCGAAGAGGTCGGGCTGCACGCCCCCGTCGATCTCCCGGTTCTCCAGTTGGCGCAAGCGGCGCTTCGCTTCGCGCACCACGCTGCCGGGGATGCCCGCCAGCGCCGCCACCTCGATGCCGTAGCTCTGGCTCGCCGGGCCCTCCTCGACGGCATGGAGAAAGACGATGCTGTGGCCGTGCTCGACGGCATCCAGATGCACGTTGGCACACTCCGGGTAGTCCAGGGCCAGGCGCGTCAGCTCGAAGTAGTGGGTCGAGAAGAGCGTCCAGCAGCGATTCCTTTCCAGCAGATGGCGGGCGATGGCGAAGGCGAGCGCCATGCCGTCGAAGGTGGAGGTGCCGCGTCCCACCTCGTCCATGAGGACCAGGCTCTTCTCCGTGGCGCCGTGCAGGATGGCCGCCGCCTCGGTCATCTCCACCATGAAGGTCGAGCGGCCCGAGGCGAGATCGTCGGAGGCGCCGATGCGGGTGTAGATGGCGTCGATGGGCCCGAGCCGGCAGCTTTGCGCCGGCACGAGGCTGCCGCAGTGGGCGAGCAGCACGATGAGGGCCGCCTGGCGCATGTAGGTGGACTTGCCGCCCATGTTGGGGCCGGTGACGAGCAGCATGCGGCGCAGGCCGTCGAGGCGGCAGCCGTTGGCGATGAAGCTCATATTCCCTTCTGTCGCCTGGCGCTCCACCACCGGATGCCGGCCGCCTTCGATGGCGATGCCGGGCTCGTCCGAGAACTCCGGCCGGCAATAGTCGTGGCGCACGGCGGCGTCGGCGAAGGCCGCGAGCCCGTCGAGCAAGGCCACGGCGCGGCCGATGCGCTGCAGCCCGGGAATGTGCGGGGCGAGGCCGTCCAGCACGGCGTCGTAGAGCTGCTTCTCGCGCGCCAGCGCGCGCTCCTGGGCGGAGAGCGCCTTGTCCTCGAAGGCCTTCAACTCCGGCGTGATGTAGCGCTCGGCGTTTTTCAGGGTCTGGCGGCGACGGTAGTCCTCCGGCACCTTGCCGGCATTGGCGTGGGTCACCTCGATGTAGAAGCCGTGAACCTTGTTGTACTCGACCTTGAGGTTGGCGATGCCGCTGCGGGCCCGCTCGCGGGCTTCCAGATCGAGCAGGAAGGCGCCGCAGTTGCGGTTCAGCGCCCGCAGTTCGTCCAGGTCGGCGTCGTAGCCCTCATTGATGACGCCGCCATCCCGCAGCAGGGCGGCCGGCTCCGGGGCGATGGCGCGCACCAGCAGCTCCAGGCAGTCCGGCGGCGTGGCCAGGTCCCGCGCGAGCCGGGCGAGCAATTCCGATTCCGGGGCGGCCAGCGTCTCGCGCAGTGCGTCGAGGCCGCGCAGGCTGTCGCGCAGGGCCGAGAGGTCCCGCGGCCGCGCACTTTTCAGGGCGATGCGGGCGGTGATGCGCTCGATGTCGGCAAAGCCGCGCAGGGGCCGGTGGACGGCGCTGTAGCAGCCGGCGCCGCGCTCGCCTGCCAGTTCGGCCACCGCCGCGTGGCGGGCAGCCGCCTCGGCGCGCTCGGCCAAGGGATGGTGCAGGCAGTGGCGCAGCCAGCGCGAGCCCATGCTCGTCGCGCAGGTGTCGAGGAGCGAGAGCAGGGTGGGGGCGGGTTCGCCGCGCAGGGTCTCGGTGAGCTCCAGGTTGCGCCGCGTCGCCGCGTCCAGGCGCAGATAGGCGCTTTCGTGTTCGACCCGCAGCTCCGTGATGTGGGCGAGTGCCTGGTTCTGGGTCGCCTTGGCGTACTGGTAGAGGGCCCCGGCCGCCGCCAGCGCGCTGGTGACGGCGTCGGCGCCCGTATCCGGCAAAAACGCGGCGAGGTCCCGGGTGCCGAAGTGGCCGCTGAGCAGGCGTAGCGCCCCGTTCCGGTCGAAATGCCAATCCGGTAGGCGTTTGACGGAAGCCGCGCGGTTCTCGGGCAGGGCCAGGCGGGCGCCGTCGGGCAGCAGGATCTCGGCCGGGCGCAACCGTTCCAGTTGCGCCGCCAGGGCGCCGGGGCCGATTTCCAGGAGGCGGAAATCGCCGTTGGCGAGATTGAGCCAGGCCAGGCCCAGCAGGTTCTTCTCGGGGGCCAGGGCCAGCAGCAAGCTGTCGGATTTCTCGTCGAGCAACGCCGCGTCGGTGAGCGTGCCGGGGGTGACGATGCGCGTCACGGCCCGCTCCACCGGGCCCTTGGCGGCGGCCGGGTCGCCGACCTGCTCGCAGATCACCACCGATTCGCCCAGCTTCACCAGGCGGGCGAGGTATTGCTCCACCGCGTGCCAGGGCACGCCGGCCATGGGGATCGGCCGCCCGGCCGACTGGCCGCGGGTGGTCAGCGTGATGTCCAGCAGCCGCGCCGCCTTCTCCGCGTCATCGAAGAACAGCTCATAGAAATCCCCCATGCGGTAGAAGAGCAGCAGGTCGGGGTACTGCGCCTTGAGGCGCAGGTACTGCTGCATCATGGGCGTATGTTTGGATACGGTTTCCGAACCTTCAACCATTTGATTGTTATATGTGTTTTCTGCGAAATAAGTCAGTCGTCGGGAGGCGAGCAATCAGCGTGTGATTTATCGTTGTTCCTCAAAAGCGCTATTTTCGTTGGTAATCAATGGGCGTGCAGTATTTCTTTGCACCTTCTCGCCATGTCGCCATGCAACGCCCTTCCATCCTTTCATCCTGTCCGGTTTCTATTTATTGCCAACCGAAATAGGAAAATCAGACAAATAATGGGGTAACGAATTGCATATATACCCCAATGCGGGTTAGGATTCCCCTATTTTAGAGACCGGCATCCAATGCACTCGCTGACCCCAGAATTCCTGGCAAATCTCCGCTACGACGGTTTGCAGATCGCCACGATGCGCGCCCTGGGTGAGTATCGCGGCAAGCAGCAGCTGTACTTTGCGCAGTCGCCCGAGGTGTTGAGCGACCTCCGGCAGATCGCCGTCATCGAATCGACAGAATCATCCAATCGACTCGAAGGGGTGGTGGTTCCGAAGGATCGTCTCAAGTCGTTGGTGATCAAGAACGCCACGCCCAAGAGTCGTTCGGAGCAGGAGGTGGCAGGTTACCGCGACGCCTTAGCCTTGATCCACGAATCGGCTGAACACATGCAGTTTTCCGAGGGCGTGGTGCGCCAGTTGCACACCATGCTCTACCGCTACATGCCACAGGCCGGTGGACAGTGGAAAGCTACCGACAACGACATCGTCGAAAAACACCCGGACGGCACCGTGCGTGTGCGCTTCCGGCCCGTACCAGCCCATCTGACACCGATGGCGATGGCTGATCTCGTCGGGCAATATCGAGCCGCCAACGACCGGCAACTGGCTGATCCGCTGGTGCTGATCCCGCTCTCGGTACTGGATTTCCTGTGTGTCCATCCATTCCCGGATGGCAACGGGCGGGTGGCTCGCCTAGTGACCCTCCTGCTGTTGTATCAATGCGACTATACCGTTGGGCGATACATCAGCCTGGAACGGATATTCGAGGAATCAAAGGAGAGCTATTACGAAACGCTGGAAGCAAGCTCGCAGCATTGGCACGAGGGGCGGCACGATGTGCGGCCGTGGCTCGACTACTTCTGGGGCGCCCTGCTGCGGTCCTACCGCGAATTTGAAGAGCGCGTCGGCACCATCGAGCGCGGGCGTGGCGCCAAAGGCGACCGCGTGCGCGTCGAGGTGCGGAAACGCACGCTGCCGTTCTCGATCTCCGATATCGAGCAGGCCTGCCCGGGCATCAGCCGCGATACGGTGCGATTGGTGCTACGGGCAATGAAGGCCGAAGGTCTTATCTTGCCCACCGGAAAGGGGCGGGGGGCGAAGTGGATGAATGGCAAGGCCAAGACAGAAGGGCGGGAATAATACGATGAGTACATCAATCTTTATCACGAGAGTGATCCTGCGCAATTACAAGAGCATCGGGTATTGCGATGCCCGGCTCGGACCACTGGTCTATCTGGTAGGCGCAAATGGATCCGGCAAAAGCAACTTTCTGGATTCCCTTCATCTAGTGCGCGACGCCCTCTCTGGATCGCTCGACAATGCACTCAACGAGCGGGGCGGCTTGAGCGAAGTGAGGCGGCGATCCAGCGGACACCCAACCCATTTCGGCATCCGGCTGGAGTTCCTGCTCAAGAGCGGGCAACGGGGGCACTACGCCTTCAATATCGGCGCACTGGCTGGCCGCGGCTACGAAGTGCAGGCCGAGGAATGTGTCATCGAAGGCGTAGGCAAGGGACCATTTTTCCAGATAGACCGTGGGGAACTGCGGGCGAGCAGTGAACCGACGTTTCCCGCAGTGACCGCGGATCGGCTCGCCCTGGTTGCCGCATCGGGCCTGACGGCGTTTCGGCCCGTGTTCGATGCCCTTACCGCGATGGGCTTCTACAACCTTAATCCAAAGTTGATGCGCGAATTGCAGAAACCCCAGGAGGGACGCTTGCTAAAGCCTGTTGGGGAGAACATCGCCAGCGTAATCAGCCACTTGGCGTACGCGGCGCCTGAACAGTTGGATGTTATCCAGGAATACCTGCAAACCGTGGTACCGATGGTGCAAGGTGTGGAACGCAAGCAGATCGGGCCAATGGAAACCCTCGAATTCCGTCAAGACATGGCCGGGGCTAGGTACCCTTGGCGTTTTCTGGCGCAAAACATGTCCGACGGCACATTGCGCGCGCTGGGCGTACTGGCCGCACTGTTTCAGGGAAACCGAGACTACTCGCCCACCTTGGTGGGCATCGAAGGGCCCGAAACGGCCCTGCACCCTGCGGCAAGCGCCGCTTTGCGTGAGGCGCTGACGCGCGCCTCGACCCACACGCAAGTTATCGTAACCAGTCACAGCCCGGATCTGCTGGATGATCGCAGTCTTAGTCCGGATTCGCTGCTCGCCGTAGTTTCTGAGGGCGGGGAAACGCGCATCGCATCTCTCGATGAAGCTTCGCGCGATGCCATACGCCAGCAGCTCTTTTCCGCAGGCGAGCTGTTGCGCCTGAATCAGCTTGCTCCAAATCCGTCCGACCTGGCGGCACAGGAACAACGTCAGGCTGACTTGTTTGGTGAAGCTGCGCCATGAGCCGCGTGGCCGCCATCGTGGAAGGCGATGGGGAGGTCGCGGCGCTGCCGGTGCTTCTGCGGCGTCTGGGCGAATGGCGAACCCCCGCCGTTTATACGCAGATACTGCCGCCGATTCGAGTTCATCGGGATCGATTCCTTAACCGCGACGAGGAGTTTCGCCGGCACCTGCTACTTGCGGCGGCGAAATGCGGCGAGGATGGCTGGGTTCTCGTGCTGCTGGATGCCGACGACGATTGCCCTGCTGAACTGGGGCAGCAAATTTTGCAACGGGCGCGGGAATGTGTTCCGCATCGACGAACATCCGTCGTGTTGGTAAACCGGGAATACGAGGCATGGTTCATTGCCGCTGCCGAATCGTTAGATCGTCAGCGTGGATTTGCATTCGATTCGGCAGAAGCCATCAACGCCGAAACGCCGCGGGATGCCAAGGGTTGGATCAGGGCGCGTATGGTTTCCCGAGCTTACGGGGAAACGACTGATCAACCGGCCTTTTCGGCGGTCATGGACCTGCAGCAGGCATTTGACCGTAGCCGTTCGTTTCGCAAGCTGTGCGCCGAGTGGATGCGACAATCAACGTGACCCTCGACTATGCCACCCTCGATGCCCTGCGCACCCACCACCCCGCGTGGCGGCTGTTGCGTTCGGACCATGCGCCGCTGGTGGCAAGTTTTCTGCACCGCGTGTTCGTCGTACCCAATGTGCGGGTGATGGCGGCGGCCGATTTGGCCGAGGCACTGGAAGATGAGTTGTATGCTCTGAGGGAACGCTTGGGGGAGGACTCTTTCCCGAAGTCTGCGCTCGACTACCTCAACGACTGGGCCAGCCCCGAGAAGGGCTGGCTGCGCAAGTTCTACCGTCAGGGCTCGGACGAACCTCAGTTTGACCTGACGCCGGCGACCGAGAAAGCCATTGCCTGGCTTGGCACGCTCACCGAACGCAGCTTCGTGGGGACCGAGTCACGCTTGCTCACCTTGTTCGAGCTGCTCAAGCAGATGAACGAGGGCAGTGAGCCTGATCCCGCCAAGCGCATCGCCGAACTTAACAAGCGGCGCAGCGAGATCGACGCCGAGATCGCGCGGGTGCTGGCCGGCGATGTGCCATTGCTCGACGACACAGCACTCAAGGATCGATTCCTGCAGTTCATGCAACTGGCGCGGGAGCTGCTGGCCGATTTTCGCGAGGTGGAGCACAACTTTCGCCTGCTGGACCGGCGGGTACGGGAGCGCATTGCGCTGTGGGAAGGTGCCAAGGGGGCGCTGCTGGAAGAGATCATGGGCGAGCGCGATGCGATTGCGGACTCCGACCAGGGGCGCAGCTTCCGCGCCTTCTGGGATTTTCTGATGTCCAGCCGCCGGCAGGAGGAGTTGACCGAGCTGCTCACGCGAGTGCTGGCCTTGCCGCCGGTGGCGGACCTGAAGCCGGATGCGCGTATGCGGCGGGTGCATTATGACTGGCTGGAGGCCGGCGAACATGCCCAGCGCACGGTGGCGCAGCTCTCGCAGCAGTTGCGGCGATTTCTGGATGACCAGGCATGGCTGGAGAACCGCCGCATCATGGACATTCTGCACGGTATCGAGGCCAAAGCGCTTGCCCTGCGCGATGCACCACCCGCAGGTGAGGTGATGAGCATTGCGGAATCTTCCGCTGATGTTGAACTGCCGATGGAACGGCCGCTATTCACCCCAGCCCTGAAGCCCCTGATCGCGGATATCGAGCTGGAAGCGGGGGATGCTGACATGGACGCTGCTGCTCTCTATGCGCAGGTGGTGGTCGACCGTGCGCAGCTGGCCAGCCATATCCGCCATGCCTTGCAGGACCGGTCGCAGGTCACGCTACGCCAGTTGACCGAATCGCAGCCCTTGAGCCACGGGCTGGCGGAACTGGTGGCCTACCTTCAGCTGGGCAGCGAATCGTTCAAGACGGTGGTCGATGAGGACACCCCGGAAGTGATTGCCTGGCAGGCGGTTGCAAGCGACGGCGTGGCGATCGAGAAGCGCGCCCGGTTGCCGCGCGTGATCTTTGTGAGGTGAGAATGGAAGCGGAACAGCAGGCCGATGCCGCCGCCTTGCCGGCCGCCAGCGCAGACCTGTCGACGCTGGCGATCATGCTGCTCAAGGGGGTGATCTACCGTGAAGGCGATGAACGCCAGTGGGGTGCGTTGCTCAATCTACAGGCCCGCGTGCGAGACTACGTTTCGGTGCTGGGGCTCGACCTGGTGCTCGACGAGGCCGAGGGCTACGCTTTTCTGAAGAGCCGCGCCGAACCTGCAGAGGATGAAGCGAGTCCCAGGCTTCCCCGCCTGGTCGCCCGCCGGCCGCTGTCGTTTCCAGTCAGTCTCTTGTTGGCGCTGTTGCGCAAGAAGCTCGCCGAGTTCGATGCCGGCGGTGGCGATACCCGGCTGGTGCTGACGCGGGATGACATCGTGGAGCTGGTGAGGGTCTTCCTGCCCGACAGCAGCAACGAAGCCAAGCTCATCGACCAGATCGAGACGCACATCAACAAGGTTGCCGAACTGGGCTTCCTGCGGCGCTTGAAGGTGACCGGCGGTCCGGCAAGCTTCGAGGTGCGGCGCATCCTCAAGGCTTTTGTCGATGCGCAATGGCTGGCGGACTTTGATGCGCGGCTGGCGTCCTATCGGGCCCAGCTCACGGGGGCTGCGATCGTCGCGGGAGATGCGGGTGATGAATGAGCCGCAAACCCTGGGGCTGGACTTCGTCGCAGACGACACCTTGTCGGGCTTTCGCCTGAAGCGCCTGGAAGTCTTCAACTGGGGCACTTTCGACGGTCGGGTGTGGACACTGCAACTCGACGGCAGGAACGGCTTGCTGACCGGCGATATCGGCTCCGGCAAGTCGACGCTGGTGGATGCGATCACCACGTTGCTGGTGCCTGCCCACCGCATCGCCTACAACAAGGCGGCAGGCGCCGACAGCAGGGAGCGGACGCTGCGGTCTTACGTGCTTGGGCATTTCAAGTCCGAACGGAACGAGGTGACGGGCACGGCCAAACCGGTTTCCTTGCGCGACCATAACAGTTATTCAGTCATCCTCGGTGTGTTCCACAACGCGGGCTACGATCAGACCGTCACTTTGGCGCAGGTGTTCTGGATGAAGGAGGCACAGGGGCAGCCGGCGCGCTTCTTCGTCGGCGCGGAACGGGACCTTTCGCTGGCCACGGACTTTGCCCACTTCGGCTCGGACATTGCCCAACTGCGCAAGAAACTGCGCGGCCTGGGCGCCGAGATCGAGGACAGTTTTCCCAAGTACGGAGCGTGGTTCCGGCGACGTTTCGGCATCGACAACGACCAGGCGCTGGATCTCTTCCATCAAACGGTTTCGATGAAGTCGGTGGGCAATCTCACCGATTTCGTCCGCAGCCACATGCTGGAGCCGTTCGATGTGGCGCCCCGGATTCAGGCGCTCATCACGCACTTCGACGATCTCAATCGTGCCCACGAAGCGGTGCTCAAGGCCGAGCGCCAAGTGGAGCTGCTCACGCCCCTGGTGGCCGACTGCGACAGCCACCATGAGCAGGCGGCTGAACTGGAGCGCTTGCGCGCCTGCCGGGAGGCGCTGAAATCTTATTTCGCCGAAGTCAAACTGGGCCTGCTCGACCGGCGCCTGCGTCTGCTGGAGGATGATCGCGAGCGCCTGTCGGCGCACAAGGAGCGGCGCGAGGAGCAGCGTGACCGCGAACGCGCCGAAGCGGAAAGGCTGAAGCGGGCTGTGGCCGAACAGGGCGGCGACCGATTGGAGCAACTGGCCGGGGAGATCCGCGACCAGGAACGTGAGAGCAATCGACGTCAACAGCGCGCCGGGCGCTATGCATCCTTGCTGTCTCCCATAGACGAGTTGCCCGCCGAAGATGAATCTGCCTTCCTCGCGCAGCGGCAGCAGTTGTCGGCACGGCGCGAGGGCATGAGCCAGCAGGAAGCCGATCTCCAGAACCGGATCACGGAATGGGCTGTGATATTGCGTGAAGGCAAGCGCAAGCATGCTGCGCTGCGCGAAGAAATCGCCAGCCTCATGGCCCGGCGCAGCAATATTCCGTCAGAGCAGGTGAGGATGCGGGCGGCCTTGTGTGGCGCCCTTGGGCTCGAGGAAGAGGCCATGCCCTTTGCCGGGGAACTTATCCAGTTGCGCGAGCATGCCCGCGAATGGGAGGGCGCCATCGAACGGGTGTTGCACAACTTCGGTCTTGCGCTGCTGGTGCCGGACGCCCACTACGCGGACGTTGCCGCCTGGGTGGATCGCACGCATCTTGCCGGCCGCCTCGTGTATTTCCGTGTGCGCCCCGTGCGCCAGGCCGATGCCCCGGTCTTGCATCCTGATTCGCTGATCCGGAATGTTGCCATCAAGCCCGACTCTCCTTTCTACAACTGGCTGGAACGCGAACTCGGTCACCGATTCGATTACGCTTGCTGCGCCACGCAAGAGCAGTTCCGCCGTGAAACGCGGGCGCTCAGCCGCGCAGGCCAGATCAAGGCGGCGGGCGAGCGCCACGAGAAGGATGACCGCCATCGCCTCGACGATCGCAGCCGCTATGTATTGGGCTGGAGCAATACGGCCAAGATCGCCGTGCTGGATGGGCAGCAGCAGACCCTCGAAGCAAGGCTGGGCGAGGTCGGCGGACATATCGCGAAAGCCCAGGGCGACCAGGCCAGGTTACGGCAGCAGCTCGAAGCGCTGGCAGCCCTCAACGAGTTCAATGACTTTCGCGAGATGGATTGGCAGGTGTGTTCGACTGCCATCGCACGCCTGCAGGATGAGAAGGCGCGCCTGGAGGCCGCCAGCGATACCCTCCGGGAGCTCAGCGTACAGCTCGAAACAGCGCAAGCGGCCCTGAAGGCCAGCGAGGTCGCGGTGTCGGGCTTCGACAAGGAACTCGGCAGTGTGGAGGCCAAACAGGAAGCGGCCGAGGCGCTGCGCGGGCAGACCGTGGTCCTGCTCGCGGATGTTGCCAGCGAGCTGCGCGGCCAGCTGGAAGCGCTGCGCGCGGAGGTGTTGGGTGAGCATCAGTTGTCGGTCGAGTCCTGCGACAACCGCGAACGCGAACTGCGCGACGCCTTGCAGGCGCGCATGGATGCCGAAGCCAAGCGGTTGGAACGGCTCAGCGAGAAGATCATCAAGGCGATGTCTGCCTTCAAGGACGGCTACAAACTCGAAACGGCCGATTTCGATGCCAGTCTCGAAGCCGCCTTCGAGTATCGAAACCTGCTGGACCAGCTCAATAGGGACGGCTTGCCGAACTTTAGGGAAAAGTTTAAAGAGCTGCTCAACGTCAATACCATCAACGAAATCGCCAACTTCAACGCCCAGCTCGCCCGCGAGCGCGAGACCATCAAGGAGCGCATCGCGCTCATCAACGAGTCTCTCACGCAGATCGACTACAACCTGGCGCGCTACATCGTGCTGGAATCCCAGGCGAGCCCGGATGCGGACATCCGCGACTTCCAGGCCGAGCTGCGCGCCTGCACTGAGGGCTCGCTCACGGGCTCCGACGATGCCCAGTACTCTGAAGCCAAGTTTCTCCAGGTCAAGGCCATCATCGACCGCTTCCGTGGTCGCGAGGGGCTTTCGGAGCAGGACAGGCGATGGACCGCCAAGGTGACCGATGTGCGCAACTGGTTCCTGTTCGCCGCCAGCGAACGTTGGCGCGAGGACGACAGCGAACACGAGCATTACTCCGACTCCGGCGGCAAGTCCGGCGGTCAGAAGGAAAAGCTCGCCTACACCATTCTTGCGGCGAGCCTCGCCTATCAGTTCGGGCTGGAATGGGGTGCGGTGCGTTCGCGCTCGTTTCGTTTCGTGGTCATCGACGAAGCCTTTGGTCGGGGGTCAGATGAGTCGGCGCAATACGGCCTCAAGCTGTTCCAGCAGCTCAACCTGCAATTGCTGATTGTCACGCCGCTACAGAAAATCCACATCATCGAACCCTTCGTCGCCAGCGTCGGCTTCGTGCATAACGAGGGCGGACGGGCTTCCAAGCTGCGCAACCTCTCCATCGAGGAATACCGCGCCCGGAAGGCGGAGCTTTCTGCATGAGCTGGACGACGGCCAGTGACCTGAAAGCGCAACTGCGCCGCCAGTGGGAGCGTGGCGAGTTGTTGCGCAGTCTGGTCCACGGGGATACGGTCTCGCCGCTTCGTCTGACGCTGAAGGGGCCGAGCTCCACCGATCTGGCCGAATGTTTCGAGGCGGTGCGCGCCTGGATTGCCGAACTTGTAGCAGTTCCTCAGATCCGGATCGAGTGGCGCGAGGTAAATCACAGGATATTGGGCTCCCAGCGAGTCCCGCAGTCGGTCTGGGTGGATAACCTCGATAGTGCATTTGCGCTGATCGGCAGACGTGGCGAGGCAGCCAGGTTTACAGAATTGCTCGCACGTAGCCGTTCTCAGCAGCCTGCCCTGCTTGCATGGATGGAGAAGCGGCCATTGCGCGCATTGGAGTTGGCCAAGGACTGGGAAGGCCTGCTCGCCGTGACGGACTGGCTTGTCCGTCATCCACGCCCTGGCATCTACTTGCGGCAGGTAGATATTCCTGGTATTCACAGCAAGTTCATCGAAGCGCACCGCGGCTTGTTGGCGGAATGGTTGGACTTGGTGCTGCCGCCAGAAGCCATCCTCCCGGATCGCATCGGGATCGGTCAATTTGCCTCACGCTACGGTTTTCTCGACAAGCCTGTCCGCATCCGGTTTCGTGTGCTCGATGGCGGCGTGGCAGTGCTGCCCGGCATCGCGCAACCGGACATCACGCTTGAAGCTGGCAGCTTTGCTGCCCTCGATATATCTGTTCGCCGCGTGTTCGTCACCGAGAACGAAACCAACTTTCTCGCGTTCCCGACAGTCACTGATGCGATCGTCGTGTTTGGAGCAGGCTATGGCTGGGACGCACTGGCAAAGGCCGAGTGGCTCAAGCGTTGCGGTCTCTATTACTGGGGCGACATTGATACCCATGGCTTCGCAATCCTCGACCAGCTCCGCAGTCGCTTCGAGCACGTCGAGTCCTTTTTGATGGACAGGCCAACGCTGATGGCCCACGAAATCCTGTGGGGTGAGGAAGGAGATCAGGTTGTGCACGATCTGCCGAGGCTTACTGAGGTGGAACGCGCATTGTTCGATGATCTGCGCGACAACCGTATCCGCAGGAATCTGCGCCTGGAACAGGAAATGATTGGGTTTGGAATGGTTCGGGCCGCGTTGGCAAATATCCCGGGGTAGTCTTTACCTGCATTATCGCTTTCCGCCTGCTTCCCTCCGTCCCGGACAATTCGTCACTGCCGCGGCCGCGGGGTTGGTGCTAAGCTATGGTCCGTTGATGTTTGTCAATGATTTATAAGACCTAAAATAATATCCGATGGAGGAGGCCCGGGTAGCCAGCCTTGTCCGACGGATCCACTCCGTAGGAATTGGCGATGACTTCCAAGAAACCGTCCGGCGAGAAGGCCGGCGAAAGACTGTTTCCGGTCGAGCTGCCGCGCCGCGCCTTCCGCCGGCTGAGCCGGGCCGCGCCCCTTGCGGTCGGGCAGCCGGACAAGGGGGAACTGGTGGCGCGGATGCGCCACTTCGAGCTGTTCGCGAAGCTGCCCCAACGCGTGGTGGCGGAGCTGGCCGCCGCTTGCCGGGTGTGCCTGTTCCGGACGGGGGAGTACATCTGGCACTGGGCCGATCCGGTCGGTTTCGCCATGTTCATCGAATCCGGCTTCGTCAAGGGCTGCCGGCGCAGGGGACAGGGCGTCAGCCGCACCTACGGCCTGTTCGGCCCCGGGGACTCCATGGGGTTGTTCGCGATCTGGGCCGGAAGGAAATACCCGACGGATGCGATCGCCATGAATGACGGCGTGACGCTGCTCTGCGTCGATGCGGAAGCCATCCTCAAGTTCACGGAGAAGTATCCGCGGCTCGCCGGCCCGCTGCGCAACGAGATCGGCAAGTTCACCGAGGCTTTCATCGAGAAGATAGAGATCGTCAGCGCCGGCACGGTGCCCGAGCGGCTGGCGGTCCTGATGACGCAGCTCATCGAGCGCTATGGGGTCGAGAAGAAGGGCCATCGCGCCCGGCTGCCCATCTCCCTCACCCTGGAGCAGACCAGCGAGATCGTCGGTGCCCGGCTCGAAACGGTGGCGCGGGTGTTCGGCGAATGGAAGCGTGCCGGCTGGCTGCACGTGGATTCCAACGGCTGCCACTTCACCCGCCTGGACAAGGTGCAGGAGCTGCTGCCGGGCTGAGCGCGGCCGTATGGTCCGCTATGGTCCCCGCGCACGCGG
>CAYZLI010000010.1:44535-46419 GCA_964479195.1 uncultured Rhodocyclaceae bacterium
GCTGCTGCCGGGCTGAGCGCGGCCGTATGGTCCGCTATGGTCCCCGCGCACGCGGGCATAGTAATCTTGCGGGGCCATGCGCCGCATCCGGATTTCCAAGATTTCCCTGCGCGACCTGCTGGCCACGGCCGGCCCGGCGCTGTTCCTGGTGCTGGCCGGCTTCTGGGTCGCTTATCAGTTCGTCGAGCCGGCCCCGCCGGTGAGCCTGGCGATCGGCACCGGCTCGCCCGGTGGCGCCTACCACGCGTTCGCCCAGCGCTACCGCGATCTCCTGGCGCGGGACGGCATCCGGCTGGAGGTGCGCCCCTCGTCGGGGTCCATCGAGAATCTGCGCCGCCTGAAGGAGGACCGGCAAGACGATGAGGGCATGGACATCGCCTTCGTCCAGGCCGGCATCGCCCAGGAGGGGGAGGATTCGGACCTGGCTTCCCTGGGCAATGTCTATTACGAGCCGGTCTGGGTGTTCTACCGCGGCAGCCGCACGCTCGATCGCCTGACCGAACTGAAGGACAAGCGCGTGGCCATCGGCGGCGAGGGCAGCGGCAACCAGTTACTGGCCCTGCAACTGCTGATCGCCAGCGGCTTCGAGACGGACGCTTCCGGCCTGGTCACCCTGGGCGGCGAGGCGGCTGAAGCGGCCCTGCGCAAGGGCGAGCTGGACGCGGTGTTCGTCGTCGCCGCGCCGGAGGCTCCCGTGGTGCAGCGGTTGCTGCGCATGCCCGAGGCGCGGCTGATGAGCTTCGCCCAGGCCGAGGCCTATGCCAAGCGCCTGCCCTTCCTCTCCGTGGTCACCCTGCCGCGGGGGGCCATCGATCTGGTCAAGGACATTCCGCCGCGCGATTCCCATCTGGTCGCGCCGACGGTGCATCTGGCGGCGCGGGCGGACCTGCACCCGGCGCTGGCAAGCCTGGTGGCCCAGGCCCTCACGGAGGTGCATGGCAAGGCGGGGCTGTTCGCCAAGGCGGGGGAGTTTCCCGTCTTCCGCGACCAGGACTTTCCGCGCAGCAAGGAAGCGGAGCGCTATTACCGATCGGGTGCGCCCTTCCTGCAGCGCTACCTGCCGTTCTGGGCGGCGGTGTTGGTGGACCGCATCGGGGTTCTGCTCATCCCGCTCTTCGGCCTGCTCATCCCGGCCTCGCGCATCGTGCCGGCGCTCTATGCCTGGCGCGTGCGTTCCCGCATCTACCGCTGGTACGGGGAGCTGAAATACCTGGAGCACGACATCCGCGCCCACTTCGCGCCGGAGCGGGCGGCGGATTTCATGGAACGGCTGGACCGCATCGAGGAGCAGGCCAACGCCCGGCCGGTCCCGCTGGCCTTCACCAACGAGCTCTACATCCTGCGCGAGCACATCAACCTGGTGCGCGGCACCCTGGCCCGGCAACAGGCCAAATCGGGAGATAAGAAACCGCAGGGCTAGGCGACAAGATCGTGCCGGCGAAAGCCGGCATCCAGGTTCCAAATCCTGGACCCCGGCTTTCGCCAGGGTGACTGGTCCGGCTAGAAATATAGCAGCGCGGAAATCTGCCGCCCCTTCGCCCACCGGGGCTGGGTCGCCCGGCCTCGGGAGGCCGGCATCGGGCCGCTCGCCCAACTGGGCGGCAGGCGATCCGCGCGCCGGCGGCGCGGTGCATTGGCGGGGGTGATTTCCCGGCCGCGGCGGTCGAATCGCGCGGA
This sequence comes from uncultured Rhodocyclaceae bacterium, assembly GCA_964479195.1. GTDB lineage: Bacteria > Pseudomonadota > Gammaproteobacteria > Burkholderiales > Rhodocyclaceae > Desulfobacillus. The sequence goes on from CAYZLI010000010.1 coordinate 46,213, forward strand.
CGCCGAGATCACGGTGTTCCTGGGCAGGCCGAAAAAGTGCCCGGAAAGCCCCAGAAACTGTAGGATTTCCCGTTCCATCTGCTGTTCCTCCGGTGGTCCCACCGCCTGGGCGACGGCTGTTCTTCTGGTCCGAGCCAAGACTTTCAGTCTAGAGAACCGATCCGGGAAATCAAGGGCGGATGTTGGATTGGAGCTCGAAGGCCTCCA
>CAYZLI010000011.1:0-29900 GCA_964479195.1 uncultured Rhodocyclaceae bacterium
CATGGAAGACCCCATCCTGCGCCGCCGCGACCGCACGCCGACGATCACCGTGCGCGGCGACATCGCCGACGGCCTGCAGCCGCCGGACGTGTCCACCGCCGTATTGAAGGATCTTCAGCCCGTCATCGCCAGGCTGCCGGCCGGCTACCGGATCGAGGAGGGCGGTTCCATCGAGGAATCGGGCAAGGCGAACCGCGCCCTGGCGCCGATCTTCCCCATCATGATCGCCCTGACGCTGATCACGATCATCTTTCAGGTCCGGTCGATCTCTGCGATGACGATGGTGTTCGCCACCGCGCCGCTGGGCCTCATCGGGGTCGTGCCCACCCTGCTGTTGTTCCAGCAGCCGTTCGGCATCAACGCGCTGGTCGGCCTGATTGCGCTGTCCGGAATCCTGATGCGCAACACGCTCATCCTGATCGGCCAGATTCGCGACAACGAGAAGGATGGATTGGCGCCCTTCGACGCTGTCGTCGAGGCCACCGTGCAGCGCGCGCGCCCGGTCATCCTGACCGCGCTTGCCGCCATCCTGGCGTTCATACCGCTGACCCAGTCGGTGTTCTGGGGAACGCTGGCCTATACCCTGATCGGTGGCACCTTCGCCGGGACGGTTCTGACCCTGGTGTTCTTGCCGGCCTTGTACGCGATCTGGTTCAAGATCAGGCCGGCGTCGGGGGACGGGCAAGCCGTTCCGGCGATGCGAACGGAAGCTGTCGCAGCCTAGCAAAACGAATCGGCGCGCCGGCCCCGCAGCGGATTGCCGGCGTGCCGCCACTGTTACTAACGCTGCAGGGGACTCGGCCCTACGCTAGCTCAGGCGCCACCCCCGGGGGCAGGTGTAGACAGCCCGATTTGGTTGGCCGTGTGGGCGAGGAGAGTGGGTCGGCAGGGGAGGGCAGTTCGTCGACCGAGATTCGGGTATCGATCGGGCGCGCCATGTGTCCCTCCGACTTACGGATTGTCCGACTGAAGGCGGGTAGTGGAGTGATCGTGCATTCCGCGGGCTGCAGACCACCCGCATGCCGCACCAAGACAAGCGTTCGGCTTATGACGGTAGACGTGACGGTAAAGTTGATGGCGAGCACAGTAGATGCTAGGGTTTTATGCGGGTTTCAGTCCATGGGAAATAATAGAGTGGGAGTGACGGGGACTGTCGGCGGCCGGCTGTTCGCACCTTACGCCGCCCCGTTCTTGCTGACGTCGCGGTAGCGACACGCATATTCGGACGGCCTTCAGGTCGTCCGAATATATGCGTTGTAGCTCCCTCTCTCACCCAGTTCGACGTTGGGGAAGATCAGGCCGACGCCAGCCAGGCGACCTTGGCGTTGCGTCTGCACCATCACAATCGCATGGCTACTGTACGTGCCTAGAATATAGGGCATTATCTATATTTTTGCCTACTTTATATAGCTTTTGTTTCCTTGGCAAGCTTGCATTATTTGTGCTTATCGCCTAATATAGCAGGCATTTACAGCCTGTAATGCATAATAAAATGAGCAAATTTGTGATGCCGTTGCAAGCTAGCGAGCGCGTCGCCCAACTGGGCCAGCGTATTCGGGTGGCGCGGATTCGGCGCGGCTGGTCGGTGGCCGATCTTGCCGGCAAGGCCGGCGTCAACCGCAACACACTCACCGCGCTGGAACTGGGTAAGCCGGGCACGGCGGTCGGCGTGTGCTTCACCGTCCTGTGGGCGCTCGGCCTCGACAAGTCCCTGGAAGCCGTCGCCGATCCCGACGCCGACCTGCACGGCAAGGCGCTCGAAGCTTCTCGCCGCCCCACGCGCGCAGGCAAGTCAAGGAAGGCGAGCGACGACTATGACTTCTGAGCGCGAAGCCTATATCTACATTCAGATCCCCGGCACCCTGGAGACGGTGCCGGCGGCGCTGGTCAGGGTGCAGACGCTGCCCGACGGTACGCTTATCGGGCGATTTCGCTACGGCGACCGCTACCTTCAACGGCAGGAGGCGGTCGCACTCGATCCGTTCCGGTTGCCCCTGGGCAAGACCGTCTATGAGTTCACCCAGCTCAAGGGCATCCCCGGGGCGGTGCGGGACGCCGGCCCCGATGCATGGGGACGGCGCGTGATCGAACACAAGCTCGAACGCAGCGCCGCTGACCTCCAAGAGATCGACTACCTGCTGCACGGCCCGCAGGACGGGGCGGGATATTTGAGCTTCGGCCTGAAGGCCGAACCACCCGCGCCCAAACGTCAGTACAACCGCACGCACCAACTGGCCGAACTGATCGCGGCCACGCAAGCGATCGAGGAGGGCAGGCCGGTAGCCGCGCACGTGCTCGAACGACTCGATCCGGGCACCAGCATGGGCGGCGCTCGCCCGAAGGCCACGATCGAGGACGCGCAAACCCTTTGGGTCGGCAAGTTTCCGGCCAAGGATGACCGCTGCAATCTGCAGCGCATCGAATTCGCGACGCTCGACCTTGCGCGCCGCTGCGGCCTGAACGTCACACAGGCGCGGCTGCAGACTGTAGGGGACGGTGACGTGCTGATGCTGCAGCGTTTCGACCGGGAATATTGTGAAACTCGCACCGACAAGGGCTACCTGCGCTTCGGCCTCGTCAGTGGGCTGACCGTGCTCGATTGCGGCGACAGTCCCCTGGACCGCGAACGCTGGTCCTACCCGCTGTTGGCCGACAACCTGCGCCGCTGGTCCGACAAGCCGGAGGCCGACTGTGCCGAATTGTTCCGGCGCATGGTCTTCAACGCCGCCGTGACCAACAACGACGATCACCCGCGCAACCACGCAATGCTGCACAGGCAAAAGGGATGGCGGCTGTCACCGGCTTACGACCTGGTGCCCGCACCCGTGGTCAGTCTGGAACGGCGTGATCTGGCGTTGACCGTCGGCAACTACGGCCGCACGGCCAGTATCTACAACCTGCTGTCGCAGGTGGGCCGCTTCGGGTTGTCGGCCGAAGAGGCACGCGCGGAAATCGATCGTCTCGTGGGTGTGGTGCGTCAATGGCGCGAAACCTTCTTCGCTTGCGGGGTGTCGGCCCCGGACATGGACTACATCGCTCCGGCCATACTGCCCGAGTGCTTCTTCTTCGAAAGGCGATCCGATGAGTGAGGCGTCCTATCCGCTGCTGGGTGCTCGCCAGATCAAGCGTATCGAAGCAGTTCACGGTGGCGTTCTCCATCAGCACCCCGGCATCACGCGGCTTCGAGGGCCATGGCCAGGACCCGCGCCACGTGCAGCGCCTGGCGCGCGGTGCCGTCGGCGATCTGGTGCCGGCAACTGGTCCCGTCGGCTACTATCAACGTAGTCTCCTCCGCGTCCCTGACGGCGGGCAGCAGCGCCGCTTCGCCCATCTTCATCGCCATCTCGTAGTGCTCGGCCTCGTAGCCGAAGGCGCCGGCCATGCCGCAGCAGCTCGACGGGATCGTCTCGATCTCCAGGCCGGGAACGAGCCGGAGCACCTGTTCGACGCTGCCCATGATGCCAAACGCCTTCTGGTGGCAGTGGCCGTGCAGCAGCGCCTTGCGCGCGGCCAGGGGCTTCAGGGCAAGCCGCAGCCGGCCGGCGCGATGCTCCGTCGCCAGGAATTCCTCGAATAGCAGCGCGCGGCGCGCCAGGGCTTCCGTTTCGGCCCCCGGCAGCATCGCCGCGTACTCGTCGCGCAGGCCCAGCAGGCAGGAAGGCTCGAGGCCGATGACGGGCAGGCCGCGGGCGACGAAGGGCCGCAGGGCAGCGATCGTGCGCCGTGCCTCGGCGCGGGCTTCTTCGACCCGGCCGGCGGCGAGGAAGCTGCGCCCGCAGCACAGGGGCCGCCCGCCGTCGGCGGCTTCCGGCAGGTGCACCGTGTAGCCCGCCGCTTGCAGGACCGCGAGCGCGGCGCGCAGGTTCTCCGGCTCGAAATAGCGGTTGAAGGTGTCGGCGAGCAGAACCACTTCGCGCTCGCCGGCGCCCCGGCGCCCGCGCTCCCGGAAGGCATCGCGCCGCCAGGCGGGCAGGGCGCGACGCGCCGAGAAGCCGAGCAGCCGCTCGGAGAGAGCGCGGAGCAGGGGAGAGCGGTTGCGCAGGTTGAGCAGCGGTGCCAGGCGCGCGGCGAGCGGTGCGTAGCGGGGCAGCCAGGCGACCAGCCGCTCCCGCAGGGAAAGCCCGTGGCGCCGCTGCCAGGCGTGGCGGAACTCGATCTTCATGCGCGCCATGTCGACCCCCGTCGGGCATTCGCGCTTGCAGCCCTTGCAGGACACGCACAGCTCCATCGCGGCGCGCATCGCCTCGGAGGTGAAGGCGTCGGCGCCCAACTGCCCCGTGACGGCCAGCCGCAGGGTGTTCGCCCGCCCGCGGGTGAGATGCTGCTCGTCCTGGGTGGCGCGGTACGACGGGCACATCACGCCGGCGTCGAACTTGCGGCAGTGGCCGTTGTTGTTGCACATCTCCACTGCGGCGGCGAAGCCGACCCCGTTGCCGCCGCCCGCCTTGCCGCCACCCCATTCGGACCAGTCGAGCACCGTCGCGATGGGCTGCGGCCGGTAGTCGGGCTTGTAGCGGAACAGGCTGCGGTCGTCCATCCTCAAAGGCCGCACGATCTTGCCCGGATTCATGAGGCCGCGCGGGTCGAAGGCGTCCTTGATCTCCTCGAAGGCGCGGGCCAGCCGGGCGCCGAACATGGGTTCGATCCACTCGGAGCGCACCAGGCCGTCGCCGTGCTCGCCGGAATAGGAGCCCTTGTACTCGCGCACCAGCGCCGCCGCCTCTTCGGCGATGGCGCGCATCTTTTTCGGCCCCGCGTCGGTCTTCATGTTGAGCACCGGCCGCACGTGCAGGCAGCCGACCGAGGCGTGCGCGTACCAGGTGCCGCGGGTGCCGTGTTTCTCGAAGACGCGCGTCAGCCGGTCGGTATAGTCGGCCAGGTGCTCCAGGGGCACGGCGCAGTCCTCGATGAAAGACACCGGCTTGCCGTCGCCTTTCATGGACATCATGATGTTGAGGCCCGCCTTGCGCACTTCCCAGACCTCGCGCTGCAGGCGGGCATCGGGCACCTCGACCACCGCGCCGGGAAAGCCCAAGTCGCCCATGATCTCGGAGAGCTCGCGCAGCTTGCGCAACTGCTCCTCCCGGTCCTCCCCGGAGAACTCGACCAGCAATACCGCGTCCGGCTCGCCGCGGATGACGCGGTCGATCGTCTCGCGGAACGCCGCGATGTCGCGCGACAGGTCGATCATGGTGCGGTCCACCAGCTCCACGGCGGCCGGGCCGAGGGGAACGATGTGACGGGTGTTGTCCATCGCCTGGTAGAAGCTGGGGAAGTGCACCACGCCCAGCGCCTTGTGGGCCGGGAGGGGCGCCAGGTCGAGATGGATATGCTTGAAGTAGGCGAGGGTGCCTTCGGATCCCACCAGGAGCTTGGCCATGTTGAATCGCTCGTTCCCGACAACGTCCAGGTTGTAGCCGCCGACGCGGCGCTGGACTTTCGGGAACCGGGACTCGACCTCCTGCGCCTCGCGCCCGTAGATCGCGCGCACCTTGTCCACCAGCTCGCGGTACTTGGGGTGCGCCAACGCCGCGGCGCCGCTCACTTCGCCGAAGGAGAGCAGCTCCCCGCTGGCCAGCCAGGCGTCGATGCCGCGCACGTTATGCACCATGTTGCCGTAGTGGAGCGAGCGGGCGCCGCAACTGTTGTTGCCGGCCATGCCGCCCAGGGTGGCCTGGGCGGCGGTCGACACGTCCACCGGGTAGAACAGGCCGTGCGGCTTCAACCAGGCGTTCAACTGGTCGAGGACGACGCCGGGTTGGACCGTGACGCTGCGGGCCTCCTTGTCGAAGGCGACGATGCTGCGCAGGTGCTTGGAATTGTCGATGACCAGGGCGCGGCCCACCGTCTGCCCGCACTGGGAGGTGCCGCCGCCCCGGGGCAGGATGGGCACCCCCTCGTCCCGGGCGATGGCGAGGGCAATCTCCACCTCGCGCTCGGTCTTCGGCACCACGACGCCGATGGGCTCCACCTGGTAGATCGAGGCGTCGGTGGAATAACGGCCGCGGCTGGCGGCATCGAACAGGACTTCGCCTTCGATTTCCGCCGCCAGTCGCGCCGCCAGGCGATCCCGCCGGGCGTTTTCGGGTCCCGTCCCCATGCTCATGCCTCGGCCGCGGCCTCGGGAAACACCTGCAGGAGGCCCGCCATCTTGTTGCTCAGGTGGTCTTTCAGCAGGTCAGTCAGTCTCGGGGCGTCCCGCCGCACCAGGGCATCGAGGATGGCCTCGTGTTCCGCCACCGCCTCCGACCAGCGCTCCGACGACAAGTTGGCGAAGTAGCGCGCCCGGCGCACTTGCGCGTTGAGCTGGCGGTAGGTTTGGGCGAGCACCGCGTTGCCGCCGATTTCCGCGATCTTGATATGGATCTGCTGGTTGTAGCGGAAGTACTCCGCCAGTTGCCCGCGGTTGTAGTGGGCCACCATCTGGTAGTGGAGGGCGCGGATCTCGGCCAGATCGGCGTCGCTCGCGTTGCGGCAGGCGAGTTCGCCCGCGAGCCCTTCCAGCGCGCCCATCACCACCAGGGTTTCCCGGATGCGCCGCGGGTCGAGGGGCGCCACCACCGCGCCGCGGTTGGGCAGCAGTTCGACCAGGCGCTCGGAGGCGAGGTACTTCAGGGCCTCCCGCAGGGGCGTGCGGGAAACGCCCAGGTCGGCGCACAGCACGCGCTCGTTGAGCTTGGCTCCCGGCGCCAAGTCGCCGCGGACGATGCGGTCGCGCAAGCGCTCGACGATCTCCTCATGGAGGGGGCGATTGTCGGCGCCGGGCGCCGCGGCCAGGGAATCTCGGACGACCTGTTGCATGTCAGCACCAAGTGTTTAAAAGTGTATGCATAGTATAGTACCGCAAAGAAACTGGCAAATTTACTAATATGATGATAATACATTATAAAAACGCGCCATAACGGTTATGCCTTTAGTTTATTTATAAAATGAATACAAAAAACCCTTGCCGGCTGGGGCCCCGTTTGGATACCATGCCCTTCAGGTAACCATCAGTAACGGAGTTTGCAATGACCCACCGCAGCGGGCGTCACTTCCTGCAAATCCCCGGCCCGACCAACGTGCCCGACCGGGTGCTGCGGGCCATCGACCAGCCGACGATTGACCATCGCGGCCCGGACTTCGCCGTCCTGGCCCTGGATATCCTCGACGGCTTGAAACGCGTATTCAAGACCACCCACCCGGTCATCGTCTTTCCGGCCTCGGGCACCGGCGCCTGGGAGGCGAGCCTGGTCAACACCCTCTCGCCGGGCGACCACGTCCTCATGTTCGAGACCGGCCACTTCGCCACCCTGTGGCAGCGGATCGCCACGCGACTGGGCCTGCACGCGGAGTTCGTGCCGGGCGATTGGCGCCATGGCGTCGACCCGGCCGCGGTCGAGGCGCGCCTGGCCGAGGACCGGGAGCAGCGCATCAAGGCGGTGTGCGTGGTGCACAACGAAACCTCCACGGGCGTGACGAGCCGCATCGGCGCCGTCCGGCGGGCGATGGACGCGGCGGGCCATCCGGCGCTGTTCATGGTGGATACCATCTCCTCCCTCGCCTCCATCGACTACCGGGCGGACGAGTGGCGGGTGGACGTCACCGTGGCCGGCTCGCAGAAGGGCCTCATGCTGCCGCCCGGCCTGTCCTTCAACGCGGTGAGCCAGAAGGCGCTGGCGGCGGCCAAGACCGCCCGCCTGCCGCGCGCCTACTGGAACTGGGACGACATCCTCGAGGCGAACCGCAACGGCTTCTTCCCCTATACGCCGGCCACCAACCTGCTGTACGGCCTGCGCGAAGCGTTGCGCATGCTGTTCGAGGAGGGCCTGGACGAGGTATTCCGCCGCCACGCGCGCCATGCCGAGGCGACGCGCCAAGCGGTGCGCGCCTGGGGCCTGGAAATCCTCTGCGCCAACCCGGAGGAGTACAGCAACACGCTCACCGCCGTCATGGTGCCGCAGGGCTGCGATGCCGACCTGGTGCGCCGCGTCATTCTCGAGCGCTTCGACATGTCGCTCGGCACCGGGCTCGGCAAGCTGGCGAAAAAGATCTTCCGCATCGGGCACCTGGGCGACTTCAACGACCTCGCCCTGCTCGGCACGCTGGCGGGGGTGGAGATGGGTCTCGGCCTTGCCGGGGTGCCCAGCCGCGCCGGTGGCGTGCAGGCGGCGATGGCCTATCTCAGCCAGGAGGAGACCGCGGCGGCGAAACGCGCAACAGCCTGATCGCAAGACTTCACCACAACAGGGCGCAGCCTGGCCCGAAGCCTAACAGGAGGAGACATGAAACGAGTTGGAGCATTGTTCGGAGCAGCGCTGCTGATCCTCGCCGGCGGCGCCTGGGCCCAGACCATCGAGCTGAAATTCGGCCACGTCGGCGAAACCGGCTCGCTGTTCGCCAAGTCGGCCGAGGAATTCGCGCGGCTGGCGAACGAGCGGCTCGCCGGCAAGGCGAAGGTGGTGGTCTTTGGATCGAGCCAGCTGGGCGGGGACAAGGAACTGCTGCAGAAGCTCAAGCTGGGCACGGTGGATCTGGCGCTGCCCTCCACCGTCATGTCCTCCGAGTCCGACCTGTTCGGCGTCTTCGAGATGCCCTACCTGGTCAAGGACCGGGCCCACATGGCGCGCATCGAGAAGGAGATCGTCTGGTCGCGGCTCGCCCCCGAACTGGAGAAGAAGGGGCTCAAGATGATCGGGCTGTGGGAGAACGGCTACCGCCATATCACCAACTCCAAGCGCCCCATCGTGCTGCCGGCCGACCTCAAGGGCATCAAGCTGCGCGTGCCGGAGGGCAAGTGGCGGGTGCGCATGTTCCAGGACTACGGCGCCAACCCCAGCCCCATGAAGCTGTCCGAGGTGTTCACCGCGCTGCAGACCGGGGTCATGGACGGGCAGGAGAATCCGCTCACCCAGATCTACAGCCAGAAGTTCCAGGAGGTGCAGAAGCACCTCTCGCTGACCGGGCACGTCTATACGCCGGCCTACGTCACGGTCGGCACGAAGAAATGGGCGGCGCTGCCCGCCGAGGTGCGCAAGGTGCTGGAGGACACGGCCAAGGAAGTCCAGGGATTCGTCTATGCCACTGCCGAGAAGGACGAAGCCGAGCTGCTGGGCAAGATGAAGACCTCGGGAATCCAGGTGAACGAGGCGGACAAGGCCGCCTTCGTCGCCGCCAGCCGCAGGGTGTATGACGACTTCGGCAAGGAAGTGGCGGGAGCCCGCGAGATCATCGACCGCGCGCTGGCGCTCGGCCGATGAGCGCCAACCTCGGCCTGCATCGGGCCGCAGCCAAAGTGGGGGAGGGGGGCGCGCGATTGCGCGTCCAACACCTGCGCGTGGCCTATGAGCGCTTCCTGGAGGTGCTGGTCATCCTGCTGATGGCGGTGCTGGCGCTCGAAGTGATCGCCGGGGTGGTCTTCCGCACCCTCGGCCGGCCCCTCGTCTGGTATGACGAGATCGCCTCGGTGCTCCTGGCCTGGCTCACCTACTACGGCGCGGCGCTGGCCGCCCTCAAGCGCGCCCACATCGGCTTCCCGGGCTTGGTCGGAGCCCTGCCTCCCAACCTCCGGGTGGCCGTGGTGGTATTCGCCGAAGCCCTGGTCGTGGGTTTCTTCGCACTGCTCGGTTGGGTCGGCTACTCGGTGCTCGACGTGCTCGCCACGGATTTCCTGGTGAGCCTGCCCACCGTCTCGGTGCGTCTGACACAGTCGGTGATTCCCATCAGCTCGGCTCTGTTCATCCTCGCCGAGACGCTGGTCTTCCCCGAGCTGTTGCGGGAGGCCCGGGGCAAGGCGGTGCGCCACGAGAACCTGGCCGCAGAGGCGACCCACTGATGGAAATCCTGCTGCTGTTCGCCTGCGTCATCGCGCTGACTCTGATCAACGTGCCCATCGCGGTGGCGCTCGGCGTCGTCGCCGTGGCGGCGATGCTCGCTTCCCACGGCGCCGAGTCGCTGCCCAACCTGGCGCTGGTGATGTACAACGGGGCGACCAACTTCCCGCTGCTCGCCATCCCCCTGTTCATCCTGGCCGGGGCGATCATGAATGCCTCGGGCATCTCGCGCCGGCTGATCGCCCTGGCCTCGGCGGTGCTCGGCTGCATCCGCGGCGGGCTGTCCATGGTGTCGATCGGCGCTTCGCTGTTTTTCGCCGAAATTTCCGGTTCGGCGGTGGCGGACGTGGCGGCGCTGGGATCGATCCTGATTCCGGCCATGAAGAAGAAGGGCTATCCGCCGGCGCTCGCCGCCGCGGTCATGTCCTCCGCGGCGACGCTGGCGGTGATCATCCCGCCGTCCATCCCGATGATCCTCTACGCAGTGATGGCCGACACCTCCGTGGTGCAGATGTTCGTCGCCGGCATCGTCCCGGGCCTGATCGGCGGCATCGGCCTGATGGCGATGGCCTATTACTTCGCCCGCCGCTACAACCTGCCGGTCGAACAGTCCTTCCGGATGTCGCACGTGTGGCGCACCTTCAAGGAGGCCGCCTGGGCTTTCCTGCTGCCCTTGATCATTCTCGGCACCATCTTCGGCGGCATCGTCACCGCCACCGAAGGCGCGGCCATGGCGGTGGTGGCCTCGCTCTTCGTCGGGCTGGTGATCTATCGCGAGCTCGACCTGCAGCACTTGAAGGAGGCCATGATCGAGGGCGGCGTGCAGACCGCCGTGGTGATGCTGCTGGTGGCGGCGAGCTCCTTGCTCGGCGTCTATCTCACCGAGGTGCAGTTGCCGCAGCAGCTCGCCGCCTCGGTCGCCGACCTGACGACCAACAAATGGGTGGTGCTGGCCCTGCTCAACCTGCTGTTCCTGGTACTCGGCATGTTCCTGCACTCGGCGGCAGCGATCATCCTGGTGGTGCCCGTGGTGATGCCCCTGGTGAAGGCGGTGGGCATCGACCCGGTGCATTTCGGCCTCATCGTCACCATCAACCTGGGCATCGGCCAGCAGACGCCGCCCGTGGCAAGCGTGCTGGCGGTGGCCTGCACCATCTCCAAGGAGGACATGTGGACGGTGAGCAAGACCAACATCTATTTCATCGGCGTGCTCGCCGCAGTGTTGCTGCTGGTCACTTATGTGCCCTACACCGGTCTCGGCCTGGTGGAGCTTTTCTATCGCTGAGGTTGCAATGATCGATACCGTTCTCCTCCGGCGCGACGGGCCCATCGCCACGGTGGTGCTCAACCGGCCCGAGAAGCTCAACGCCCTCACCAAGCCGATGTGGGCGCGGCTGGGCGAGGCCGTCGACTCGCTCTCGGCGGACGATGGGCTGCGCTGCATCGTGCTGCGGGGCGCCGGCGACCAGGCCTTCGCGCCCGGCAACGACATCTCGGAGTTCCCGCGGGAGCGGGCGAACGTGGAGCAGGCCCGCGCCTACGGCCAGGTGATGCAGCGCACCATCGAGGCGCTGGAAGCCTGCCGGCATCCGCTGGTGGCGCTGATCCAGGGCATCTGCGTCGGCGGCGGGCTGGAGATCGCGGCGCTGTGCGACCTGCGCATCTGCGGCGAATCGAGCCGCTTCGGCGTGCCGATCAACCGGCTCGGCCTGGTCATGGGCTACCCGGAGGTGCGCGGCCTGCGCGCCCTGGTCGGGCCCGCGGTGGCGGCCGAAATCCTGCTGGAAGGGCGCGTCTTCGGCGCCCGCGAGGCCCGGGAGAAGGGACTGGTGACGCGCATCGTCCCGGATACGGAGGTCGAGACCGAGGCCTACGCCGCCGCGCGCCGCATCGCGGAGGGGGCGCCGCTGGCGGCCCGCTGGCACAAGAAGTTCCTGCGCCGCCTGGCCGATCCCCGTCCGCTCACCGAGGCGGAACTGGAGGAGAGCTACGCCTGCTTCGGCACCGAGGACTTCCGCACCGGCTATTCCGCCTTCCTGGCGAAGGAAAAGCCCCGGTTCACGGGACGCTAGGTGTGATGGGACCCCTGGCCGGAGTCAAAGTCATCGAGCTTGCCCACATCATGTCGGGGCCGACCTGCGGCATGCTGCTCGCCGACATGGGCGCCGACGTGGTCAAGCTGGAGAAGCTGCCCGGCGGCGACGACACCCGGCGCTTCCTGCCGCCGGCAATCCAGGGCGAATCGGCCGCCTACCTGGCCATGAACCGCAACAAGCGCGGCATCGCGGTGGACCTGAAGCAGGAGGGGGGCAAGGAGGTCCTGCGCCGGCTGGTGAAACAGGCCGACGTGGTGACGGAGAACTACCGCAAAGGGACCATGGAGAAGCTGGGCCTGGGCTACGAGACCCTGCGCCAGATCAACCCGGCGCTCATCTATTGCGCCATATCCGGCTTCGGGCTCACTGGGCCCTTCGCCGACAAGGGGGGCTTCGACCTGGTGGCCCAGGGCATGTCCGGCCTGATGCGCATCACCGGCGAGCCGGGCCAGGAGCCCATCAAGTGCGGCCCGCCCGTGACCGACATCGGCGCGGGGACGCTCGCCGCCCTGGGCATCGTCGCCGCCTATGTGCATCGGCTGAAGACCGGCGAGGGGCAGTTGGTCGACACCTCACTCTTCGAGGCGGGCGTCATGCAGACCTACTGGCATGCGGCCATCTTCTTCGCCACGGGCCGGGCGCCGGGGCCGCTTGGCTCCGCCCACGTGCTCAACGCCCCGTACCAGGCTTTCCCGACCCGGGACGGCTGGATCAATATCGGCGCCGCCAACCAGGCCAACTACGAGCGGCTGCTGCAGGTTCTCGAGGCAAAGGAGATCGCCGCGGATCCCCGCTTCCGCACCAATGCCGACCGGATGGCCCATCGCGAGGCCCTGGTCGAGGCCCTTTCCCGGCACCTGTGCCAGCGCACGACGGCGGAATGGATCCCGGCGCTGGAAACGGCCGGCTTGCCCGTGGGGCCGGTGCTCGATATCGGCGAGATGCTGGCCCACCCGCAGACCGCCGCCCGGGAGATGGTGGTGGAGACCGACCATGCCATCGCCGGCAGGACCCGCAGCCTCGGGCTGCCGGTGAAGTTCTCCGCGACGCCGGGCAGCGTCCGCTGCGGCGCCCCGCTGTTGGGCGAGCACACGCGCGAAGTGTTGCGGGAGATCGGCTACCGCGACGACGAGATCGACGCCCTGGCCGGGAGCGGGGCTGTCCGGCTCGGCGGCTGAGCAATACTGACAAGGAGAACCATGACTACCCCGCAGTTCATCGACCGGCTCGATCACCTGGTCCTCACGGTCCGGGACATCGAGGCCAGCCTGCGCTTCTACGAGCGCGCCCTGGGGCTGGAGCGCGAATCCTTCCGCAGCCCCCAGGGCGAGCTGCGCCATGCCCTGCGCTTCGGGCGGCAGAAGATCAATCTCCAGGATGCCGGGACGCGCACGCCGACCAAGGCGTCGGCACCGACCTTCGGTTCCGGCGACTTCTGCCTCATCGCCACAGTCCCTCTGGAGCAGGTCATCGCCCATCTGCAGGCGCAGGGCATCCCCATCGAGGCCGGTCCCGTACCCCGGCAGGGCGCCCTGGGCGCGCTGCGCTCGGTCTATTTTCGCGATCCCGACGGCAACCTGGTCGAGGTCGCCGAGTACGTGCCATGAACATGAGGTCATTCGGGGGAGCGTAGCGCAACCGGTAATCCTTGCCAGTCACATTTCAGCAGTGTGGGATACTATCCGGCGAACCCACAGGCACGGAGGAAACGGGGTGGAAGTGACGGCGACGAACGCGGCGTTCATGCGGGCCGCGCTGGAGCTGGCGCAGCAGGGACTGGAAGCGGGGGAGGTGCCCGTCGGCGCCGTGGTGGTGAAGGACGGCGAGATCATCGGCCGCGGCTTCAACGCCCCCATCTCCCGCCACGATCCCACGGCCCACGCGGAAATCATGGCCCTGCGCGATGCCGCCTCCCGCCTCGGCAACTACCGGCTCGCCGGCTGCGAGCTGTATGTGACCCTGGAGCCCTGCGCCATGTGCTCGGGCGCCATCATGCATGCGCGCATCGCCCGGCTCGTGTTCGGCGCCCGGGACCCGAAGACCGGGGCCTGCGGCAGCGTGGTCGACCTCTTCGCCGAGCAGCGGCTCAACCACCACTGCGAAGTCGTGGACGGGGTCCTGGCCGAGGAATGCGGCGCGCTCCTGTCCCGCTTCTTCGCCGCCAGGCGCGGCCGCAGCCTGAACGCTTGACCATGCTGCTGCGCATCAGCCTGTCCCGCCAGAGCCTGGAGTTGTTCGACGACGCGGGACGGCGCCTGCGTGAATATCCCGTGTCGACGGCGCGCAACGGGGCGGGGGAGGAGCGGGGCAGCGAATGCACCCCGCGCGGCCGGCATATCGTGCGGGCCAAGATCGGCGCCGGCGCCCCTCTTAACGCCGTGTTCGTCGGCCGCCGCCCGACGGGCGAAACCCACACGCCGCAGCTCGCGGCGCAGCATCCGGACCGCGACTGGATCCTCACCCGCATCCTCTGGCTGTCCGGCTGCGAGCCCGGCGTCAATCGCCTGCGCCAGGTGGACACCATGCGCCGGCTCATCTACATCCACGGCACGGGCGACGAGGGACACGTTGGCCAGCCCGTCTCCCACGGCTGCATCCGCATGCGCAACCGGGACGTCGTCGAGCTGTTCGACCTCGTGCCCGTGCGCACGCCGGTCGAAATCTGCGCCTAGCCCTGTCGGGCTTGATCCCCCATGCGGTGTGTTAAGCCCGACAGGCTGCTAGTATCATTCCGGGTATCCGGAGGAAACAGCCATGGGAACCCTTGCGGACATCGACCCCGACACGGAGCGCGCGACGCGGGAAGACGAGTGGGAGCACCCGGAACGCTTCAGCAACCCCGCCCTGATCGAGAACATCCGCCGCGAAGGAGTGCGTCTGTGAGGCCCGACGACTAGTTGGTTCAAGGCCCGGATCAGGGTCTTGAGGTCTTCCAGGGTGGCCGGGCGGGTGTACTCTTCCATCAGGAGCGCTCCAGGGCGGTCTGCGCGATGCCTGCCACCAGACAGTCGAGGTCGTGGCGGTTGGCTTCTTCGTGCGACTTGAAGCGGAAGATGCCTTTCGGGATAAAGGTCCGGTTGCCGGTCGGGAGCCGGTGGATTTCGTCGTTGAAGCGGGCACCCTCGGCCAGCAGGACGGCGGAGGCAGAGAAGGTGATCGGGGGCTCTTTGCGGTGGCCAATGGTGCGCATAGAGGTGCCCCCTATTGCGCGTGCGCGGGCACGCTTGCGCCCGTCGCGGTATCGATGCCGGCAATCGAACCCATGGGCATCAGAATAGTCGGCAAGTATCCACGCGTCAATCACGTCGGAAGTCGGCCTTCCGGCCGCGACCGGGTGCTAGGGCTCTATGCGGAAACGGTAGTCCCGCCGCTCCCCGGGGAGGGCCCCCGCCAGGAAAGCCTGCTCCGTGAAGCGCCACTGCCCCGCGGCATCGGCCACCACGATGGTCGCGGAGCGCGTCCCATAAGTCGGGGACTGCACGAAGGCCGCGGAGAGCAGCCTTTCCCATTCCAGGCTGACCCCGGTGCGCGGCAGCTCCTCATCCGGCGCGATCCGGTCGTCACGCAGCAGCGCGAATAGGGGCGCCTCCTCGGGCAGGGCCTGGAGCGCCGCCGCCAGGGCCGACCGGCCCCGCGCCACCTTCGGCCAAGGCGTGTCCAGCAGGTGGTTGCTCAGGCCATAGAGGCCGGGCGCCAACTGCCCCGCGCCCTCGCCGCAGTTGGAGAAGTACCAGAGGCCGGCCGGATCGCCGAAGACCAGGTTGAAGCCGTTGTAGCGGTCGGCCACGGCATCCAGCTCGCGCAGATACTCCTCGCCCGACTCGGCCCCGGTGAGGAAGCGGGCGACCAGTTGGCCCCGCGAGGGCGCGCCCGGCGTGTGGCGCGCCGGATCGCGGAAATTGGTGAGGGCGGCGAAGCGTCCGCCGCGGGTCACGCCCAGCCAGGTGCCGCCGGCCTCCAGGTCGCGGCCCGCCAGCACTTTGGGCGATTCCGGCCAGAAGCCGGCCGGGGCGGTGGGACGGGCGAAGAACTCGTCCCGGTTGGCGGCCACCACCAGGGGGTAGTCGGGATGAGACCGCCAGGCGAGCAGGATCAGGCACATTGAGTAGCCCTCTCCCCCGACCCCTCTCCCGCAAGCGGGCGAGGGGAGCAGGGGTCAATCCACCGGGTAGGGCAGGGGGCGGAATTCCAGGCGCGGCCCGTCCGGGGCGCCGACCCGGACATCCCCGCCTTCCGCGCTGGACATCTGCATGGAGGCCAGCAGCTCGCAGCCGCCGCCTGGGCTGGATACGGCATCGATGACTTTGCCGCAGGACTGGTCGGGCAGGTTCGGGCTGTAGAGGTCGGTGCCGGCCCGGGGGCAAGCGCTGTCGCCCAGGTGGGCGCGGTAGGTGCGCCGCTTGATCTTGCCCAGGTACTTCGCCCGGGCGACCACTTCCTGCCCGGGATAGCAGCCCTTGTTAAAGCTCACGCCGCCGATCAGCTCGAAATTGGCCATCTGGGGCACGAACTCCTCCTGGACGGGGGCCGTGATGTGCGGAATGCCGGAAGCGATGTCCAGCCAGCGCCAGACGGGGGTGCCCGCCGGCCGGGCCCGGGCGGCCAGCCGCTCCCAGACCGCGCCGGCCGCCTCGCTGCGCACCGCCACCTGGAAGCGCCGGGCGTCCAGGCGAATCGTGCAGCCCTGGTCGAAGGGGCTCAGTTCGAGGGGCTGGGCGGGAATCTCGCCGCCCAGGGCGCCCACCGCCGCCTCGGCCTCCGGGCCGGCAATCCCGAGGAGCGCGAGCTCCTGCCCGGCGTCCGCCAGCTTCGCTTTGGAGCGCAGCAGGTACATGCCCAGCTTCTTGAGCATGACCGGCTGGATGTCCGCCGCCAGTTGCAGCAGGTAGTCGTGGCCCTCGCGCCAGACGAGGAAGTCCGCCAGCATGCGCCCCTTCGGGCTGCAGAAGCTGTTGCGCGCGGCCTGGCCCGGGGGCAGGTGCTGCACGTCGTTGGTCAAGAGGTTGTGCAGGAAGCCCGCGGCATCGGCGCCGCTGGCGCGGATCAGGCCGAAGTGGGTCAGGGGCACGAGGACGGTGCCGGCCTCCGCCGCCGCGAGTTCGGCTCGCGGGTCGCCGAAGTCCGGCAACTCGCCGGCTGCGAGGTGGGCGCCGCGCTCTTCCAGGAAGCTCTGCCAGGATGGGTTCATCGTGGGTCTTGGGTCGGTTGGGGTAGGGGTTGAGCTATTATATCGCCTGTACCCTTCCGCCTCGCTTCCCGACCCATGATGCGCTGGTTCCGGCGCCTGCTTGCCCTGTTGTTCGTTGCCGCGTTGGCCTTTGCCGGCTGGATGGGCCATTTCGCCGTCACCCCGCTGCCCCTGCGGGCCAGTTCGCTGGACTTCCACATCAAGGCCGGCAGCAGCCTGCGTGCCGCCGCGGGGCAGATGGCGGACTCGGGCGTGCCGCTGCGGCCCTGGCAGTTCACCGTCTTCGCCCGCCTGCTCGGCAAGGCGGGGGAGATCAAGGCCGGCAGCTATGAGATCCGGGACGGGGTCACACCCCGGGACTTGCTGGAGAAGCTCACCCGGGGCGACGTGACCCAGGCGGAGATCGTTTTCATCGAGGGCTGGTCCTTCCGGCAGTTGCGGGCCGCCCTGGACGCCCATCCTGCGCTCGTCCACGACACGGCGGGGCTGAGCGAGGGCCAGATCCTGGAAAAGCTGGGCGCCGAGGGGCCGGCCGAGGGAGGGTTCTACCCGGACACCTACCTTTTCGCGCGGGGCTCCAGCGACCTGCACGTGCTCCGCCGCGCCCATCGCGCGATGCAGCAGATCCTGGCGGCGGAGTGGGCGAGCCGGGATGCGCACCTGCCCTATGCTTCGCCCTACGAGGCCTTGATCATGGCCTCGATCGTGGAGAAGGAAACCGGGCAGGCCCGGGACCGGTCGCTGATTGCCGCGGTGTTCGTCAACCGGCTGCGCAAGGGCATGCTGCTGCAGACCGATCCGAGCGTCATCTACGGCCTGGGGGAGCGCTTCGACGGCAACCTGCGCAAGCAGGATTTGGCGACGGATGGGCCTTACAATACCTACACGCGGCCGGGGCTGCCGCCCACGCCCATCGCCCTGCCCGGGCTGGCCTCGATCCAGGCGAGCCTGCATCCGGCCGGATCGGACATGCTGTATTTCGTGGCCCGGGGGGACGGCTCCAGCCATTTCTCCGGCAACCTGGACGAGCACAACCGGGCCGTGGCCAAATACCAGAAAAAGCGGGCCAACTGAATGCGCGGAAAATTCATTACCCTGGAAGGCATCGACGGCGCCGGGAAAAGCACCCATCACGCCTGGCTGATCGGGCACCTGAAGCGCTGCGGCAAGGAGGTGGTCGCCTCCCGCGAGCCGGGCGGTACGGAGCTGGGGGAGAAGCTGCGCGCCCTGCTGCTGTCGGAGCCCATGCACCTGGAAACGGAGGCGCTGCTGATGTTCGCCGCCCGCCGGGAGCACCTGGACAAGCTGATCCTGCCCGCCCTGGCGGCCGGCAAATGGGTGGTCTCGGACCGCTTTACCGACGCCAGCTACGCTTACCAGGGGGGAGGGCGCGGGCTGGCGCGGGAGAAGATCGAGATCCTGGAGCAGTGGGTGCAGGGCGGCTTGCAGCCCGACCTGACCCTGGTGTTCGACGTGCCGACCGACGTGGCCTGCGAGCGGCTCGCCCGGAGCGGCCAGGCCCCGGACCGTTTCGAGCAGGAAACCCGCCAGTTCTTCGACCGGGTGCGTACCGCCTATCTGGAGCGGGCGACGGAGTTTCCCGGCCGAATCCAGCTCGTGGATGCCCGGAAAGGGGTCGCCGATGTTCAGAAATTACTTGAAGAAGTAGTGGCAACAAAGCTTCTCAAATGATATTTCCATGGCAACAAGCCTCTTGGGAGCGTCTCCTCGGGCGCCTCGACCGCTTGCCCCATGCCCTCCTCCTGGCCGGTCCCCAAGGGGGCGGCAAATCCGCTTTCGCCCAAACCTTGGCTGCCCGCCTGTTGTGCGAAAAGGCGACGGGGCTCGCCCCGGCTTGTGGGCAATGCGCCCCTTGCGGATGGTTCGCCGCGGGTAACCACCCCGACTTCCGCCGGGTCGAACCCGGGGGTGAAAACGGCTCGGACGAGGAGGCCGACGGGGAGGCCGACCCGTCCGGCCCCAAGAAGAAATCGGAGCAGATCCGCATCGACCAGGTGCGGGCGCTGGAAGACTTCCTCAACATCGGCACCCATCGCCAAGGGGCGCGGGTGGTGATCCTCCAGCCCGCCGAGGCCATGAACCTGGCGACGGCCAACGCACTTCTTAAAATGCTTGAAGAACCAACTTCAAGCACATTGTTCTTACTTGTTTCTCACAATCCACGCCGCCTGCTGCCGACGATCCGCAGCCGTTGCCAGACGATCCCCTTCCCAAAACCACCCGCAGAGCAGGCGCTGGCCTGGCTGCACTCCTCCCGGGTGACCCGGGCCGAGGAATTGCTCGCCCACGCGGGCGGCATGCCTCTCGCCGCGGCGGGGGAAGCCGAAGACGTCGGGCGGCTGGATGCCTTCATCGGCGACCTGGGCCAACTGCCGCGCCTCGGGCCCGTGGCCGTGGCCGGGCGCTGGGAGGGCTGGCTGAAGGAGGGCAAGGACGGGGCGGCCCGGCCGGACAAGCGCACCCTGGTCACCTGGCTGCAGAAATGGGTATTCGACCTGGTTTGCGTGAAGCTCTGCGGCCAGGCGCTCTATCACGGGGGGAGGCTCGCGGAGCTGCGCGCCACGGCCGCCGGCGCCTCGGTCCCCGGCCTGATTGACTGCTACAATGAGTTGTTGCGAATCAAGGCTGTGGTGCAGCATCCGCTCAATCCCCGGCTGTTCCTGGAAGACATATTGGCCCGCTACGGACGGGCGGTGGCGAGCGGGAGATAAGGAAAAAAACAGGATGACCGACCCCAACAAGGCCCCGGCCAGCGGCGCCCGCCCCAGCGTCCTGTCCCTCAACATCAACTCCAAATCGGCCCTCTACGCGGCCTACATGCCCTACCTGAAGCGGGGCGGCATCTTCGTCCCGACGGCCAAGCCCTATGCCCTGGGCGACGAAGTGTTCATGTTGCTCTCGCTCATGGACGAACCGGGCAAGCTGCCCATCGCCGGCACCGTGGTCTGGGTGACGCCGGCGGGCGCCCAAGGAAACAAGACCCAGGGCATCGGCGTGCAGTTCAGCGAGGACGAGTCCGGGCAGGCGGCGCGGCGCAAGATCGAAGCCATCCTCGGCGGCTACCCGGCCGGCCGCCAGACCCATACCATGTGATTGCCTGCCGGATGCTGGTCGATTCCCACTGCCACCTGGATTTCCCGGAACTCGCCGAGCGTCTGCCACAAGTCCTTGATTCCATGAAAGACGCCGGGGTGGAGGCGGCGCTCTGCGCCGCTGTCAGCCTGGAAGCGCTGCCGGCGCTGCTGGCGCTGGCGAAAGCCCACAGCCAGTTGTACGCCTCGGTCGGCGTCCATCCCGAGCAGCGGGACTGCCTCGAGCCGGACGTGGCGGCCCTGGTAACCTACGCCCGTCATCCCAAGGTGCTGGCCATCGGCGAAACCGGGCTGGACTACCACTGGCACAAGGACGAACCGGAGTGGCAGCGGGAGCGCTTTCGCGTGCATATCCGGGCCGCCCGGGCGAGCGGCAAGCCCTTGATTGTCCATATGCGGGAGGCCGCCGGGGATACGCTGCGCATCCTGGCGGAGGAGGGCGCCGCCGCCGTCGGCGGGGTGATGCACTGCTTTACGGAAACCGCAGAGGTGGCCAGGCAGGCCGTGGACCTGGGTTTCCTGATCTCGTTTTCCGGCATCGTCACCTTCAAGAATGCGCGCGAACTCAAGGAGGTCGCCAAGACGGTTCCGCTGGACCGGCTGCTGGTCGAGACGGACGCCCCATACCTCGCCCCGGTCCCGTACCGGGGAAAGCCGAACGAGCCGGCCTATGTCCGCTACGTGGCGGCGGAAGTCGCCGCCCTGCGGGGGATTCCGGTGGAAGAAGTGGCGCGCGCCACAACGGACAATTTCTGCCGCCTGTTCAAGGTGACAATTAATTGATTTGCATCGATTTATGACCAGCCAGACAACCCGGGCGGTGTTCCTGTCCCTGGCGCTGCTCGTCGGCGCCGCCGGCCCCGTACGGGCCGGCATTTACGACGACCTGCTGAAAGCCATCGAGGAGAACGACACTGCCAAGGTGACCACCATCCTGCAGAGCGGGATGGACGTCAATACGGTAGATCCGGCGGGAAACACGCTGCTCATGCTGGCGGCGCGCAACGGCAACGGGGGACTCGTGCGCTTCCTGCTCGACCACCGGGCCCGGGTGCGGGGCCGCAACCGCCATGGCGACTCGGCCTTGATGCTGGCCGCCCTCAAAGGTCATCTGGAGATCGTAAAGTTGCTCACCGGGGCCGGGGCGGAAATCAACCATGCCGGCTGGACGCCCCTGAGTTATGCGGCTTTCGAGGGGCATACCGAAATCGCCAGGTTTCTCCTGAACCAGGGCGCGGCGGTGGCTGCCCGGGCGCCCAACGGGGCGACCGCCCTCATGGCGGCAGCCAGGAATGGCCACCTGGAAACGGTCAAGCTGCTGCTCAACGCCAAGGCCGATCCGAACGCCACGGGCGACCAGGGTGCCACGGCCCTGAAATGGGCGGTAGCGGCGGGGCACGGCGAGATCGCGGCCGTGCTGAAAGCCGCCGGGGCGCGGGAGGACTGAGATGAACGGCCCCCACGCTCACTTTGTTCGCGGAGGGCTCGCCTTGCACGGCTCGCCCGTTTCGGCGGCGCAAAGCGGTGCTTTGCGAAACCCCGCCTCAACCCCCCCGAGGGGGCGTCCAGCGCCCTTCGGGCGGCCGGGCGGGCGCTGAGCCCCGGCATGCTCCCGGACTTGGTCTCTCTGGCGCTGTTCCTGCGCACCGTTGAAAGCGGGAGCCTTTCCAAGGCGGCGGAACAGTCCCATATCGCCCTGTCGGCCGCGAGCCGGCGCATCGCACTGCTCGAGGCGCAGTTCGGCGTCGATCTGCTGCACCGCAGCGCGCGCGGGGTCGAGCCGACCGCCGCGGGCGTGGCGCTCGCCGCCCACGCGCGGCGGATGCTGCGAGAAGCCGACCGCCTGTGGGCCGATCTGTCCGACTACGCCAAAGGCATGAAGGGTCGCGTCCGGCTGCAAGCCAACACCTCGGCCATGAGCCAGTTCCTGCCCCACGACCTCGCCGCGTTTTCGCGCCGCTTCCCGGAGATCAAGCTGGAAATCCGGGAGCGCCTCAGCGTCGAAATCGCCCAGGCGGTCCGGGATGGATCGGCCGATGTGGGCGTCACCCTGGGACTGGCGCCCGCGGAGGGCCTGCGCTGCCGACCCTACCGCGCCGATCAGCTCGTCGCCGTCGTGCCGCGCGGCCACCCCCTGCGCGGCAGGCGCGCGCGCTTTGCCGACCTCCTGGACTACGACCTGGTGGGGCTGGAAGGCAACACCGCCATGTCCCAGCTTCTCGAGGACGCGGCCGTGGGGGCGGGCAAGCCCCTGCGGCTGCGGATACAGGTGAAGAGCTTCGAGGCCGTTTGCCGCATGATCGAGGCCGGGCTGGGCATCGGCGTGCTGCCGGAGGCGGCGGCCCGATCCTTCAGCCGCGAGATGAAGCTGCGTCTGCTGCCCCTCACCGATGCCTGGGCCGTGCGCCAGATGTACGTCTGCGTGCGCGACGACCTTCTGCCCCTGCCGGCCAGGAACCTGGTCGAGCACCTCCTCGGCGAGCCTGCCGCCTAGCCTTTGCAACTCCTGCCTAGCCTTCGCAAAACGCGAAGGCCCGATTGTCCAAACGGTAATTGCCGGACATCCCGCCCGCTCCCACAATTCGCGTAGCCCGAACGGCCGCTGAGGCAGTGGCCGCGGAGAGCCTACACAAGGGGGATGGAGCGCATGGCTTTGGATATCGCATATCTGCAGCAGTGGGTGGGAAAGACCGCGACGCGCCCGGATCAGGTGACCCCGGTGCCGGTCGCCGCCCTGGCGTCCACCTTGGACCGGGACGACCCGCCGCCGCGGCCGGGCGACGCCCTGCCGCCCCTGTGGCACTGGCTGTATTTCCTGCCGATCCACCGGCAATCGGAAATCGGCCCTGACGGCCATGCCCAGCGCGGCGGCTTCCTCCCGCCGGTGCCGCTGCCGCGGCGCATGTGGGCCGGCAGCCGCCTGGAGTTCCATCGGCCGCTGCGGGTGGGCGATGCGGTCTCGCGCAGCTCGCGCATCCTCGATGTGCGGCACAAGGAAGGCCGGACGGGGCCGCTGGTGTTCGTCGTCGTGCGCCACGAGATCGGCGGCGCCGGGGGCGTGGCCCTGAGCGAGGAGCACGACATCGTCTATCGGGACAACCCCCGGCCCGGCGAAGCGGCGCCGGAGCCCCGGGCGGCGCCGGCGGAGCACGCCTGGACCCGGGAGATCCGGCCCGACGATGTGCTGCTCTTCCGCTATTCCGCGCTCACCTTCAACGGCCACCGCATCCACTACGACCGCCGCTACGTCACGGAGGTGGAAGGCTACCCGGGTCTCGTGGTGCATGGCCCCCTGATCGCCACCCTGCTGCTGGATCTCCTGCGGCGCAGCCTGCCGGAGGCGCGCGTCGCCGGCTTCGCCTTCCGCGCCGTCAAGCCGCTGTTCGACACCGCGCCCTTCTCTGTCTGCGGCCGGCCCTCGCCGGACGGCAAGACCGTGCACCTGTGGGCGAAGGACGCGGACGGTTGGCTGGCGATGGAAGCCACGGCCACACTCGCTTGAACGAAAGGACCATGCCCCCGATGCTCAACGCCCCCGACCAGTACCAGGACCTGCGCGACGCCATACGCGACCTGTGCGCCCAGTTTCCCGCCGAGTATTTTCGCAAAGTCGACGAGCGGCGCGCCTACCCGGAAGAGTTCGTGGACGCGCTCACCAAGGCGGGCTGGCTCGCCGCGCTGATCCCGCAGGACTACGGTGGCTCCGGCCTGGGGCTCACCGAGGCCTCGGTGATCATGGAGGAGATCAACCGCGCCGGCGGCAATTCCGGCGCCTGCCACGGCCAGATGTACAACATGGGCACGCTGCTGCGCCACGGCTCGGAAGCGCAGAAGCGCGAGTACCTGCCGAAGATCGCCAGCGGCGAGCTGCGCCTGCAGTCCATGGGCGTGACGGAGCCGACCACCGGCACCGACACGACGCGGATCAAGACCACGGCGGCGCGGAAGGGCGAGCGATATCTGGTCAACGGCCAGAAGGTCTGGATCTCCCGCGTGCAGCACTCGGATCTCATGATCCTGCTCGCCCGCACGACGCCGCTGGCGGAAGTGAAGAAGAAGTCCGAGGGCATGTCCATCTTCCTGGTGGATCTGCGCCAGGCGGTGGACCGCGGGCTCACGGTGCGGCCGATTCCCAACATGGTGAACCACGAAACCAACGAGTTGTTCTTCGACAACCTGGAGATTCCCGCCGCGAACCTCATCGGCGAGGAGGGCAAGGGCTTCAAGTACATCCTGGACGGGCTCAACGCCGAGCGCACCCTGATCGCCGCCGAGTGCATCGGCGACGGCTATTGGTTCATCGACAAGGTGGTGAAATACGCCGGCGAGCGCGTCGTTTTCGGCCGGCCCATCGGCCAGAACCAAGGCGTGCAGTTCCCCATCGCCCGCGCCTACGTCAACCTCGAAGCGGCCAACCTGATGCGCTTCAAGGCCTGCGCGCTATTCGACCGGCGCGCAGCCTGCGGCGCCGAGGCCAACATGGCCAAGCTCCTGGCGGCGGACGCCTCCTGGGAAGCGGCCAATGCCTGCCTGCAGTTCCACGGCGGCTTCGGCTTCGCCGCCGAATACGACGTCGAACGCAAGTTCCGTGAGACGCGCCTGTATCAGGTGGCGCCGATCTCGACCAACCTGATCCTGTCCTACGTGGCGGAGCACGTGCTCGGCCTGCCGCGCTCGTTCTGAGCGGAGCCTCCCATGCGACCCCTGGATGGCATCACCGTCGTTACCCTGGAGCACGCCATCGCCGCGCCGTTCTGCACGCGGCAACTGGCCGACCTCGGCGCCCGCGTGATCAAGGTGGAGCGGCCGGGTGTGGGCGACTTCGCCCGTTCCTACGACGAGCGCGTGCGCGGGCTGGCTTCCCATTTCGTCTGGACCAACCGTTCGAAGGAGAGCCTGAGCCTCGACGTCAAGCACCCGGAGGCCGCCGGCATCCTGGCGACGCTCCTGGAGCGCGCCGACGTGCTGGTGCAAAACCTCGCCCCCGGCGCCGCGGCCCGCCTGGGCCTGTCCTACGAGGCCTTGCGGGAGCGGGCCCCGGGGCTGATCGTCTGCGACATTTCCGGCTACGGCGCCGACGGTCCATACCGCGACAAGAAGGCCTACGACCTGCTGATCCAGAGCGAGTCGGGCTTCCTCTCCATCACCGGTACGCCCGAGGAGCCGGCCAAGGCCGGCTGCTCCATCGCCGACATCGCTGCCGGCATGTATGCCTACAGCAACATCCTCGCGGCGCTGATGCAGCGCGGCAGGACCGGCCGGGGCTGCCGCATCGATGTGTCGATGCTGGAGAGCATGGTCGAGTGGATGAGCTATCCGCTCTACTACGCCTTCGACGGCGCCACGCCGCCGCCGCGCGCCGGCGCCGCCCACGCCACCATCTACCCCTACGGCCCGTTTACGGCGGGCGACGGCAAGACGGTGATGCTGGGGCTGCAGAACGAGCGGGAATGGACGCTCTTCTGCGACAAGGTGCTCGGGCGCCCGGAACTGGCCACGGACGAGCGCTTTGCCTCCAATTCGCGCCGCACGGCCGCGCGCCAGGAACTGCGCACCCTCATCGTCGACGCCTTCTCGCGCCTCACGGCGGAGCAGGTGATCGAACGGCTGGACGCCGCCCAGATCGCCAACGCGCGCATGAACGACATGCATGAGGTCTGGGAGCACGCCCAGCTTCGGGCGCGCGGGCGCTGGACGGAAGTGGGTACGCCCGCCGGCCGCGTCCCGGCGCTGCTGCCGCCCGGGCTGCCCAACGCCTACGCGCCGCGCATGGGTGCGGTCCCCGCGCTGGGGGAGCACACCGCGGCGATCCTGCGCGAGCTGGGCTACGGCGACGCGGACATCGCGCGCCTGCGAGCGGAGAAGGCGACATGACCCAGAACCCCGAGCATCCCGGCGCGGAACTGGCCCGCTTCGCCGCCGAACTGCGCTTCGAGCAGATCCCGAAGCCGGTACTGCGCCGCGCCGAAGACCTTTTCCTCGACTGGTTCGGCTCCGCCCTCGCCGGGAAGGGCGCCGGGCCCGTCGAAGCCATCGAGCGCTTCGCCTGCCGGATGGGGCCCGGGTCCGGCCCCTCCGAAGTGCTGATCTCGCGCCGCCGGACCACGCCGCTGTTCGCAGCGATGGTGAATGCCGCCGCCTCCCATGTCGCCGAACAGGACGACGTGCATAACGGCTCGGTGTTTCACCCGGCTACCGTGGTCTTCCCGCCGGTACTCGCGGTCGCGCAGGCGCTGAAGAGTCCGGGACGCGACCTGCTTACGGCCGCGGTGGTGGGTTACGAGGTGGGCATCCGCGTCGGCGAATTCCTGGGGCGTTCCCACTACAAGGTGTTCCACACCACCGGCACCGCCGGCACCGTTGCCGCCGCGGCGGCGGCGGGCCGGCTGCTGGAGCTGTCGCCGGAGCGAATGCGGCATGCTTTCGGCTCCGCCGGCACGCAAGCGGCGGGGCTATGGGAGTTCCTGCGGGATGCCGCGGACTCCAAGCAGTTGCACACCGCCCATGCCGCGACGGCCGGCCTCGCGGCGGCGTATCTCGCCCAGGACGGTTTCAGCGGCGCG
The DNA here is from genome assembly GCA_964479195.1 of uncultured Rhodocyclaceae bacterium. Taxonomy (GTDB): domain Bacteria; phylum Pseudomonadota; class Gammaproteobacteria; order Burkholderiales; family Rhodocyclaceae; genus Desulfobacillus. The sequence continues at coordinate 26,773 of CAYZLI010000011.1, forward strand.
CAGCGCATCCTGGACGGTGCCCAGGGCCTGGCGGCCGGCATGTCCACGGATGCCGACCCGGCCCGCCTCACCGACCGGTTGGGCGGGCGCTGGGCGCTGGCCGAGACCTCGTTCAAGTACCACGCCTCCTGCCGCCATACCCATCCGGCGGCCGACGCGCTGCTGCAAGTGATAACCGCCAACGACCTGGCCCCGGAGCGGATCGTCCGGGTCACCGCGAGGGTGCACCAGGGCGCCCTCGACGTGCTCGGACCGGTGCTCAAGCCGCAAACCGTCCATCAAGCGAAGTTCTCGATGGGTACGGTGCTGGGGATGATCGCGTGGTTCCGCCGCGCCGGCATAACGGATTTCGCGACTCACTTCGACGATCCCCGCATCGCCGCCTTCCGCGACCGGGTCGGCATGGTGCTCGATGCCGAAGTGGACCAGGCCTATCCGGCCCGATGGATCGGCAAGGTGGTGGTGGAAACCGACGACGGGCGGACGCTGCACGGCCGGGTCGACGAGCCGAAGGGCGACCCGGGCAACACGCTGTCCCGGCCCGAGCTGGAGGACAAGGCGCTGCGCCTGGCGGCCTTCAGCGGGGCGGCGAGCGCCGGGGAAGTGCGCGAGGCGGCGGCGCGCATCTGGAACATCGCCCAGGCGGATGCGGTGGGCTTCATCCTTTAGAGCTCCTAACAAGAAACCGGCCTGAGCCGAGCGGTTGCGCGACCCTCAACGGAGACCACATCCATGCACGGAACAAAGGAGGAGGTTCAATCATGAGCAAGCTCGTTTCCACACTGCTTTGCGCGGCCGCGCTGTTACTCGCGGGATCGGTCGCGGCCCAGCAGCCCATCATCGTCAAGTTCAGCCACGTCGTCGCCAACGACACGCCCAAGGGCAAGGGCGCGCTGAAGTTCAAGGAATTGGCCGAGGCGCGCACCGGCGGCCGGGTCACGGTCGAGGTCTATCCGAACAGCCAGCTCTACAAGGACAAGGAAGAGCTCGAGGCGTTGCAGCTCGGCGCGGTGCAGATACTGGCGCCCTCGCTCGCCAAGTTCGGCCCGCTGGGCGTGCGCGAGTTCGAGGTCTTCGACCTGCCCTACATCTTCGACAGCTACGAGGATCTGCACAAGGTCACGCAGGGCCCGCTGGGCCAGCAGTTGCTGGCGAAGCTCGATCCCAAGGGCATCAAGGGCCTCGCCTTCTGGGACAACGGCTTCAAGGTGATGAGCGCCAACAAGCCGCTGAAGAAGCCCGAGGACTTCAAAGGCGTGAAGACGCGCATCCAGTCTTCCAAGGTGCTGGATTCCCAGATGCGCGCCTTGGGCGTCATTCCGCAGGTGATGGCCTTCTCGGAGGTGTATCAGGGCATGCAGACGGGCGTGGTGGATGGCTCGGAGAACACCCCGTCGAACATGTACACCCAGAAGCACCACGAAGTGCAGAAATACCTCACGAAATCCGACCACGGCTACATCGGCTACGCCGTGATCGCGAACAGGAAGTTCTGGGACGCTCTGCCGGCGGACATCCGCACGGCGCTCGAAGGGGCGATGAAGGATGCCACCGCTTACTCCAACGACATCGCCAAGAAGGAGAACGACGACGCGCTGGAAGGCATCCGCAAGGCCGGCAAGACCCAGATCCTGGCCGTCACGCCCCAGGAGAAAGGGGAGTGGAAGAGGGCGCTGGTCAAGGTGCACCGCGACCATGAAGCCAAGATCGGCAAGGACCTCATCCAGGCGATCTACAAGGAAACCGGCTTCGACCCGAACAAGTTCTGATCCGGCGGTGGACCCAGGCATGTATATCGCCTCTTACCTGTTCGTCCCGGGCGACCGGCCCGAGCGCTTTGCGAAAGCCGCCGCTTCCGGCGCCCATGCCGTCATCCTCGATCTCGAGGACGCCGTGGCGCCCGGGCAGAAGGCGGCGGCGCGCCGCGCCATCCTCCAATGGCGCGGCCTGCGGGAAGCGGGTTGCGCCATGGCGGTGCGCATCAACGACGCCGGGACGGAATGGTTCGAGGAGGACGTGGCCCTCGTCGCGGGGCTGCCGCTGGTGGCGGTGCTGCTGCCGAAGGCGGACTCGGCGGGCCAGATCGCCCGGCTGCGCGAGCGCCTGGGCGCCGGCGTCGGCATCGTCCCCATCGTCGAGTCCGCCCGCGGCATCGAGCGGATCGACGAGATCGCCCAGGCCGGGGGCGTGCGGCGCATCGCCTTCGGGACCCTTGACTACGCCGTCGACATGCAGTTCCTGTCCGAGGATGAGCGCGCGCTCATCTACCCCTCCGCCCGGATCGCTATCGCCTCGCGCTGTGCCGGCATCGATCCACCGATCGCCGGGGTCACCGAGGCGCTCGCCGATCCCGTCCGGCTCGACACCGACCTGGCCTTCGCCCGGGCGATGGGGTTCGGGGCGAAACTCTGCATCCATCCGAACCAGGTCACCCCGGTCAACAAGGCGTTTCGCCCCACGCCGGAGGAGATCGCGTGGGCGCAGCGGGTGGTCGCGGCGACCGCTGCCGGGCCGGCGGCCGTGCAGGTGGACGGCAAGATGGTGGACCGGCCCGTGATCCTCAAGGCGGAAGCCATCCTGCGGCGTGCGGGCGATCCTGGCTGGCCTGGGCGAATCCAAAGAGCAAGCCACCCGTAGCGGGCCGGCGTTCCTGCCCGATTTCCTGCACGGTCGCACGAACACCCGGGGTCGCTCGCAGCTCCTCTTGCTGCTGGAAGTCAAAAAGGTGAGTTGAGATCGATCTTGCCGACAAAAAAACCCGGCGCAAGGCCGGGTTTGTTTTTGGGGCGGCGCGCCTCAGTGGTCGCTGAGTTCCATTCGCCGTTCCAGGCGTTCGACGCGTTGGGCCAGGCGGTCGTACATGTGGCGGTTCTCGATGATCTCAGCGTAGTTGCCGGCCTCGCCCTGGCTGATGCGGGCGATACCGGTTTCGATGCTGCCGAGGCGGCCCTTGATCTCGGCCGTGTCCTGGCGAATCGCGGCCATCTCGGCTTGCATGCGTTTCATGTGCTCCAGGATCAGGTTTTCCACGTTCTCGGTCATGGCGGTTTCTCCTTGGTTGGTAGTCTATAGAATCCCGATCAGCCGGGCAATTCGGCGCTTCCAGCCTGTCAGCGCTTCGACTTTGC